>CAZZWA010000404.1:0-5553 GCA_964657555.1 uncultured Microcoleus sp.
TTAAATTGCGGTTTCCTACTTAATCTAGACGTAAAAAAGGAAATAAATTATGACAGATGGGTTTTTGAAAAAAGTAAAGGATGCTGTCCTCGGCAATACCGACGAGGAACAACAAAATCCTGATTTTGATCCCAGTCAACCGCAAGCTGCTAATACTCAGGGGCAGTTCGGCAACGTCCGCCCAGCTAGTGAAGATCCATATGGCGATCCAGCAGATCAAGAAGCTGAGGGACTTGGTAACGTCCGCCCAGCCAGTGAAGACCCATATGGTGATCCAGCGGATCAGCAGAACACATAGTAAGATGGAGCAATCATTGGGGGTGCTAATTTTGAATAGCCTTTGAATCTTTGGCAATACATGAAGGCTAATTTGAAGTAAAAGGCAATGGCTTTTGAGTGCTATTGCCTTTTGTTTATTATGGGTATTCCAGCGGAATTGATATAAAAAGCTATCTTTGATTAATACCAAGTTGCAGTCAAAGAGGTAATCTGTCATGAGTACGCGAGCAGTGTAGCGAAGCATCTTGCAGATGCTTCGCGGAGTTTACCCTCGAACGAAGTGAAGGGCTCAGAATGACATGATGGAACGCAACTTGGTGTAATCTCTTTAATCACTCTGGACAGGGTGAAGCATTGCGGTATCTACACTTTCGGCTGTGACGATGGATTGATCTCCACAATGCTTCACCCCTACAAAATCAAGGCTTTTGGAATATTCCCCAGCGAGAGTGATGGAAGAGCGATAAATATCGAAAGCGCTCTTATTAAATCATCTATATTAAACTCCCCACAAGCAAAATACGTCAATAGATTTGAATTTATCTGAGCAACATAGACGCAACAATTTGTGAAACTTGATAGGTTTCTGGCTTAAATGTTGAGAAAATTGGGTGAAAAGGGGAGTCAGCAACGTTTTCTACCTCTCCTCTCTCGCCAATCCCAAAGTACTACAGCTCTCTATGTCTCTGCAAAAGTTTTGAACTGCTCCTCATCAATTCGCCCTGCTTGATATAGAGTTTCTGTAATTTCAGAAATCTTCAATACTGAATGAGCCCGATAGCCATTTTCCCTTAACCTATCTTTCACCCCTTGCTCATGATCGATGAATACCACAATGTCATGAACATTTAACCCAGCTGATTTAATTTTTTGTGCTCCTTCCATCACACTTTTACCACTGATGAGAATGTCATCTACCACCACAACGGTTTCCCCTGGATGGAAGTTCCCCTCAATCACCCTTCTGGTGCCATGGGCTTTGACTTCCTTGCGGGGAAAAATCATTGGACGATTGAGGCGCAGCGCTAAGCCAGTAGCAGTAGGTAAAGAACCATAAGGAATACCTGCGATCCGGTCAAAATTGAGGTCTTTGAGAATGCCCTCATATGCACTCAGAGTTTGATGGAAAATTTGGGGGTTAGAGATGACTTTGCGTAAGTCGATGTAATAAGGAAATACTGCCCCTGAAGCTTGAACAAAGTTGCCAAACAGAATGCAGCCAATGTCATACAGTTGCAAAATCAAGTCAAAATGGGGATGCTGATTCAATAAACAGACATCCGGCAACCATACAGAACAAGTAGAACCCTCACTGATAACCTGGTTTCTCGCTTGATTAATTTCCTGATTTAAAGACTGAATTTGCTCTCCTGGATGTTCTCCAATCAATGCTTCCAAGGGAACAGGAATGAGCAAACCATCGCCATTCCTATTCAAACCTGCTGCTAAAATTTTGGCTATGTCACAGTTCCCCTCTGCCCAGATGCTACGAGCCAGGATCAAACGTTCAAGTGCATCTGCTCGAATCCGGGCTAGGATATCAGGGGCTGTTGTTCCTACTTCTAAACCCACTTGTTCGGGGGTGCCCCAGTTTTTTGCTTCTTTGACTATCTGCAAGTAAAAGGGAGATTCGTTTGTAGGAAACTGCTGCAAGGCAGCTGCTGCCCGATGGGAAGTAGAGCACAGAACAAAAACCGCTTTACCAGGGTAAACCAAAAAAGGCGCGACGTGGTCTTGTCCTGAGTAAGGAGTTAAAGTGATCGCATCTACCTGCCATTCGACAAAAACTGTCCGGGCAACGATAGTGCTGCTGTTGATGTCACCATGCTTGGCATCCAAAATAACCGGGATGTGATCGGGGATAGATGCCAAAATTTGGTGCAGCAGTTCTAATCCAGGAGCACCCAAGGCGAGGTAAAAGCCAAGAGTGGGCTTATAGGCGCAAACTTTATCAGATGTTTCGGCAATGAGGCATTGCAGCCAGTTCCGCAAGCTATCAATAATACTGCCTGTGTTTCCTTTGGAGCCATTACTCTGCAAAGACGCTAAGCGATAGCGCTTGGGCATTATATCTGGATCGGGATCGAGCCCCGCAAACAGCAAGCTCTGATTGCGGGCGATCGCTCCATTCAATTTATCAAAAAAGTTCATTAGCGCACGCGCTCCCCTCTTTTCCCTAACCACTGTCCATAGACTTACAGTAAGCATATCGGACATTGGCTTGCGATTTGCTCTTACAGACTTTAGGACACTGACTCCAACCAGCTCTGGTAGTCAAGTATACAAAATCAATAAAATTTCCACATTTTTTCTTGAAACAATTTTGCTAAAAATGCAACATTTCATAATCAATAACTTGGGTAACATGAACTCTCAAGCTATCAAAAGGCAATCATGCAAGAACAACTGCAAGAACAACGCCAGAGTCTCTATTTGAATCTAATCAATCAACTGATTACCTGCCCCAATGGCGAAGAACCAGAAGTTTTAACCGCTCATTTCGACTTGATCGATCCTGGCTTCGTGCAGACATTAGTACAAGTTTCAACGATGATGGCCCACGAAGGCAACCAAGATGGTGCCAAATTTTTAGTTCATATTGCTCGCGAGCTAGCTAAGGAACTAGGATTATATCCTCAACCCTCAACTACCTCTGCCAGCAAGGATGAGGGAGAAAATAGCAGCCCTATTTGATTTCTGAACAAGAGGGACAAGGGAAAGGTGGAGAGCATCTCATTTAGGATTGCTATAGAAAAAAAAGAGTTCGGCTACCAGTTTAAAACGGGATAAACCTAGAAATATGGACTCCCATTCTCCCTAATTATTGGTAGTCAAAATTCTGGCAAGCGCTCTCCTGCTAAACCGTACAAAAGAGCTGACTAATGTACAACACTCATGATTCCAACTGAGGCAGAACAACTAGGGCTTAATTTTCTAATGGGAGAGTGGGATATCTGCAAAGATGACCAAGAATGGTTCGCCATCCTTACCTCTCGTTTCATCAAAGATGGCTGGTACATTGTAGAAATTGGTGTAGAAGGATTGCCCGATAAGTGGGTAGTTCAGGTATACGACAATGGGGAGTGTGACCCCAACTACACTTTTAGCTCACCTATCAGTGCCTCAGACGGCACTGATGATTTAGCTGAGTTGCCAGAAGGCGTAGCAGACGTGATAGCATCGGAGCGCAATGTCTTTAACTAGACATGCAAGCCTAGATAAACTCTAAAAAACTCTTTTGTCTAAGCTTTGCAGAAGCCTTCCGCCTTTGGCGATCGCTACCGATAGTCGCAGATCTTTCTTGCCAATTCAAATCTCAAACCTAGTGGGTGCAACTAATGTCTAAAAATAAACTCTGTCCAGATTGGCAAATTCGGAGTTTTGGTTCTCAACCATTGTTGCTCAATGATGTGCTGTGAGCGTTGGCAGGAGCTACGAGAGCTTCTAGAACCCTCATACTTATTCGCTCTGGGCTTGGTGCTGGGGAATTTTCTAATTCCCTGGCCAATCGTAAATTCAAAATGGTTAGCCAAGTTGCTCAGTGACAGGCAACTCCGCAGTATAAATTTGCTCTTTCAGCAAGTAATACGAAGTTATTACTGGAGGTACAGCAATGAATGAGACTCAAGAAACTGACAACAATGGACTAGAAGGGGCTCTAGTCCCACCAAACAATCAGGTTAGCGAGGCTGTAACTGAAGCGATCGCTTCATTGGAGGCTAGAGCCATCAAATGGAGCGACATTCTCGATGTGATGAGTAATCTAGCCTTCCAAAGGGAACAATATCATCTGTGGGATGTAATGGCAACGAGTTCTCATCAAGTCTGGGAAACTGAAAACTAGCTAAATCTTCTCAACCACTCTCTGTGGCGCCATTTTGCTAAATACCTGCTACAAATCACTTCTCCTGCTCTCCGTTTGTAGGAAATTTAAAGTGAATTGGTATGACTATTGCACGGCTGGCTCCCTATTGAGGTTTTCGCGACCGTGTGGTTCAAGAAGATTTGTTACATCAGGACCACAGGGAATGATGCCACCTGGATTGAGTGGAAACAGATTGCCGTAGTAATCTTGCTTTATAGCCTCTAAGCTACAGGTACCTGCGACACCGGGAAGCTGATACAGATCACGCAGGTAGGCTCCCAGATTCTCATAGTCCTGAATTCTCTGACGATTGCACTTGAAAAGTCCGTAGTAGACGATATCAAAGCGGAATAGCGTAGTAAAAAGACGAATATCTGCAAGCGTGACTTGGTCTCCACATAAGTATCGAGCTGTCGCCAGGATTTTGTCAATCTCATCTAGGGTGGCAAACAGTTCGTTACAGGCTTTTTCATAAGCTGCTTGGGTCTGTGCAAAACCACAACGATATACACCGTTATTCACCGCGTGGTATATCTTCTCATTCCATTGGTCAATCTTCTCCCTCAAATTTTCTGGGTAGAGATCCAGCATAGGGTTACTCGCAAACTCGTTGAATGCCGAGTTGAGGATCTCAATTATCTCTGAACTCTCGTTGTTGACAATCGCCTTGGTCTTACTGTCCCACAGTACGGGAACTGTGCTACGTCCGCTGTAACTCGGTTCGGCTAGCTGATATAATTCCGGCAGCGTGCGGCAACCTTCCTCCTCATGTTCAAACACCCAGATCCCTGCATCTGATGAAGGTGAGGCAATGGACACTGAGATGGAATCTTCAAGTCCCTTGAGTGCTCGAACGACAAGGGTGCGATGAGCCCAAGGACATCCGAGCCCAACGTAGAGGTGGTAACGTCCCACTGCTGGTTGATAGGGATTCTCATCCTCTATCCCGATGAAGTGCCTGAACTGGCTTGATGGGCGAATGTACTCTCCCGACTGATTGCGCGGAGCAAGCTTCGACATCATCATGTGCCAGAGAGTCGTCCAGACTAACTTTCCGAGCTTGACAATGAGTTTTGGGGGAAGTGACTTACTCTTCTTATTTGTTTCAACAATGGTTTGTGACACGATCAATCACCCTAATCTTCTTCTAATTCGCTGATTCCTCGCTCTACTAGTGACAACAAAGTTACCAAACCCAAATCAATAAAATCGGTAGGGTGAGCATTCTCCCATTCAGGCGAACTCTCTATGACACAGAGTGGCAATGGAGAGTGGTCACCTCACGTTTAATTATGTACGCCTACTTAAGTTTGTGCAAAATTTTTCAAATTGGAGTAGAGCGAGTTTTTAATCAGCTTGGTAAATACATTATCCTTTACAGCAGTCATAGCTGGAGTGATTTGGGAAAA
>CAZZWA010000405.1:0-5535 GCA_964657555.1 uncultured Microcoleus sp.
GACTGGCGGCTTTATCTATCAACCACCCACTGACAGTAGAGCTTGCCATTTTCGTCTAACAGCCACTGAGCTACTAATTTGCCTGTTCCTGCTGCTCTTTGGCGATTCGAGATTGTGAATTCTGCTAACTGCGCTGAAATTTCTGAGTAATACCAATTTCCTAAAAGCTTGCTACACCTCCTGTTTTTGTAGAGACGTTGCATGCAACGTCTCTACAACATTCATCTATAGCCAAATTAAATGAAATTGGTATAAGTGATCGCCGATTGAGTAATGAATCTCTGACTCATGAGCGAACTCCTTTTTTTTAGTGTTAAAGGATTTCACGCTTGAGAAGCAGAATTTATACACTACAGCAGACTAAAAAATGCTCCAATTAAAGCAGAGGCACTGCGACAGGTTCAAATTGCAATGCTAAAAGGGTGGGTGAATCTAAAAAATAGTCCAGCCATTTGTGATGGCAGCAACAAACCCTTACTATCAGAGTTGAAAACTTTTGAGAATGCTGCTTTATCCCATCCTGACTACTGGGCAGCATTTATCTTAATTGGTAATCCTTGGTAGGAAAATTCATCGATTAACTGTGTGCATGAATGCTTCAGGATAGCGTGTCCCTGCGGCGACGCCAATCGGTGCAACCTCCTCAATCCGGCGCACATCATCGTCACTTAATACAATTGCGATCGCTCCCAAATTCTCTTCAAGTCGCTGACGCTGTTTAGTTCCCGGAATCGGTACAATGTCTTCGCCTTGGGCAAGCAGCCATGCAAGTGCTAGTTGTGCAGGGGTACAATTCTTCTCAGTTGCAATTTCTTTAATTTTTGCCACTAGTTGCAAATTGCGTTCAAAATTTTCGCCTTGATAGCGGGGCAGGTGACGACGAAAATCATCCGGTGCAAAGTCCTCCGGTTTCTGAATTGCTCCAGTCAAAAAGCCACGTCCGAGAGGGGAATAAGCAACTAGTCCAACTCCAAGTTCGCGACAAACTGGCAATACGTCAGTTTCTGGTTCCCGTGTCCAGAGACTATATTCTGTTTGCAGCATGGTAATTGGATGAATGGCATGGGCACGGCGTAATGTGTCTGCACCAGCTTCAGATAATCCGACGTAGCGAATTTTGCCTTCTTGAACAAGTTCTCCCAAAGTTCCAACTGTATCTTCAATAGGCACGTTGGGATCAACTCTGGCTGGGTAGTACAGATCAATGTAGTTAACGCGCAGCCGTTGTAGGCTGTAAGCCAAGAAGTTACGCACAGCAACAGGGCGATTATCGTAACCGATAAAATTACCGTCGTGGTTGCGCAATGCACCAAATTTTACGGAGATAAACACTCGTTCACGCGGCACATCCTTAATGGCTTCGCGAATCAGTTCTTCATTGTGTCCAACTCCATAAAAGTCGCCCGTATCAAGAAAGTTGACGCCGAGTTCGAGGGCATACCGAATCGTAGCAATGCTTTGGGCATCGTTCGTTTGCGGTCTACCATAAAAATCCGACATACCCATACAGCCCAACCCTAATACTGATACTTGAGCATCCGATTTTCCTAGTTTGCGGTATTGCATCAGTTTTGACTCCTTTTCCCTTGATTCTGTGACGCATGACAAAATTTGAAATTTGTCACATTGATATTGAAAATATTACTGCAATCATCCGTAAAATAACAAGTGACAATTATTGAAAAGTGTCACAGTTACTCTAATAACTAGATTTTACCTGTTGTGAGTCCCATGGTTAGCAGTTTAACAACTGCGATCGCCTGCTCCTCCATTGGTTCATCCTTGTATTCTCGAATCATCAAGGGATGGTGAAACTTAAGGGTAGCTGCACCTACAACTTCAGTGGCTAGAGAAAGGTCATGAATCTGGAATTCACCACTTTGTGTGCCATGAGTCAAAATTCCTGTAAGAATGGACTGCAAGGCTTTTAGATGATGCTTAACTACTATGGGTTCAGCTTCGATGATTGTGAGAAAAGCTTCAAATAGGTCTGGGTCAGCGGCAAGCTTGTCTCGTTTGCATCGATGCAGTTCCAAGACATAAGCTTGTAGGTGCTCGCTAGCGGTACCCGGTTGTTGGTTAAGGTCTTGTAGGGCTTGTTCCAGACCTCCTAACCACTTCTCAACAACAGCCTCCATCACATCAGCTTTAGTTTTGAAGAAGCGATAAACGTTGGCATGCGACATTTTACAGGCACGAGCCATATTACTAACAGTAGTACGGGCGTAACCATATCGCCGGAGATGAGCTTCAGCTGTCGCCAAAATCAATTCCTGTGTCTGTTCGGCAGTCCGTTCCGTTTGGGCCATTCCCGCTTTTCAATCATTGTTCTATAGCTAACATACCAGCTAGCAGGATCTCGAAGCGCAACGGGCTGGAGGTTCAACGAGAGCGATCACAAATATTTCCTGATAAAAGTTAGCGTGAGTTTGATTGAGGGCGAATTATCGTGAAGGGCACTGAAGCAGAGGCTTTTAAATCAACCTGTTGTAGCAATTCAGCCCAAGCTGTGGCAATTGCTGGGTCTTTTGAGTTTGCTGCCTGAAGCTGGTTGCCTAGAATTGTTAGTGCGTCATACCAAACACTCGATTTAGCGTACAGAGTAGCTCGTTCTGAGGAAGTCTTGGTTGAGGCAATTTGGCTTTGTATTGCTGGAGACAGGGTAATGCGTTGAATTTTGCCGGACAATATTGTGTGTATAGGTCTATCTATTTCTTCTGGTGCTTCTGCTGGATTTAGTTTCAAGGAAGAACAATCAACAGACACAGTCCAACGATATAATTTTCCAGGTTCTAAGGGGGCTGCTGTAGGGGGTGTCAAGAAACCAATGACTCCTGGCGGTGTTGCAGCCGCTTTGAATGTGGTTTTGTAGATGAGCTTGCCCGACTCATCCTGTAACATCCACTCAATAGGAACTCCTGCCGCCAATCCCCTAGAGGCATGAAACCAGATAGTAGGGCGATCGCTAGCTGTTAAACCCCAAAGAACTGTCTCACCCGATTTGGCAAGAGTCTTCGGCACCAGTGCTGCAAGACAATCACCCCGACTACCTCCCCCCTGTGCCCGCCCGCTAGGTTCGCCAGCGTCTGGTGGTGGCGGTGGTGTGAATTGGATTTTGGATAGAGTTGCCCTACTGTTGGTTTGCGCCTGTGCCTGTGGGGGAACGTTAATCAAGCTAGTCAGTGTGCAGCTGATGGCAAAGGCAAGGCTTGAGTAAAATGAAGTTTTAGTCATTTCTTTGATCAAGAATAGAAGCAATACTGCTGCCAGTGATTAGTAAAGAAGCGATCGCTGGAACCAGAGGAATCCACCCTCCTTGCAGCAGAAGTAGAAGGCAGAGTCCAGTTAAGGTTCCACTGGCGGCACTCAGGGCAAGTCCTAATGAGAGAAAACCATGAAATCGCCAGCCTATAATCCCTCCTGCAAGTGACCAAACCCCAATCCACAGAGTATCCCCCCAGTGTACCCAGACCCATAGTAGGGGGCGATGGTCTAAGACAGCACTGAGAACCTGGCTGATCATTTGAGCATGGATGAAAACACCAGGTAACTTGCGGGAAAACTCTGTTCCGTAGGGTGTATACCAGTAATCACCACTACTGGGAGCTATAGTACCAATTAAAATAATTCTGTTTTTGATAGCATTGGGGTTGATTTGTCCTGTCAAAACTTGAGTGAGGCTAACTTGTTGGGCGATCGCTTGGGGTGAGGGAGAGGCACGGTAATTGAGTAATATCTGGTTCCCACGGGCATCAACTGGCTGGTATCCCTCTGAACGACTAGCTAATTGATCAAAAACAACCCCACCCAACTGTAGATTTCCTGAAGGCGTAAATTTTGGTGTAACGCCTCTGGCTTCTAGGTAGCGGAAGGCAAGCTGTAGGCTAAAGGCATAAGCTGTGGTACAGCGCGATGTAGGATTGGGAGACATAAACAGGAGTTGCCGTCGAATGGCACCGTCGCTATCCTGAACAAAGTCACTAAAGCCAAGACGGTCTTCTGAGAGTTCGGGTGGAGGCAGAATCCCAGATGGATCGTCTGGTGGTGCAGGACGTTTGCAAATGGCAATCAGGTGGTCATTCTGTCGCAAGTGGTTGCGCAAAACTGACTCACTGGCAGGAAAATCTCGGTACAGATCCAGTCCGATCACCCTTGGTTGGGCCTTCTCCAGTTTCTCTAACAGTTGGTTGAGGGTAACCTCTCCCAGCGATCCGTGTCGCAGTTCATCACCCTGAGACTGGATGTCCTGCTCAGATATGGTAATCACTAGTAAGCGAGAATCGGGTGATTCAGTGGTTCGAAGCTGCATCAGGCGATCAAATGCCCACAGTTCTAGAGGCTGTAACCAGCTAAGCCAACGTATACCGAAAATAAAGGTGGTAACAGCGATACTGGTCAGCAACATCATCTTCAGTTCCCCACGAGTTGGTAGGCGCAGGGGAACAGGTGGAGTCCCACACCATTCCTGCCAAGTGGGGGGCAATTCTGCGGGATTTTGGCAGATTACAGGTAACCAAGTGGCACAGGGAAACTTACTTTCTAATGCCTGCAATTGTTCCCGTGCTTGCCGCACTGCTAGGTAAAGGGACTGCCCTTGAGTAAAAGCTGCAAGAAAATGCTTTAAGAATTCTTGGGCAACAAGATCTGGCACAGGTTCCCGCATCACAATCACTTGAGGTAGATGTAAATCTGCCAAAGCTTGCGCCAACCCCAGTCCATCACAGGAGTTGAAAATTGCTAACTTTAAACCATGGGCGATCGCTGTTCGCAAACCATACTTCAGTTCCTCAATGGTGAGGCTTTCAGTTGGGTTGAGATGGATGCAACCTTTACCCTTGCTGGAACTACTATGTCCCGCAAAAAACAGCATGTCCCACCCCGGTTGCCAAAGCTGCTGATTGAGTTCTTGTGCTTTTGGTTCCACCAAAAATTTGATTTCTGTGTTGGGAAGTTGCTGGAGTAACTGCTGATCTTGAGCAATATTTATTCCCTGACTATTGCCTAAAATTCCTAAAATCCGGACTTTGCCTCTTGGACGAGTTGAGGAGACTTGCAGCGATCTGGTGTACTCAGGCGGGCTTAAGGCCACTTCTGCTTTTGGGTAGTCGCTAAAAAACTCCCACAGACACCAAGGCAATCGCAACAGCTTTGGGTCTGCTGCTGCCACAATTAGACGAAATTCGTCTGTAGGTTTCAAGTGGGTGCGGAGTTGGCGATCAATAGGACGAAACGCATCAGCATTGAGCCAGGTATTCAGCTGCAATTGCAGTTTTTGGCAGAGTTGGTCAAATTCTGCTTGTGAAATGTGAGTGATCTCTGTGTCATCAATCTCAAACTCAGGGTATGAAATGCTGTGTCGCCAACTGAGGTGAGAGTACAAGCTGGTATATAGAACTTGCCATTGCTGATAAAGTTCATCTAACTATGGTAGGGCAGGTAAACTTCCTGTAAACTGCATTGGTGTTGGGTGATGTTCTTCCCAAAGCTGAGAGAGCACGGTAGGTAAACCATGCTGCCAGTCTCCGTTACCTAGAT
>CAZZWA010000406.1:0-3014 GCA_964657555.1 uncultured Microcoleus sp.
ACTTTAGCTATGAGATAGAGGTTGAAACAAAGTGTTTCTTCTGTACGCGGCAACTGAGGAATCACCACCAGCGCTGTTCTTAAATAGTTCGCCAGAAAATAGATTCCACTCAACCAGTTCTGTTCATCCACTCTCGCCCTAAATCTGGCTCCCCCCCTTAGTAAGGGGGTTTATAACACCTACCACTCACTACCTCTTTAGTGAGATGCACACAACCTTAATCTTCGGCTGGCTGCAACGCTGCCATTGTCTTCTCGCAATCCAACTTCAAAATCAGTACCCCCAACGGTGGCAAACACAGGTCTAGCGAATACGGACGATTGTGTACCGACCACTCATCAGTCCACTTACCGCCTAAATTCCCCATATTGCTACCACCGTATTGACGGGCATCGCTGTTGAATAATTCCGTATAAAATCCCAGTTCCGGCACTCCAATCCGATAATGAGAGTGGGGTTGGGGTGTAAAATTGCACACGGCAACAATAAAATCGTTGCTATCCTTAGACCTGCGGATAAATGAAACCACACTGTGGCGATTGTCACTACAGTCAATCCACTCAAACCCTTCCTGAGCAAAATCCTGAGTATAAAGAGCAGGTTCTTGCCGATAGAGATGGTTGAGGTCACTCATAAACTTCTTTAGCTGCTGGTGTGGCTCATACTGCAACAACTGCCACTCCAAATCGCCCCACACATTCCACTCACTCCACTGGCCAAACTCCATGCTCATAAACAGAGTTTTCTTGCCGGGATGCGCGAACATGTATGTGAACAGACAGCGCACGTTAGCAAACTTCTGCCAAGAATCTCCCGGCATCTTCCCCAGCATATTACTCTTCCCATGGACAATCTCATCGTGAGAAAGCGCCAGCATGAAGTTCTCGCTGTGGTTGTACCAAATGCTAAACGTAATATTATTCTGGTGGAACTGACGGAACCATGGGTCCATGTGGAAGTAATCCAGCATGTCGTGCATCCAGCCCATGTTCCACTTCAAATTAAAGCCCAGTCCCCCTACATAAGTTGGCCAAGATACCATCGGCCAAGAGGTTGACTCTTCAGCAATAGAGAGAATGCCGGGGAAGTAGCTGAAAATGACATGGTTTGCCTGACGGATGAAATCAGCCGCCTCAATGTTTTCTCGACCACCGTACTGGTTCGTCACCCACTCCCCTTCCTTGCGGCAATAGTCTAGGTAGAGCATGGAAGCGACTGCATCCACCCGAATTCCGTCAATATGGTACTTGTCAAACCAGAACAAGGCATTCGCCACTAGGAAGTTACGCACCTCATTGCGGTTGTAGTTAAATACCAACGTTCCCCACTCCTTATGCTCGCCCTTGCGGGGGTCAGCATGCTCATAAAGGTGGGTGCCATCGAAGAAAGCTAAGCCGTGACCATCTTTAGGAAAGTGACCTGGTACCCAGTCAACAATCACGCCAATGCCATTTTGGTGGCACTGGTCGATGAAATACATCAAGTCTTCCGGCTTCCCAAAGCGAGAGGTACAGGCATAGTAGCCAGTCACTTGATATCCCCAAGAACCATCAAAGGGATGCTCGGCGATCGGCAGCAGTTCAATATGGGTATACCCCAACTCTTTGACGTAGGGAATCAGCTTCTGAGCCAGTTCCCGGTAGGTGAGGAAACGTGCTTCTGTATGAAGTTCTGAAACTGGAACCACTGGCTCAGTTTCACCATTCGGCAGCTGTGCGGGTTCAGAAGAGGCAGCATGAAGCCAAGAACCCAGGTGAACTTCGTAAATCGAAATCGGCTGGGTTAGGGCGTCGGTGTGACGCCGCTGCTCCACCCAGTCGTTATCATGCCAGTGGTAGGAGTCTAAATCGGTGACGATTGAGGCTGTTTTGGGGCGGACTTCCTGCTGGAAACCGTAGGGATCGGACTTTTCGTAAGGGTGTCCGTCCTGATTTTTGACTTCATATTTGTAGTGTTCTCCATAAGTCAAATCAGGAACAAACAGTTCCCAAACACCTATGAGGTTTTTGCGCATTTGATGTTGGCGACCATCCCAATAGTTGAAGTCGCCAATTACAGAGACGTTGCGGGCATTGGGAGCCCATACGGCAAAGTAAACTCCTTTAACACCATTAATTTCTGTCAGGTGGGCACCAAGTTTCTCATAGATCCGGTGATGATTCCCTTCAGCAAATAGATGCAGGTCAAAATCTGTAAGCTTGGGAGAACGGAAAGCGTAGGGATCGTAGATCACCCGTTCGTGCTCTCCTTCTTTAATGCGTAGCTGGTAGTTAGCCAGTTCTACTGTCTCAATCCTGACTTCAAAAAAGTGGGGATGATGCACCTGCTGCATGGGATATTCTTGCCTTTCTTCTGGGCGGATCACCCACACGGCATCGGCATTCGGTAGATAGGCTCGCACCACCCAACTGCGACTTTTGCCATTTTCTTCAAGGGGATGGGAACCGAGCACTTCAAAAGGGTCGTGATGCTGATTCCAGACAATCCGGTCAATCTGTTCGGGGGTAATGGTTGAAGACATAAACCTACCTAATGTTAAAAAGAGTTACTGAGTGGGTTTGAGAAGAACGCTAGCATCAGCGTGCTTTATATTTTTATACATTTTTTTATATTTATACATATTGTGATGCACAACGCGCACATTCCTTGTAAAATTACTAAGTGTAAAAAAACTTTGTTTCACCCCAACTAAAGTGCGATCAAATACTCTTCCTATTGGCAGATAGCCCTATTTCCTACAGAACGGCGCAAACTGCAAACAGGTAAATAATTGCTTAGGGCTTTAGTGGGATGGGCACAATCCGCCGGATCAGTTTCCGCACGCGGGCGAGGAACACCAAATGTTGAATATCGGGGTTTAGCTGGGAGGGAACGCTTTCCATACGAGCCTGCAACTGAGCGTACTCAGATGCTGTCATAGGCTTACCGTCAATAGGCGATCGCGCTTCTGTGATAATCTCAGTTCGCAGCACTTCTTCTGGAATATCTGCGGGTGGCGGTAATGAGAAAGCAGG
>CAZZWA010000406.1:3114-5531 GCA_964657555.1 uncultured Microcoleus sp.
GACTGGACGATATCTCTTTTGCTGTCAAGAGTTGCCTCCAGCTCTACTTCAGTAATGCCATGCTAACGCTGCACTACCCAGCTCGGCAATTTCTCATTTCATCCAATGGCTGACTCCGGACTCTTTAATAACTAACTAAGGTGGAGAATTGGTTTCCAGCACCAGCAACAATAGTGATAGTATAGAAGGAAAGTTGCTGCAACATAACGCTTTGCCTTAGCTCATCTTCCAGCATCTAGGCTTTTATTAGCATTTATTTGACTAGTTGCGCCTAACTCAGATTTGGTTCTGAGACTCCCACAAGTTTTAATACCCGCATCAAGTCAATAAGAGCTAATAGCTTGCCCACTAAATAGTGCAACTTAGCTGCCACAGCGAAAAGCTTCGTCAGCAGTTTTAGCTAAAAAGTGTGACAGCCAGGGTTTAACTTCTCAACGCGATTGTTAATCTATTTATATTTGATTGCCAGCAATGCGGCTCGACCATCGTGAAAGTTACTAATTCGCTCTCAAGCCTGAATTTTCTTGGAAAAACAACTTCCAATAAGCCTTAAGCTTTAAAAGTGCAACTTCTTTCTTTTCCACTCCTAGGCTATTTTACAACAATATACTTAAGCAAAAGCGCTTAAGTACTAACAATCAGATTGAATTCTTGCCGCTACCTTTTAGGGGTAGCGGCAGCATTCAGCACTTATTTTTCTAGATAAATCGGGCGAGATGGTGAGGAGCTATATCCCAGCCTACCTGCTATGGCTAAGGGCTCTTGCTAGAGGATGGGGATTTGCTAGATGTGCCTGCACCAGGGGCCATTTTAGTTGAGGGCGAGCTTGAGCTACTAGGTGATTTCATTTCCGACTTGCTACCACCTGCTGGTTCAGAAGATGAAGGAGACGAAGAAGATGATGAAGGAGAAGATGATGGGCTGGTGTCACTACTGCTACTACCACCACTAGGACTGCTACTGCTAGAAGGACTTGAACCACTTCCTGCACCACCAGTATCGCCACCACCCTTATCAGCACCACCACCGCAAGCGCCTAACATCATGGTGGTCAGGCCGAGTACGAGAGCCAAACTAATTAATTTTCTGTTGTTCATACACTCCTCTTTGTCTGATTGCGGCACAAAATCTTGTCTGCCGAGTTTATCCTGCATTATGGGGTTTTGCTGGAAATTCCCAGTCCCTGGGCTTGAGATGGGATTCTTTTATTGACTAAGCCGATCTAACATCTGAAGTCTTATCCAAATGCCAGATAATTCTCTTACCAAGCATCAACCTTAGTTACCGTGGATTTCCACGATACTGAAGGAGCGAAGTGACTTCACTAGATCCAGGGTCGGCGTGGCAGCCGAGTTGGGAAAACAGACAAGAGCGTCTGCAAATAGGCGGCAATGCCTTTGATTGCACCGAATCCAGTCAAGACATCTTTCGCTAGTAGTTTAGCACGAACGTAGCGCTTTCATGTCAACCCACTGAACAAAGCATTTAAGAATAAATAGGCCCTTTAGATCTCGTGCTGTTGCAGAATCGTTGCCAGTTGAGAAAATGAGAGAGCCTCAAAAGTCCGAAGTCATTGAAGCTAGCTGAAGTACACAGTGCAGATTGTCCAGGAAGCAAGACACAAGAAACCGACTCCGGAATACAGACAACTAAGCCTTGGGAATGAATTGCGATCGCTAAAGACGAAGCAGGAGTACCTTACGAAGTCTAGCCACCCTACCCAGAGAGAGACATTAAAAAGACGAATTATGTTGAGATTTGATGAGAACAGAAGAGAATTTTGATAAGTTAAGATTTTAGCCAACAAAGCATCTCCAATCCTAAATCTACTGTTCTGTACTCTGACACTTACATAGTTGAGCGACATGTCTGTAGCCCCTCAATCCCTTGTTTCTCCCCAACGCTCCAGGTCTAAGAGATCAACTGTTGTTTTACAGCCAATCCCCAAAAAGGCCAAGCAAAGGACGTCGAGGAGCAACGTAACGACGAGAGCCCCTAGCCAAAGTGTAGAAAGGCTGCCATCCAAACGGAGCTTGCCACTTTGGTTGCGAACACTCCTATTTTTACAACGCAGCTCAAGCGTTGCCAGCTTCTGCCTAATTAGTGTCACGCTTGCTCTTTATGCTTGGACAGTCTATAGTCAGCAACGGTGGAGTCAAGAGTACCGCAAACTAGAAACCCTGCAACGCAATGAGCGGCACCTGACAGCAACAAACGAAGCAATCAAAAACCAACTGGCTCAACAAGCTGAGCGTCCCGATGCTGGTCTGGTTGCCCCAAATCCAGCTAATATGCTTTTTCTCTCCCCAGCGCCTCAGCGCCCTTTTAAGGCCACACCAGCAGGAACCTCTGACCCAAAATCATCGCCAACTATGCCGCTGGGGTACTAGATGAAGTCAAAAGTCAAAAGTCAAAAG
>CAZZWA010000407.1:0-5493 GCA_964657555.1 uncultured Microcoleus sp.
TAGTTCCTCTGGCAACGAATGAATAGGATTATCGCTGGCGAGTGTAGCGCCCCATGAGTTCTGCTGTGGTCAGAATATGGTTCTTCATTGCTGCGATCGCCTGATCTTTAGTCACTCCCGGTTTTAAACCTAGTTGTCGGTCAAGGGCATAGAGTTTGAAAAAGTAGCGATGCGTACTAATCGGGGGACAAGGGCCACCATAACCAATCTGGCTAAAATCATTTTTACCCTGAACTCCGCTCTCAACTTCTCTGGCATCGATTAGAGTTGGTTGATGGGGGATTGCTTCTGGTATTTGGCGGCTTTGAACTGGGATGTCATAAACAACCCAGTGCACAAATGTCCCACTTGGTGCGTCGGGGTCATCCACAATTAGGGCCAGACTCTGTGTTCCCACAGGTGGGTCATCCCAAGTGAGGCGTGGGGAAATGTTTTGACCGTCGCAGGTGTATTTAGGAGGAATTAAGCCATTGGCACTAAAAGCCGTACTTTCAAGTTTCATCGTCTTGACCGCCAGTGGTTGACGAACAGTAGGAGCAATTTGCAAATTGCCTTTACTTGCAAGGTCGCAACCCGTCAGCCACAGTCCCATTAATCCTAGCAGACTGAAACCTGCTGTGATAAATATTCTACGTCCGCTAAAATTAGCCACGGAAGTGTTTTACCTCCGATTGAGCATTTATGGTAAACTATGAGCCTACAGTTTTGAGACTCATTACATCTATATTCTCATCAAAAATCCACATTTGTCACTCTCAAAATTCAGAAACAAAAGATATCTCGTTAATTACGCAATTTCATTGCTGCCATGACGATTTTATCTATCGCCATTGAAAAGTTACTTGATACTGATGTAGATAAGCTCAGAAGTCTTGCCCAAGAAATCTGGCATGCTCACTTTCCCACAATCTTATCTACCAAACAGATCGAGTATATGCTTGACATGATGTACGGGCCAGGGGTCGTTGAGCGCGAGATGCGTTGCACAGGTATATTCTACGACAAGGTGTCCAAAGATTCCGAGTTGGTAGGGTATATATCTTATGGGCCAGAGGGAAAAGAAAATAGCACCCATATGAAGTTACATAAGTGTTATTTGTCTCCGTCCATGCACGGCTTTGGTTACGGTCAAATGATGCTTGAGCATGTGTGCAACAAAGGCAGAGAAATGGGCTGTTCTGAAATCATACTTAACGTAAACAAAAGCAACAAGAAGGCCATTAAGGCTTATCATAAGTTCGGTTTCAGAATTATCGCATCTGAGACAAAAGATATTGGGTGTGGATATGTCATGGATGACTACGTGATGGGATACAGAATTTAAGAAACTGTAGAGATGATAGCTGTGCGTCCCATTAGACATTTGGGAAAAAGACCATAAAACGCCAAAATCAACAGCAGGAAAGCGTTTAATAGAAAATCTAGAATTGCTTCATTACTCATTATGCAATACACATCTTAACTATAATTATGCTAGGTATTTATACTCTGATTTCCTGTCTGATGTCAAAGCTTTAGGCTTTCTAAAGCCATTGTCTATAAGGTTCCCTATACGGGAAAATGCAATGATAGGATGAGAATATATAAAACAATTCCGAGCGAGTTACCGGGGATTATTAATACTCCTAGGGTAGTTCTGTTTTTAAGAGACTCACTCAAGTTCAATCGTTTAGACCCGTAGTTCTGATGGTTACAACTCCAACTCCCGCTGTCAAAAAGCTATCCAAGGTAGAAGGTATCAAGGAACGCAGCAACTATCTGCGCGAACCAGTAGCAAGTGAATTGCTAGAGGAAACTAATTATTTCACGGATGATGCAGTTCAGATTCTCAAGTATCACGGGTCATATCAGCAAGACAACCGGGACAACAGAATTAAGGGGCAAGAAAAAGACTACCAGTTCATGCTACGCACGAAAAGTCCAGGAGGATACATTCCACCGCAACTGTATCTGACCTTAGACCAGCTGGCGGCAGAGCATGGCAACGGTACGCTACGTGCCACAACTCGACAGGGTTTCCAGCTGCACGGCATTTTAAAGAAGAATTTAAAGACAGCGATCGCTGCCATCATCAAAAGCATGGGCTCAACCCTAGGAGCCTGTGGCGACATCAACCGCAATGTGATGGCTCCACCAGCTCCTTATAAGAACGCCAAAGAATATCAATATGCCTGGGAGTATGCCAATAATATCGCTGCGCTCCTATCGCCGCAAACGGGTGCATATTACGAGATTTGGCTAGATGGCGAAAAGGCCATCAGTGGTGAAGAAAACCCAGATGTAGTGGCAGCAAGGAATCGTAGTGGCAACGGCATAAATGTCTTTGACAAAGAAGAGCCACTCTATGGCGATCACTACATGCCCCGCAAGTTTAAGTGTGCAGTCACTGTACCGGGAGATAATTCGGTAGACCTCTATTCCCAAGATATTAGCTTGGTATTGCTCACCAACTCAAAAGGGGAGATAGAAGGATTTAACGTCTTCGCGGGTGGTGGTTTGGGACGCACCCACAATAAGGAAGAGACGTTTCCCCGACTCGCTGACGCAATTGGTTATGTAGACAAGGATGATGTCTATGACTTGGTGAAGGCTATTGTGGCCACTCAAAGAGATTATGGCGATCGCGTCAACCGCCGTCATGCTCGGATGAAATACCTGCTTGAAGATTGGGGCGTTGATAAGTTCCGGGAAACTGTGGAGGGATACTTTGGGAAAAAGCTCTCCCCCTTCAAACCTCTACCTGCCTTTAGGTACGAAGACTTCCTCGGCTGGAACGAACAGGGCGACGGTAATCTATTCCTGGGAATTTCGATTGAGAATGGTCGGATCAAGGATGAAGGCTCCCTAAAGCTAAGAACCGCTCTGCGGGAGATCGTGCAGCAGTTTAACTTACCCAGTCGGTTGACACCGCACCAAAATATCATTCTTTACGAGATTGAACCAGCGCAACGCGAAGCAATTCAGCAGATTCTCGACCACTACAGCGTCCCAACTGACCCAGCGAGTCTTGAACCTCTAGTGCGTTACTCCATGGCTTGCCCAGCTCTTCCCACTTGTGGCTTGGCGATCACTGAGTCGGAGCGGGTGATGCCTAGTATCTTAGAGCGGATTAGGCAGCTGCTGGATAAACTAGGCTTGGAGCAGGAACACTTTGTCGTGCGAATGACTGGTTGCCCGAATGGCTGTGCTCGTCCTTACTTAGCAGAACTGGCATTTGTTGGCAGTGCGCCTGAGTCATATCAGATTTGGCTGGGTGGTTCTCCCAACCAGACACGGCTAGCCAAAGCCTACCTGGACAGGGTGCATCCAAATGACTTGGAAACCGAATTAAAGCCCATTTTTGTCTATTTCCAGAAGTCGCGCCAAGCTGGTGAGTCTTTTGGAGATTTTTGCGATCGCGTAGGTTTCGAGGCGATTCGCCAGTTTATTGTCGATTATGAATCTGAAGCTGTATCACCTCAATCAGATACTGGCTTGATCAATGAGGTTGTGCTACCACCAGAATCATCGGTAGCAAAGGTTACAGATAAAAAAATTCGTCGTCGAATTAGTGTTGGCGATGAAATTTACACCCGCCTTAAGGAAGCATCAGCCAGTACAGGCAAGCCGCTTACTCAATTAGCAACTGAGGCGATAGATGCTTACATAAAGGCAAATCAAACACCTCAAGATTAACAATAGTCATTAGTCATTAGTCACCATTGACCAGATGACTAATGACCAATGGCCCCCAAAAAGCCAAGTTTATGGTCTTTGTTATTTTGGCGTGGTAGATTTGCTGATTAGGTCAGCGATTTTTTGAAATTCCTCTTTCGTAGAATTACGCTAGAGCCTAATTGACGAATTATAATTATAGTTTAGATTAAAAAAAACTTTTTTTTAGGCGCTCTCTTCAATTTTCTGCTCTAGACTTTATGTTAAAGCAGTCTACTTTTATGAAACTTTGGAAGTTTTACCCTCCCTAGAATTCAGTAGGGTGCGTATAACCTAACCTGCGGTAAGCAAGCTACGGCATGACTACGCTAGCTTTTCTTGAATGCCGGAAGCTATACATAGCTTACAGTTTAAGGTCTCACCAACAGACTGCTAGTATCTATAATCTTCTCATTCTTCGTTACATCAGGGAAAGACTATGCAATTCGAGAATAGCATTTATGAAGTAGCCATCATTGGAGGTGGAATCTCTGGAACTGCCTTGCTGTATAGCTTAAGTAATTATACTAATATAAACAAAATTGCTTTGATAGAGAAAAATCAAGAAGTTGCTTTAGTGAATTCTCACAAAACGAGCAATAGCCAAACGCTCCATTTTGGAGATATAGAGACTAACTATACCTTGGAAAAAGCTCAGAAAGTTAAGAGAGCGGCAAGCCTAGTTAAAAACTATATTTTGAGAAATGACTCTCAACAAGCAACTTACAGTAAATACCACAAAATGGTTTTGGCCATAGGAAAAGAACAAACTGAGGAACTTCGAGAAAGAGCCAAAGAATTTAAATCGCTATTTCCTGAGTTAAGATTAATTGAAAAAGACGAGATAGAATTACAAGAACCAAATGTGATTAAAAATAGAGCGCCTAATCAAGAGATTCTTGCCCTATTTACTGAGGAAGGTTATACAATCGATTTCCAGAAGTTATCCCAATCATTTCTGCAAAATTCACTTAAAATTTCTAGAAACTCTATTAGCTTAATGATGGGAACAAAAGTCAAAAGTATCAAAAAAGAAGGAGAACTATACCATATTCAAACTGATAGAGAGGTGCTGAGCGCTAAGGTCGTCGTTTTTACGGCTGGGGCGTATAGTTTACTGTTTGCAAAATCTTTAGGTTATGGAAAAGATTATGCGCTCCTGAATGTGGCTGGAAGTTTTTACCTGGCACCAGGCGTTTTAAATGGTAAAGTCTATACTGTACAACTAAAAAAAATACCTTTTGCAGCTATTCATGGAGATGCAGAGGTTCACGATCAAAGCCAAACTAGATTTGGCCCTACTGCAAAAGTGACTCTCCTATTGGAGCAGCGTAACTATAGTACTATTTTTGATTATTTCAAAACGGCTGGATTCAGTATTAAGGCTTTGATGAGCTTCTTCAATATCCTTTCAGAGAAAGTGATATTGAAATATATTGTGAGAAATTTTATTTACGATATACCCTTAATTGGCAAGAGGCTATTTTTAAAAGAAGTCCAAAAAGTTGTTCCTTCAATACAATTGAGCGACCTACAGCTTGCTAAAGGGTATGGAGGAATAAGACCTCAAATTGTTAATCTCAAGACTAAACGTCTCGAGCTGGGAGAAGCTAAAATTATCGGGGAGAATGCATTGTTTAACATAACGCCCTCTCCTGGAGCTTCAACCTGTTTACAAAATGCAGAGTATGATACTGAAAAAATAATATCCTTTTTGGGTCAAGAATATGTTTTTGATAAAAACCGATTCTTGAAAGATTTGGGAGATGAGCAAGCTTTGGTTCAAATGACTTGACACTC
>CAZZWA010000408.1:0-2027 GCA_964657555.1 uncultured Microcoleus sp.
TGGAAGATATTATTCAGTCTTGCATCTCTCAAGACCAGCAAGAGCGTTTGGCAGAGCTAGCAGCTTCTACTACTAATGCCTAAAAATAAGCAGGGGGAACTCGGTGTCCCCTTTGGAGATTAAGGGGGAACAGGTGAAAAAAAGATTTTCTTCCTACGTTGCGGCGAGCCAAGCTGGTAATCGTCTATTTGTTTAGGGTATTGGTCTATGTGAAACCACTAAAATCAAGGGAATAATCAAGCTTCATTGTATGTTGGGAAATGCTAACTCCAAATGAAGGAGAGTCGATTGAAGATTCATACAACTATTATGGCTATATCACCTTATCTGAAGAAATTAATGGGATTGGTTACGAAATTATAAATATCCAGAGTCGGGATGGTGAATTTCATGGTGGAAAGATCAAGGTAATTAGTCTCAAAAGACTGCTCGATAAGACATGGTGTTGCAAATGGGAAACTCCACCGCCAATAGTAACTAATTCCCAAAATAAAAATGGCGGTAGAAAGTCAAAATCAAAAGCTAACACGGTGAGGATACATATCCATAATGAAGCCCTTGAGACTGACTCTAGTAACTTGATTGCAAAGCATCTTTCTAAAAACTCCACTAGGCAGCTTTTTTCTTATACCGAGTTGCGGTCAGATATTGCAGCCAGAGGAGGCAAGGAGAAGTCTTTCACCTTGCCTCCCAGTCTCCTCTTCCCCTTGTCCCGACGCTCTCCTACAACTAACGGCAACTGGGTATTAAACCGAACCTCCACTGTCAACCGAGTAATCTGGTCTAGTAATGTTGCCCAGATCGCATTCGCCGTTTCCACGGGATAGTCAAACTTCTCTAGGTCGTACTGTACAATTGCCTCCAGAGGCTCCAAAGTTTGTAGGTCTTTGCAACTTAAAATCAAGGCGATCGCCTCTGCCTGCCAACGGGCAAACAACCGATAGCTGAAAAAAGAACAACACTTTTGACTTTTCTGATTCAGGTACACGACAATCACCTGATGGCGTTTGGAATACACCTTGAAGATTCGCTCTACAGGCATTCTGAGAGCATCAGCCGTTTCTTGGTGGGAAATGTGCCAACTGTTGGGTTTTAGCCAACCAGAAGCTGTGAGACTCTGGCAGGTTTTGCCTGTCTGGCAAGGCTTGCGAGTGCGCCTCTTCGTCATTATTTTGCACTCCTGAGTCTTGAGGTTTGTTAAATACTCGAATTTGGCAAAAATTGCATTTTTGTATCTTTCGTTACCAAACTTTCTTAAACCGTTAAATTGGTTTTCCCACTATATAGAGTGTTTGGGAAACTTGCAACACCCCAAATGTAGCGTTATCAAAAATTTTCCAAAGTCCAATTAAGTAGTAAGCTGCCCTGCTACTACCTCACACCAAGGCGTTGTCGGTCAAAACCAGTCTGGTTCCCAGTGTGATCTAGCTTGTCAAAGTAAACTTCATCTTTAATCGTAAGTAGACTTTGATTATACCAAGAATATTTATGAGGTGGCAGGGGGAACAAGAGTGGAAGTTGCACGTTGCTGCTTGTCAACTTAGAAGTAGAAGTTGTATGTTTTGACAAGAAGCCTTATAAAAACGGGTAGTGTATACACCCAGTTGTGAATATCGAGAGTAGAGAGAAGCTGGTAGAAATCATCAGAAAGGCTCGGGGCTCTATGAGCAAGCGAGCCTTTGGTCAGCTTTTGGGAGTTTCTGATACTGCCGTTCGGTTATGGGAAACGGGGAAGACAGTTCCAGATACAGAACGTTTGGCAAAGATTGCTGCTAGATCTGGCCACTCTTTAGAAGAGTTACTGAGTTACTTAGAAGGCCAATCAGTCCCAACGCCATCCGAGGTAAGCCAGATTCTCAGACAGATCAAATACATGCCTCTCAATGAGGTGGCAATGATTGGTCAAGCAGTTATGGCTCGATTGGCATCTGTGGCTGAGTCTTCAGGAGGGTAAAGTAGATTCGGTGCGGGCGATCGCCACGATATCAGATTTAGTTGAACACCCATAGTTAGGACTGACGCAAAGA
>CAZZWA010000408.1:2127-5492 GCA_964657555.1 uncultured Microcoleus sp.
GCAAAAGTATATAATCCGCAAAATACATCTACTTTTAGTGGTATTTAATGTTACTATCCTCAGAAAGTCAACCCCAAACTGCTAATGGCCACGAGATCAAACGAGACCAATTTTTAGTCTGTGGACTAGGAGTTTTAGGACAGCATTGTGTGGCAATTCTTAAAGATTATGGCGTTGCTGTCAGCACCATCAGCGATGTGAAGCCTAAAAATTGGGAACTCCCAGAAATACCAAATTTATTGGACAAGTTAGTGATCGGAGACTGCCGCTTAGCCAGTGTTTTAGAGCAGGCAAATATTCGTCAGTGTCGCTCTGTACTTTTAGTCACAACCAATGAGCGGACAAATATAGAAGCTGCCTTTGCAGCACGGTTGCTTAATCCCCAAGTTCGCCTAGTCATACGTTCTGATAAACAAAATCTTAATGAACTCTTGGAGAAAAATCTTGGCAATTTTATTGCCTTTGAGCCTACTCAACTCGCCGCCTCCGCTTATGCTCTGACAGCTTTGGGAGAAGAGACTATTGGATATTTTAAACTAGAGGGGCAACTGCTGCGGGTTGTACAGCACGAGATTCAACGGGGAGAGGACTGGTGCGATCGCTCACTTGTCAACGAACTCAATACTGAAAGTCGCCGCCTCTTGAGTCACACTCTTGAATCATTCGAGCAACCCAAACACTTCTATGAGTGGGAACCAGAGGCAAGAGTACAGGCAGAAGACACAGTTATATACATTGAGGTTGCAGACGATCTGACCAACAAATCTCAGCAACGTGCAAGAAATTCTTACCGCAATAGATGGCGCTGGCAAGAGATTGTCCGAGGCATAAATTGGCAGAACTTCAAGCAGAAAATAGCACAATTCTGGAATTCCCAGAGTCAGATCCGACGAGTCGCAACAATCTATCTGATCGCGGTGTTTTTCCTGTGGTTCTCCGGCACGATTTTCTATAGCCGATATTACCCTGAAATCAGCCTTAAAGAGGCTGCCTATGCCACAGTAGTTTTGCTCTTAGGCGGATACGGAGATTTATTTGGAAGTGTTAAGTTCGGTTCGCAGCCAGCACCATCAGACCATATGCCAGACTGGTTGCGGTTGTTTAGTTTGGGGCTGACATTGACAGGCGAAGCTTTTGTGGGAGTGTTGTATGCAGTGCTGACAGACGCGCTGTTGGCTTCCAAGTTTAAGTTTCTTAGAAGCCGTCCCCCCATGCCAAAACAAGACCATGTGGTACTCATTGGCTTAAGTCGGTTAGGTCAGCGAGTAGCTGCTTTCTTGCACGAACTCAATCAGCCTGTCGTGGGAGTAACCCGCAATGCTATTGACCAAGATATTCTACCCAAGATGCCAATTGTTGTCGGCGATATGGCGGAGGCACTGGCTAAAGTGAATCTCTCCAAGGCCAGAAGCATCATTGTTGTTAGAGACGATCACATGGAAAATCTGGAGATTGGTCTGATGGCGTACGGGATCAATCCCACCAGTAGCTTGGTCATCCGCGCTCACGATCGCCGCTTTAGTGAAAATGTAGCGCGGCTGTTTCCCTATGCCCAAGTTCTGTGCAACTCTGCTTTATCAGCAGAAGTATTTGCTTGTGCTGCTTTTGGGGAAAACGTCCTCAGCTTGTTTCACTTCAGCAATCAGACAGTGATGGTGACGGAATACAACATTGAGGCTGGCGATACCCTCAATGGTTTGCTTCTGTCTGAACTCGCCTACGGCTACTGTGTCATACCAATTCTCCATCAGAAATATCCGCAACAGAATGGCTTGTTCATGCCCTCTGACGATATCAGACTCCAAGTAGGTGATCGCCTATTTGTTCTGGCAACAAGCATTGGCCTTCAGAGAATTGAGTGGGGCGATCTGCTGCCTCGCCGTTGGCAGGTGAAGATTGAAAAAGCTTTGACTAAGGATGCTATTGCTGATGGGGCCAATGAAATAGCTCTGATTTCGGGATGCGGTCTCAATACAGCCAGAGAATTGATGAATAATTTACCTGCGGTGCTGCCATTGCTGCTTTATAGACTCCAAGCTCAACGTTTAGTACGAGAGTTAAGGAAAGCAAAAGTCGAGGCTAACTCCATTTGTGTTGAAGAATGAGGCCGCGATTTCCCAGATCACATCTGCTGGTAAAACTCTCTTTTCCCTTCCAGTTGTAAAGACGTTCTGCCGGAACGTTTCTACAATATCAAAGCAGATTGCCCAAAAAGGGGGTATAGAGCCAGATTTTGGATAAAATCCATCGAACATCTGACTAGAAAATCAGCAGGGAGCCGGTGGGGAAGATTTTTATTTTTTTGTTGCAGACGTTAGCGTAGCGGCGCGTGAGCGCTTCGCCCATGACTATCTGACCGCTATTTCCCATTTGCCTGCAACCAGTTGTCAGTCAGTAAACTATAATTAAAATTTGTTAAGATATACTGGACTTCACGCCTGCCTGACGGAGTTACATAGCAACCGCCGTCACCTAACCCGCCCTTACCCCAGATGCCTTGGAGACACAGTCATGCTGCGACTCGAACATATCAGTAAAATATACCCCACTGGCGAAGTCCTCAAGGATATTAACTGGGAAGTTAAGCCAGGAGATCGCATTGGCTTAGTTGGCGTTAACGGTGCTGGCAAATCTACCCAACTTAAAATCATTGCTGGGGAGATTGAACCAACCGCAGGAGAACTCATCCGCCCTGCTAGCTTGCATATCGCCTACCTGACCCAAGAATTTGAGGTAGAACCCACGCGCACCGTGCGGGAGGAATTTTGGACAGTCTTCAAAGAAGCTAACCAGGCGCAGCTGTCTCTGGCACAGGTGCAGCGAGATATGGAAACCGCTACTCCAGAAGAATTAGACAAGCTGATCCACAAGCTAGACAAGCTACAGCGCCAGTTTGAAGCCCTTGATGGCTACGGGTTGGACGCCCAAATAGAGAAAATTCTGCCAGAAATGGGATTTGCGCCAGAAGACGGCGATCGCCTTGTTAGTGGTTTTAGTGGTGGTTGGCAGATGCGGATGAGCTTGGGTAAAATTCTGCTGCAAAAACCAGACCTATTGTTACTGGACGAACCTACCAACCACCTGGATTTAGAAACTATAGAGTGGTTGGAAAATTACCTTAAAGGGCTAAAAACCCCGATGGTGATTGTCTCTCACGACCGAGAGTTTCTCGACCGCCTCTGCACCCAGATTGTGGAAACCGAACGGGGTGTTTCTGCAACTTATCTGGGCAATTACTCTGCTTATCTACAACAAAAAGCAGAAAACCAAGAAGCCCAATTAAGCGCCTACGAACGCCAGCAAAAAGAGCTAGAAAAACAGCAAGCCTTTGTTGACCGCTTTCGTGCCAGTGCCACCCGTAGCAC
>CAZZWA010000409.1:0-5491 GCA_964657555.1 uncultured Microcoleus sp.
TTGAATGGAGTATTAATCCTGGAACTAGAACCTACTAGATTTACAGGTAGTATTTCTTTTTTAAATTTTTATGATTTAGTTAGAGCATCAATCTACAAGATTCAAAATGCATCAAATCTCGATAACCTGTGTCAGAACGTGGTGAAAGAAGTACGAAAAATAAATGGGTTTGATAGAGTGATGATATACAAGTTTAATAACGAAGGACATGGAACTGTAATTGCTGAAGATAAACTAGAAAGTCTAACTCCTTATTTGGGCTTGCACTACCCGGCCTCGGATATTCCCAAACAAGCAAGAGAACTATATTGTTTAAATTGGCTTAGGTTGGTAGCAGATGTTAATTATCAACCTGTTGAAATTGTCCCAGCTAACAATCCTATTACTAATAGGCCATTAGATTTAAGCTTATCTGTGTTGAGGAGTGTATCTCCCATTCATGTAAAATATTTACAAAATATGGGTATTAGAGCATCTATGTCTATTTCCTTAATAAAAGAACAAAAACTTTGGGGACTTATTGCTTGTCATCATCAGTCACCTAAGTATGCCTCTTATGAAGTGCGAAAAGCTTGCGAATTTCTCGGTCAAGTAATGTCTTTGGAACTTGCTTCTAAAGAAGATCATGAAGACTATGATTATAAACTAAAATTAAAATCTATTCAAACAAAAATAACTGAATACATGTCTTTAGAAAGAAAATTTGTACATGGGTTAGTTAAGTATAAGCCAAATTTGCTAGATCTAGTTAGTGCTCAAGGAGGTGTAGTGTATTTTGAAGGAAGTTATACTACTATTGGTAAAACTCCTCAAGAAGAAGAGCTAAAGCCTTTAGTCAAATGGTTAGAAAGTAGCATTTGCCAGGAAGTATTTCATACAGATTCTTTGCCTAGCATCTATCAAGAAGCTGAAAAATTCAAAAATGTAGCTAGTGGTTTATTAGCAATTTCTATATCCAAAAGTCAGACTAATTATATCTTATGGTTTCGGCCTGAAGTGATTCAGACCGTAGATTGGGCAGGGAATCCTCATAAACCTGTGGAAATGGCAAATGATGGGAGTTTGTGTCTGTCTCCTCGCAAATCATTTGAGCTGTGGAAAGAAACTGTGAGATTAAAGTCTTTACCATGGAAAAAATGTGAAATTGATGCTGCACTTGAATTAAGAAATGCAGTTATTAATATTGTGCTGCAAAAAGCAGACGAACTTGCAAAGCTAAATGCAGCCTTGCAACAGTCTGAAGCACATTCGCGGGAACAGGCAGCCCAGTTAAAAAAAATCCTACACGAACTCAAGCGCACTCAGGCTCAACTGATTCAAAGCGAAAAAATGTCCAGCCTCGGCCAACTGGTTGCTGGTGTAGCTCATGAAATTAATAACCCAATTAACTTTATCTACGGCAATCTCAACCATGCTAATGATTATACGAAAGACTTGCTCAACTTAGTTTATCTCTACCAGCAGTACTATCCCTCGCCAGCATCGGCTATTCGGGAAGAGGCTGGAGCGATTGATTTAGAATTCATCAGTGAAGATTTGCCCAAGCTACTTTCTTCAATGAAGGTGGGAGCTGACCGTATCCGCGAGATTGTCCGATCGCTAAGGAACTTCTCACGCCTGGATGAGGCAGAGAAGAAACTGGTGGATATTCATGAGGGGATTGAGAGCACCTTACTGATTTTGCAACACCGGCTAAAAAACAAGCAAGATCAGGCCAGTATTCAAATCATTAAAGAGTATGGCAACCTACCGCGAGTAGAGTGTTATGCTGGTCAGCTGAACCAGGTTTTTATGAATCTGATTGCCAATGCGATCGACGTCCTCGAAGGGTTACAGGTTGAAAGTTCTAAAAAGCAACCCTATATTCGGATCAGTACCGATGTTCTAGACGACCAACAGGTAGTCATTCGCGTTGCAGATAACGGTCCTGGTATCCCAGAGGATTTGCAGGGTCGAGTGTTTGATCCTTTTTTTACTACAAAACCTGTAGGCAAAGGCACTGGCATTGGCTTATCTATTAGTTATCAGATCATTGTGGAAAAACACGGTGGTCAGCTGACTTACACTTCAACCCCAGGGCAAGGAACGGAGTTTATTGTTGAGATTCCAATGCGCCAACATTAATACCAATTCACTCTAAATTTTCTACAAATGGGGCAGGAGGAGTGATTTGTCCTGAAACAGTGATTTTTGTAGCCTCAAAATATTTGTTTAGGCGATCTGACCGACGCTTTAGCTGCTGCTTTAATCGTATCAGCGATTCTCTTAGCCACCTCTTCGCTACTTAAATAGCTGCTGTGAGCAGCGCCGCCGTAAAGCAGAGCTAAATATGTCTGGCTTACAGGTTCAGTGATGAAATCGAACAAGTTAGCATTCTGGGTGACTACGTCTTGAATGGCAACGTATTGTTTGTCTTCTGGGTGGTTTTCATTCACCACCAGCTTGCCTATGAGTTTCTCTAAAGGCCAAGCCACAGGATCGCCGGGATGGATAAAGTTCAACCAAGGCAGAGGTCTACCCAGCTTGATGTAAAGGCTACTGAGTAGTTGATTGAACAGAGGTTTAAAGTCGTGGCTGCTACCCTCAACACTAACGAGGCTAAAGAGGGCGATAGGCGAGCCCATAGTGTGAATACTGGCAAGACAAAGACCCTTCTCTGGGTTAGGCGGTAACCCACATAAGAACCGACGAATATCCATGACACTCTGATGGCTTGGTATTTTCTCGTTACTCCAACGGTCAGCAAACAGTATGTCAAAGAGGATGACAGTGCCCCAACTGTGAGTGACTATATGCAGACGATCTTCCTCGGGTTGATAACCTTGTAATTCCTTGAGAGCATCCCTCTTCAGCTTCTCAACAACTTGAGAACCAACATAGCGGCTGATGTAAAGTGCGGCGTCACCAGCAAATTGTAGAAGTTCTATTCTGCGGTAGTCTTTGAACCACAGCTTGTCCCAAGCTTCCGAAGTTGTGAGATCTTCTCTGAGTATTTCCTCTGCATCTTTGTTGACGTTACCCCAGTAGAGGGCTACCTTTTTGAGCGTGAGGGATGACCCGACGTTGTTCTTAATGAAATCAAAAAGCTTGTCGGCATAATCGGGTGGTTCTTTTGCAGCACGGGTGTTGACGCCGTGTATAAAGAGGACGTAGTCAGTAGCCATAAATGCATCTCACCTTGTGAATAAATATATGTATACATCCTCCGAACTTCAAGGCTTTCCAGATTTTTGTCAATTATTTTTACAAAATAAAACCAAATGAGTGAAAAATGCTTGTAAGAGTCCAATGCCGCCCTCAGGGGGCGGCGATCACAGTAGGTCACGCCAGCACTTTCAGACGTTGGGAGATGCGTGTCAGAATGGCGCGCATTGTTTCTACATCGTCACAAAAGCCACCATGGCTGGTGCAGGTGCTTCCATCGGCAGGGTTAGTTGGTATGGGTATAGTAGGACAAGTTACCCATTGCCACACTTGCGCCCCAGCTGGCTTTTGCGTGAGTTCAGGATCGTTGATGAAAAACTTCTCCATACCCAAAATCGGCGTGCCCCGCTTGTGCTCGAAGGCGTTGGATACTAGATAGAGCAGTGACTTGTGATACAGCCCAAAACAGTTATCTTTCTGCTCAATTGCGTCTGCAAGGTGGAATTGTGTGAAAGCAGCAACTTTTCCATTCTGATAACAGGGCAGAACTTTGACTTTGAACAACTCCACTCTACAAGCGGAACCCATAAAATAGACACCGTCAACGTGTAAGCCACCGTCTAAGAGTTTTGGTAACAAGTGGGCTTGGAATATCGCCCCAGCACTGTGCCCGATCAGATGCAGGCGCAGACGCGACCGAATTTCTGGCTTAGTGAACTCGATTAGTTTGTTATAAAGCAGGCGCAAACCGCCCTGTTCATTAATACTAGCCATCTCGGCATTCTTCTTCATCTCATCCCATGCCAGAGTGCCTGGTGTGGAGACTAAACTCTCCACACGATCATCCGTTCTAAGCAGCTGCTGCCACAGAGTAGCACTAGCCGTAGTGCTTGGAGTTTTCTTGAGCGCATCCTCTAAGCAGTCATTCAATGTATCCAGTAGCCCTGTCTGCCACATAAAAAAGATGGGAAAGACCTTCCACCCGAATAGTGCAGGTACCCATTGCTTGGCAATGATCTCTGCCCCGGATTCCGGTGTCAGACCTCCGTGCGCATAAATTCCCACATCAATGGGTTCATTGTCCTGGAGGTTCCACTGCTTAATAGCTGCTTCCAAATAGAACGTTACCAGCTTCTCCAAATCCTCCTCACGGGTAGAAAACTGGCCTCGGGTAGCAAGCCTGCCGTTATTTTCTAGCGCTACTACATAGGGGTTGATCTGTTGGGCGCTCACATTGGGATTGGAAGACAGCAAGTCGCGACCGCGACCAACTGTAACAGGTTCAGACAACTTCTGTAAGTGTTGATAGTCGAGTCCTTGTGTCAAGCTTTCCAGTTGGTTGCTGATATGAACTCCTAATTGCCCAATCCAGGCGTCCATACCGTTAAGGCACCAATCTGCATAGGAGATATGTGCAAAGCCCTCTATGCCCCATTCACGACCCCACGAATTCTGAATCCAGAAGCCTTCTTCGTCATAACCCACCAGCAAGAATGCGTGACCGCCGCTTGCCAAAGCTCCAGCATTGAAAGAAATTTTGCCATCGACTGGCTTAGACCATCCGTCATGAATCCTAGCTGTGACAAACACCACTCCAGCTTCGTTGAGAGCAGCGTGCAGATCCGGGATGGAGGTGTGATCGACGCGGTAATAGGCACCTAAAGGTGTTCTGAAAGCATCAGCAACCCACTCCTGGTTAGCGGTCTCAGGCTTGGTGTCCAGGTTGTCCCAGAATTTCTGCTTGCAAGCACCGTGTTGGTGCCAACCTTTCATAGCAGCCCGTGCTGTAGAGCCACCGTTGGCATCTTCGCCTGGGAGCTCGTCGTAGAGACGTGCCATGTAGTAGAGCATGTAAGGCGAAATCTCTTCGGGAGCATCTCCCCCCTGATCGCGATCCTTCCAAGCCTGAAACGCTAGGGCTTCAACCATTGCTGCTAGCGCAAACCCTGTACAACTTTGAGTTGAACCTTGATTCTTAACCCGAGAGATCCACTCTTGCTCTTTGTAAGGCTGGAAGTTGAGGATAGGCTTCAGCCCCCGGAGTGTAGGATTGTAAATCCGATCGCGCAGATCTGGCGGATCGGGCAGCATGTTTAAAACGCGTTCTTCCATTGTTGATTTCACTTTAATGAATGGCAACAGAGGGGTGCTACTAATCTGACTTTCTTCCTAGGCGAGCGTTCCAGGCAGGTTTCAGATAGCAGGCCAACATAAAATAAATCAAATCAGATGTAGTGCTCAGGGGACTCCTGCTTTACCTGGTTTTGGCTTTGCCGTAACGGTTGATAGTTATTATTGTTATGCGAATTAACGCGATCAACTATGGCTATTCAGTTTATGGTCAGCC
>CAZZWA010000410.1:0-5473 GCA_964657555.1 uncultured Microcoleus sp.
GGTGCTGCTATCAAACGGGTTCTCACTCACGAAGCGTATGTTGTTGACTGGGTAATCAATGGCACCGAGGCTTGGGACTATCTAGAAAATCAGTGGACAGAGTATACCCTGGCTATTTTCGACTGGTTGCTGCCAGGATTATCAGGATTAGAGCTGTGTAAGCGGTTGCGGGCGAAAAATAATCCTTTGCCTGTTTTGATGCTAACAGCTAAAGATCGGATGGAAGAGAAAATTGCCGGACTGGATGCCGGGGCAGATGATTACTTAGTTAAGCCGTTTGGCATGGCAGAACTGCTAGCAAGGTTGCGGGCTTTACGACGGCGATCGCCACAAATCCAACAACGGCAACTTCAGGTAGGTAGCCTGACTTTAGATTACGGCACTCATGCTGTTTCTTGTCAGCTTCCCAATGGTGACCAGCAAGTCATCCCCCTAACAACTAAGGAATTCCAGCTTCTAGAGTACTTTATGAAGCACCCCAACCAAATTGTCACGCGAGATCAGATTATGAATCAGCTGTGGGAAATAGGTGCAGAACCGATCAGTAATGTGGTGGCAGCTCAAATGCGCTTGCTTAGGCGCAAGCTGACTGAGAGCAACTGTGACTCTCTAATTGAAACCATTTATGGCTTAGGCTATCGCTTAAATATACAAAACTGCGATGCACCAAAATCAACTCTTTTATAGAACTCATTTACGGTTAGCTGGTTGGTATGCCGGAGTGATGGGTTTCATCCTGGCTATATCTGGTTTTGGCGTTTATCATGTGGTTGCCCATGCTTATCGTGAAACCGTAGATCGAGGGCTGGAATCTGTAGGTTGGACGTTGCGTAACAGCATTGAACCCGTCTTAAAGCAACCCGGACATCTGGAACAACTTGCCCAACAACTCTCATTAGAAATTTGCGTAACCAATGAAAGTTGCTTGACTAACACAGTAACTTCTTCTCACCCTATTTCCCCTGCGCAAGACCAAGTCAAATATTACCTGCGTTTATTAGACTCTAGAGGAAGAGCGATCATGTTGGCAGGTTTGCCGCCAGGAAGACTAGATCTTAGCCTGCCAGAGCAGCGTTGGCAAACACTCAAAAACAATACGGGCAAGTGTTATCGTCAAATTTCTTTATTGCTGTACACTCAGGACAATCGCCTCTGGGGGTATCTGCAAGTGGGGCGGAGTCTCAACGATCTGGACGCGCATCTGGCTGCCCTAAGATTGACATTACTTTTGGGATGGCCACTGGCGATGATTTTAATTGCTGGGTCAAGTTGGTGGTTAGCAGGATTGGCGATGCAACCAGTCTATCGCTCCTATCAACAAATGCAACAGTTCACTACTGATGCTGCTCACGAGTTTCGCACCCCCTTAGCTGCGACCCAGTCTACAATCGAATCCGCTCTTAGGCTTAAATCTTTACCTGATCAAGAAATTCATGAAATTCTGCTTGCCATCAAGCGTCAGAACAGTCGTCTCTCCCAACTTGTGGGCGATCTGCTGCTGCTTGCGCGTATGGAACGGCAAGAAGTGGCAGTCAAAAGTTTACCCTGCTGCCTGAACGATCTTGTCAGTGACTTGGTTGAGGAACTAGCATTCATGGCAGTTGAGGCAAACATCACTCTCAAAGCCAAGTTTCAGGAGCAAAAACTGCTGTACGTGATCGGCGATGAAGAGCAGCTTTATCAACTGGTTTCTAACTTAATTGTCAATGCAATTAAATACACACCCTCAGATGGACAGATAACTGTGATTCTAGATACCATGGATAGTTATGCTTTGATTCAAGTACAAGATACAGGTGTCGGAATTGCGGCTGAGGAGCGGGATAAGATTTTTGACCGCTTCTATCGAGTCAATAGTGATCGCTCTCGTTATAGCGGGGGTTTTGGATTAGGATTACCCATTGCCCAAGCAATCGCCCTTACCCACAAGGGTAGCTTGCAAGTACAGAGTCAGCCAGGGTTAGGCAGTGTTTTTACAGTTCGACTACCGCTCATGGCATAGAAATGGGATGGGAAATACAGTCTGCAAATAATTCTTGGTGTTAAAGATATGCCTGTGATCGTTTTTGATTTTTCTGTAACCATCAAGCCTCCACCAATAGTACTATTTTCCTATACTAATCTTTTAGAGAAAGAGCGATCGCTCTTTTTTGGGGACAAGGGAAGCGGAAATCTATAGCTTATATGTCAATAAAACCGTTTCCCTTGTCTCTGTGACAGACTGTTAGGCAACTACCTTTTGTTTGTGTTCAATCCGCGTACCCAACAGCTTCAGAAATTCAGCCAACCAGTTAGGATGGGCAGGCCATGCTGGTGCTGTCACTAGGTTGCCGTCAACTATTGCCTGATCGGGCGGGATATGGATATAGAGTCCACCAGCACTAGTGACATCTGGACCACAGGCTGGGTAAGCTGTGCAACTCTTGCCTTCTAGCACTCCAGCTGCTGCTAAGACTTGCAAACCGTGACAAATGGCCGCAATAGGCTTATTGGCATCGGCAAAGTGGCGGGCGATCTCTAGCACTTTTTCATTCAAGCGGATATATTCCGGGGCCCGTCCACCAGGGATCAGGAGAGCATCATAGGCTTCTGCTTCCACTTCATCAAACGTGGCATTTAAGGTGAAGTTGTGACCGGGTTTTTCACTGTAGGTCTGGTCGCCCTCAAAATCATGAACAGCTGTGCGCACCTTCTCTCCAGCTTTTTTGTCAGGACAGATAGCATGAACGGCGTGTCCCACCATCTGTAACGCCTGAAAGGGTACCATGACTTCGTAGTCTTCGACGAAATCACCCACAAGCATCAGAATTTTTTTTTCACACATGTTTCAACTCCTATCTTACCAGGGTTTAAGCTGTTCACCAGCACTCAACAGAGTTATTCAGGCTCAATTCTGTCTGTATCTTGAGTTAGCGATCGCCAGCTCAAGAGCTGATTTCTTTACGGATTTTCATTGACCTTGTTAGGAATTTGCATCTCCTCGGGGATGGAGAGTTAATCAATTTTGGATTGGATAAAACATCCCTTAATTTATAGTATCTTCTAATACAGAATTTATTAATGTAGTGAAATAAAAAAGATCTATATCCTAAATGCTACTGTAAGCTACTCTGTCAGTCTGTTATACTAAATCCGCTTGTAAAACCCTCTTTCCCTTTCAGTAGAGACGTTCTGGCAGCATGTCTCTACAAGGTGAAAGCAGATTGCCCAAAAAGGGGTAGCTAACCAGGATTTAGTATTATTAGAAAGTCAGTCCCACCATGAGGCAATCGCCAGTCTTGGAGATTTAAACATTGACAAAAAAGGTAAAGTGTGTCATGCTAATGACTGTTTCATAATCATCAGTCATTAATATTTAAAGGCAAAAGACTGATGACTAAGAACAGCCATAACGAAAGGATGATTGTTTATTTTGGGTTTCATAAGTAGATTGAGAAGCTAGCCACTCTTCCTCAATTTTCAGTGTCAAGTCCATTTTTATATTTCCCTTCACTTGCTCCTGCATTAGTGCTAGGATAAAAAGCCCTCTGCCATAAAAGAAGTTGTCTAAACTCCAGGAATAACAGAGATAAGTGATTGTGAATTTACCCTTAAGTCGTTCTCTAATTAACTTATAAAATCAATGATTTCAGGGTTTTTGAGCTTCTTTAAGGAAGGGATGTACTTAGGCTTAGACTGGGAGAGCGCCAATACACCCCAAAGGCAGTGAAATGATTTCACCACCTGTAGCAACTTTGGAGTTAGCCAAAGAAGTAGGTTCTTCCCTTCTAGAAAAAACTTAGATGTGCTTGAACAGAAACAGATAGCCTTTGTCTTAAGAAAATATGAAGAAGCGAATGACATTAAAAATTGAATCGCTAGGATAGGCGTTAACGCAGAGTGCTTTCCTTTGCCTAAATTTCAGTAAGTATTGACGTTTATTCAATGCCCTTCAAAGGGCAGCTAGCTCTGCCTAAATCTCACTAAATTTGACAATTTTGTTGCCAATAATGAATCTCAGTAATACTCATGATCAATATGAGTATTACTGAGAAAGTATTGGCTTACATAGTGTGGTTTTAGCAGCAATAGAGAGAGCAAAACCATCTGTAGAAAAATCCAAGTTTTATACTAAGTGGGGAGAATTTGAAGTGATTGCGATCAACAACTCTGAAACAAAAAACTTAGCGAAACCAAAACCTCTAAGAATTGCTATGTTCACGTCATCTTATGCTCCGTTCTTAGATGGCATCTCCCTCGGGGTACACGACCGGGTTCGTTGGTTGCTAAAGCAGGGGCATGAAGTCTTTCTCATCCACCCAGAAATCAACGACCAGTACCCCAGTGTAGTTCGCAAGAATAATATGCCAGGGCTGAGTGAGCTAGGCTCTTTCCCTCGCTTTTCCTCTTATGCCTACCCAACAAAGCCACTTATTTTCTACAAGTATGCTGCTGAACCACTGCACTACCGGCACTGGAGCGATACCAAGTTGCTAGAAAACTTCCAGCCCGACATTGTGGTGGTCTCAGAACCATCGCTAATGAGAGGAGTCTGTTCGCTTTTCTTGGGAGGTTACGGTCGTCCCGTTGGGACTGAATATGCAAAGCAAACGGGCACCCCAACGATATCACTGTTCCATACTGACTGGCTTGCCTACATTCAGTATTACTTTGGAAACTGGAGCCTCAAACTTTTTAGTCCAATCATTTCCGCTTTTATCAAGCGATTCACTGAAGCCTACCATGTCAATTACGCTTCTTCTCGGGAACAGCTTGCTAAGTACATGGCTATGAAAGCTCAATCCTGTGACTACCTACCTTTTCTGGGGGTCGATTGCCACAAATTTCATCCTCGGAACATTTGTTACGATCCCATTGCCGATGACCACAGACCAACCCTTCTTTTTGTCGGACGCCTTGCACCAGAAAAGAATGTCATGCAGCTTATAGATGCATTTCCGATAATTGCTGCTAGCATTCCTAACGTTCATCTGGTGATCGTTGGTAGCGGTCCCCAAGAGGAGGAAGTCCGTCGGCGTGCGGCTAAGTTCGGATCGGGTATTACCATATGGGGTAAGTCTCTGGGAACTGAAGTTTTGGGCTGGTTTGCCCGAGCAGACGTATTTGTGAATCCCTCCATCACTGAGAATTTCTGTAGAACAAACATGGAAGCCCTTGCATCTGCAACCCCGGTTGTCACGGCCCATGCCGGGGGAAATGCAGAGCAGGTTGTGCATGGGGTCAACGGCTTTCTGACCAAACCCAATAGCCCAATAGATTTTGCCGAAAAGGTGATAGCGATTCTTAAAGATCCTGCTCTTAAAGCAAAAATGACTGAGCAGGCTCGCCCCTCCGTACTCAAATTTGATTGGTCGGAACGTCTTAAGGAGTTTGAAAACAAGCTCTACGAGCTTGTCGAAGCCTCAAAGGAATCTGAGTTTATTGACGATCAATGCATCACGAACAAACAGCTTCGATGCACAGCGATCGCTCA
>CAZZWA010000411.1:0-5457 GCA_964657555.1 uncultured Microcoleus sp.
GGTGCTAGCGTTATTTGTTGAGCCCCATACTCTCCTGATTTTAACTCAATTGAGCTTTGGTAGTCACAACTCAAATCCTTTTTGCCCGCACATATTCATGTACTTAAATATGCTATGCTCTCGTAGTAAAATTTAGTGTGATCGCGGCCAGGGTATCCTTAATTCTTCAGCAAGTTGGCGAGAGACAGCTGCTGCGCCAAAGCGGTTGAGATGGCTAGGGTCAGCAAAATTTTCATATCGGTCGAGCCACTGCGTTCCTAAGTCGAGGAAGACAAATTCTTGTTGACCAACTCGTTGCTGCATCACCAGTCTGAATTGTTGCTCATACTTGCGACGTGTTGGATCTAAGAACTCCTGAGTAAGGGGCAGGTTGATAAAAACTAGGCGAATCTTGTGCGACTGAGTAAAAGCGATTAGAGTGTTCCAGGCAGATGCTTGTTCTCCACCAAGGTCAAACGCTTGATAGTCAGCATCGTACAAACCAGCAATGTGCGGATTTCTTTGATAGTAAGTGGTGGGATTGAAGCGGACAGACACGGGAAGAAATCCATTGGAGTCGATGTCAAAGACGGAAGCGCTAACAGATGCCAGGACAAAACTCACCTTTGGTTGACAGCAACTCCCCCAGTCATTTAGAAGTGGTGACAGATAGTCAGTTTCAAAAGCTGGGACAGCCAGCGTCCGTTGATCTTGAGATGGAGATATTGCTTGCAACATCTCTAAACCTTGGCTAGCTGCATAAGGAGGACGAATGGAGTTTTGTACGATTGTGTCTTTAAAAGGAGAATCTGATACAAAGGCACAAGAATCAGCGGCTTCTGATTTCCTTGGAGGCAGGGTAGGGTGAATTCCTGCTGATAAGTTCCTATAGCCAGGGGAGGCCACAATCTGATTGTAAGTTTTATCTACTCGCCCACTGTTAAAGGCCCGCACCCCATCTGCCCATATAATGAGTCGTGGCAACTGCTCCTGCGTCAAAATTCGCCGGACTATCAAGTCAACGACTTGGGCTGTAGCACCATTGACTCCAAAGTTATAGACTTTCACATTTCCATTGCCTTTTATAGCTAAGGCTTGCTGTATCGCTTTAGAGTCGATCCCCAGCAATGCACGAGAACTGCCCACAATGAGAATATCTGGTGGTCCTAAGGCGGCAACATAGGACAGATAAAGCCGCAGTTTCTCGTTCAGGAACTCATTATTAAAAGTAGAAAAAGGCAGATTAGGACGAGCCGCAGTAGAGTCTTCGCCGATGGCTGTATTCATGTACTCTAGGTACTCAAGGACTTTTTTCTGCGCAAAAGCCCACCTTGGATCTGATGGCGGGACAGCTTGCATCCCCTCCACAGCTTGAATCCACCTGAGTACTACTAGATCCCAGTCTTCCTTTGATTGAGCTGATTGAGCAAGACTAGCGGCGCTTAGGGCTTTGTTGACTGCCTCATTAAACGAATCGTTTTGACGACAGTTCGCAGGAGACTTAGCACTGACCCTACTTGTGGCTGATGTATCGTTAGGCAATGAAGTCTCTCTTGTAGCGTTGTTAGACAACTCCTCCGGCGAACAGCCAACGGCTAGTACTAGCAGGACGACTGTCATCAGACCTCGGAGTTGGAGGCAGAATTTGAACATGGCAGAAGCGAAAAGTGAAAATTGATAGGAGGGGAATATTGATTTCAGGTATAGCTTACTAAGCTTACAGAAAATCACGGGAGCGTGAAAGCCCACGAGTTTTTAGCCTTCTGCCTGACTTCTCACTCTTGAGTGAAAACGGCGAGTCAGCCCTCGTGCTTTTAGCTGAGAGATGAATTGATTGAAGTGAACCGCGAACGAGAATTCTCCGTGCCTCAGCCAGGGGAGTGTCAATTTTTGTATCTTTAAGCGATAACACTCAATACTCGTGCAGCCTGCCTAGAATAACACCACTACGATGCCGGAAAATGTCAAACTAAGTAAATGAGCTTTGTTACCAGCATCAAGCTCTCTTCCAGATAGTTAAATTGAGATTTATGACTAGGCAGCGCGTTCTTTCTGGGGTTCAACCAACCGGCAATCTACACCTGGGAAACTATTTGGGAGCAATTCGCAACTGGGTAGCGGGACAGAGCCAGTACGAAAATTACGTCTTCGTCGCTGACTTGCATGCGATTACAGTGCCATACAATCCTGCAATGTTGGCATCTGATACCTATACCTTAGTGGCTCTCTATCTAGCTTGTGGCCTTGACTTGAACGACTCGACGATCTTCGTGCAATCTCATGTTTCTGCCCACAGTGAACTTGCTTGGATACTCAACTGCATTACGCCAATCAACTGGCTGGAAGACATGATCCAGTTCAAAGAGAAAGCAGTCAAGCAGGGGAGAAATGTCAATGCTGGCTTGCTGAACTACCCAGTGCTCATGGCAGCCGATATTTTGCTATATACGCCTGACAAAGTACCAGTGGGTGAAGACCAAAAGCAACATTTAGAACTTACTCGCGATCTTGTTAATCGGTTTAATGACCAATTTGCTCGCGGCAATCAGCCTGTTCTGAAGTTGCCAGAACCGCTGATTCGGACTGAAGGGGCGCGGGTGATGAGTTTGACGGATGGGACTCGTAAGATGTCTAAGTCTGACCCTTCCGAACAGAGTCGGATTAACTTGCTAGATACTCCAGAGCAAATTCAACAAAAGATTAAGCGCTGCAAAACAGATTCTGTAAAAGGTTTAACATTTGATGACCCAGAACGCCCCGAAGCCCGCAATTTGCTAACTCTCTACATGCTGCTTTCCGGCAAAACAAAGGAAGAAGTGGCATCTGAGTGTGCGGATATGGGCTGGGGGCAATTCAAGCCTTTGCTGATAGAGACGACAATCGCTGCCCTCAAACCAATTCAAGAAAAGTATCATGCTGTCACGGCAGATAAAGGCTATCTGGAGTCGGTGCTGCGCGATGGACGGAAAAAGGCAGAAGCGATCGCTAACGATACTCTCAATAAAGTCAAAGCTGCCATGGGTTATTGCCTGCCTCTTTGAAAAACTATTCTGGTTAACTTAATTTATTTTTTTCAATGTTTAGGAGTTGGGTGTTATACCTTACTGAAAAGCTAAAACTCTGATTTCCATGCTCGACACTCCATATCCAACTCCCTTGAAATCTTTCCGTGCTGCCGTCCAGTCTGGGAAATTTTTGATAACTGCGGAGGTAACGCCTCCTAAAGGATGCAACCCTGTGCACATGGTGCAAATGGCGCAAAAGCTCAAAAACCGAGTCTACGCAGTTAATATTACTGATGGCAGTCGGGCAGTACTGCGGATGAGTTCGTTAGCAGCTTCGGCAATTCTGCTGCATCATGGAATTGAGCCGATTTGTCAGATAGCCTGCCGCGATCGCAACCGCATTGGTCTCCAAGCTGACCTCATGGGTGCCCATGCCCTTGGCATCCGCAGCATCTTAGCACTCACTGGAGATCCGGTCAAAGCTGGCGACCATCCCGACGCCAAGGGGGTCTTTGACCTGGAATCAGTACGGCTGCTGCAACTCATCCAAAAGCTCAATTCTGGTTGGGACTGTAATGACAAACCCCTCACCGATGGCAGCACAGACTTATTTGCTGGTGCCGCCATCGATCCACAATTAGCTAGCTGGTCAGGATTACAACGCCGTTTTGAACGCAAACTAGAAGCTGGAGCACAGTTTTTTCAAAGCCAGCTGATTTGCGACTTTGACCGCTTGGAACAATTTATGGATAAAATTGCCACTGGCTCAGATAAGCCCATTTTAGCGGGGATCTTTTTGCTCAAGTCGGCCAAAAATGCCGAGTTTATTAACAGGTGCGTTCCAGGTGTCAACATTCCTCAGCACATCATTGATCGGTTGGCAAAGGCTTCAGACCCTTTAATGGAAGGAATGAAGATTGCTGCGGAACAAGTCCAGTTAGCTTGTCAACTCTGCCAGGGCGTCCACATGATGGCCGTGAAACGAGAAGACCTAATTCCCCAGATACTGGATTTAGCCGAAATTCCGCCCATTCAGGAATCTCTCCCAGCCTATCTAACACTGGGTTAGGGTTTCAGCAAGTAGGCGTCAGTAACATCCTCCAGACGCCAACCTTTACAGGTATGGCGCTGGTTTCCAACCCTCACGAGTTGGCATTCTTGGTGACGCTTGATGTATCCCGAAGCCAATTGCTGTCAAAATATGGTGCGGGACTTATGACCCCCTCAAATTCCCTCGTAAGTTAAACCGAGAAGCAAGTGCAAATTTTCTGGGATACAAGATTCTTCTAAATCTACCCTTCTCTTAATCCAATGAAACTGCGTTTCCTATTCGTCGTTTTCGCATTAGTTGTTCCGCTTGCTGCCTGCAATACCAGCAGCAAATTTGGCTCCCTACCCACCTCTAGAGCCTCACTGGCTTCCCCATCTCCTAAAACGGCTACACCCTATTCACCGGGGGCATCACCGACTCCCTCGTCTCCCAGCACAGCCACTACGCCCTCTTCATCTGCGGCGGTAGCACCGCAGACTGCTCCATCTCCTAGCTTACCTGCTGCATCAGCGGCTCCCTCATCTCCTACGACAGCTACTAACCCTAAAATTGCTTCTGTAATTAGCAGATGGTATACCTATTACTCTCAAGAGGGAAACTTTACTGCTAAATTCCCAGAAAAACCTGAAGAAGAGAAGAATTATAGTAGTTCACCACAAGGGCCAATTTCCGCACTAGAGGTAAGATATGTCGATCAAGTCAACCAACGATTCTACCAGACTGGCTATGCTAACCTTCCTATTCCCCCAGGAGCGCAGAGGAACCGTTTTGACGTGGAAAAAGGTCTTGATGGGTGTCGCAATGGCATGGTAAGGGGATTGGGAGCAACTGTAAACAAAGAAAGAAAGATAACTCAAAATGGGAGTCCCGGAAGAGAAATCACTATGACTCTAGAAAAGGGGATCGTTGCTAAAGCGCGGATATTTATCAATCCCAAGAATCTCAAAGCATATCAAGCCATAGTCGTTGCTCCAGACGACAAGCTAGATCTTCCTGAAGTCAAAGCTTTTTTGGATTATGTCAAGATTAGCCAATAGAACATTGGCAGTATTGCAAGGAAAAACTGACAGTACTCAACTCACGTAACTTCCTGCAAAGCTTGAGCGAGAGGTTGATTATTTAAAATAAAACTTTTCCTACTTTTCCTGCTTTACTCAACTTTTACTACTTTTTTTTCAAGTTAATTGATTTATCTTTGATGTATTCTTAGCCAAAACTTTATTATTTTACAGGTGTACTTTATATAAACTTAAAAATATAAACCGTATTTTCACTCCATACTTATATTTAACGCAAGTAAAATCTTGCAATTAACTAAACCACTGCAATTTAAGGAAATAGAAAAATGAAAAATTCGCTTTTAATGTTTGCAACTGGTGCAGCCTTAAGTATAGGAATAGTAGGAGTAGCTCCGGCTCAAGC
>CAZZWA010000412.1:0-2456 GCA_964657555.1 uncultured Microcoleus sp.
CATGCTCTCCATCGCAACCGCAGCGAACCCCATTCTCGCTATCTGCAACTCGCAACCATTCAAGCTGATGGACGTCCTGCCAACCGCACCATTGTTTTTCGCGGCTTTCTAGACGATACCAACCAATTGAAATTTGTGACAGATATCCGTAGCCAGAAAGCTGACCAGATTGAGCACCAATCTTGGGGAGAAGCTTGTTGGTATTTCACCAAAACCCGCGAACAATTCCGGATCGCTGGTACTTTAACCCTGGTAGGCGACAGTCATCCCGACCTGAAACTACAAAAAGCTCGTCAAACCACCTGGCAAGACCTCTCAGACAATGGTCGCGGGCAATTTGCTTGGCCTCAACCAGGCGTAGCTAGAGCAGAGGCGGCAGCCTTTGTGCCGCCGCCCCCAGATTCAGTAGAGCCACTACCAAATTTTTGTCTGCTATTGTTGGAGGCAGTACAGGTCGATCATCTAGAATTGCGCGGTGACCCCCAAAATCGCTGGATCTATCACCTCGACAGTAGACAAACCTGGACTACTCAAGCTGTTAATCCTTAAATGCCAGCACCATCCAAGAATTGCTGAATCACCTCATCTCCGATCCGACAACTTGGACCGGCAAAAGCCGGAGAGTTGCTATCTTTGAGTTGTAGCTCCAGACTCTGGACAACCGACTCTGGAGTTCTCGTAGAATTTTGTAGCTCTTGCAACTGTTGTTCCAGATACTCAAGGCGGTCTACTAAGGCACGGATTGCCGCTGCTTCAGAATCTGGCAAGAGTCCGTGTTCCAGTGGATTAACTCGGACGCCAGCGCGATAGACTATCCTACCTGGTATGCCCACAACCGTGCAATCTGAAGGAACATCCCGCAATACAACTGATCCAGCCCCAATACGGACGTTGTTGCCTATCTGAATATTGCCTAGAACTTTGGCACCGGCACCAACTACCACGTTTTCTCCCAAAGTAGGATGGCGTTTACCACACTCCTTGCCGGTACCACCGAGGGTGACGCCTTGGTAGATCAGGGCATAATCTCCCACAATCGTAGTTTCCCCAATGACCACACCCATGCCGTGGTCAATGAACACACTCTTACCAATTGCAGCCCCAGGGTGAATTTCGATACCAGTCACGAATCGAGAAACTTGAGAAAGCAAGCGGGGAATAAAGGGAATTCCTAGCATATATAGCCAGTGGGCAAAGCGATGAAACAACAGAGCCTGCAAACCGGGATAGCAAAATAAAACTTCTAACCAGTTGCGGGCAGCTGGGTCACGCTCGAAGATGATACGGAAGTCAGCTAGCAGCGTCGATAGCACGAGTGGATACTCACTTTAGGCAAAACAGACCTCCTTTTATATTAACTTCTGTAGCACTTTTACAGATCGTTGGCAGCAGATATCTATACATACAGATGCCTAATCCAAATTATCGCGCCTACTCGCGGGCCGAAAGGTTGTAATTCCACCTTTCTCCAGCTTCAATAGTCCCCACCCAGACTTTATATTGACCAGCTTTCCAGTTTGTGTCATCAATGCTGGCATCTTTATTGTGTGTATTTGTATCATCGCCACAGCGAAATACATTACCAGGACCTTCCACTACCAGAGTCGTATCTTTCCCCATACTGCTTACTTGTAGCTTGAGGTGAGAGAAGTTTTTCTGCAAAGTTAGGATGTGATCAGGTTTCGGGGAACCATAACCGATACAGGGTTGATTGTGGATATCCTTATTGTTGAGCGAAGATAGGGAGACGGTTCCACCTGTAGAGCCGTTGACAATCGCCTTTGTCGATGAAAAGCCGGGTGCAAGTGTCAAAGACCCGAAATTTGCTGTCTCTGCTAAAACTGGTGTAGCCAGCAGGACTGTGCTCAATGCTAAAAAACTACGACTTTTTAACCACAGCATTTTCAAAATTCTCCTACCGATTTTGTGGATAATATTTTCTAACGTTAGCTTTTGATTAACTGTTAATTTAACTACTTACCAGTTTTACTCAAGGTTGAGCAATTTAAATTACTTATAATGACACTTTCCTTTCTGCCACAAGCAGATTATACGGTTTTAAGCTAGGAAAGTTAGTTATTTAATAGTAAAATCTATAACGTATTTTTATAGTACGAGTAGATGTCAAAAACTTATGTATAAACTAAAGAAGAGCTAATTTACCTTTTGTAGAAGTGCGTTTTACATTATTCCTCAATTTTAATACTCTCGCTTTACATCTACTGTGCCTCTAGCTATCTTGATAACTCTAGTTTTAATTAGCATCTGGCCCTTTTTGGAGGTGCTTTTGTTTATTCCTTTGAATCTACTGAATTTGCTAATACCACCTACCTGGTTGAGCTTAACAGCACTTTTGCTCATCTTTATTTGGTGCTTTGGAGAAGGATAGCTAATGGCTTTCAAACAATTAGCAATTAGCAAAATCCCCATCCCATCGTAGGTGGGGATTTTTAACC
>CAZZWA010000412.1:2556-5446 GCA_964657555.1 uncultured Microcoleus sp.
TACCGAGTTGAAGGAAGATCTTGCTGCGTTGGAAGCCAGCTTCACTGCCGTAGCTGCTCACAGTGAGCGATCGCAGGTTAGAAAATAGCGGTTGTCCTATAAGTTCCAAAACTCGGACAATTGGTAACTGGCTCTCTAAGAAAGACTGACTCGCTCCCCAGTCGAGATAAAGATAGCCATCATTGGGCTGAGGCAAAGCCGCGATCGCCTGTTTGAATTTGTCACTGGCAATCAGAGAGTTATCAGCAGCCTTGAGCGCTCGATCTATTGCTTCAACGGAGGTAGCAAAGATCTCGTATTTTCCAGCAGTCGCGTGGACGCCTCGAACTTGAGCCTCCAGCACGACTGCTCCTCGAGCTTGATCGTTCTTGCTAGCGGTAGCCGTTGTCAGCTTTGTCCAAGCAGAGATGGTTTGATCTTCTAGTGGCAGAGAACCTACACTAAAGCCTTGCTGTTTGGCCACATTGTCCAGATGCTCAATTGACTCCTCAGCTGTTGCAGCAACGGATTTGTCTGCCACAAAAATCCAATCTGGATCTTCGTCAGGACGAGGCAGTAGAGCGAGGGCATATTCGCCTTGCACCCAGCTGAAGATATCCTCGGGTAGCTGAATTCCCCAACGGGCTGAGAGAGTCGCTACAGATGCGCGGAGCGATTGCGAGAGGGTATCGTTGCTCTGTAGCCCAGATGAAAGCTGATTCCAAAGTTGATTCAAATTGTTACCAGCTAAAGCGATCCCACTCTTTGCTGGTATGTACTGCAAGGCTCCTACAGGCGCTGGAAGGACAGGAGGTTTAGCCGCGATTTCCTGTCCAGATGCCGCCAGTAGGGCAGTATCTGCCAGCAATCCTTGTTGCTGGGGCGAGAGGGCAATCGCTAGACTTTGATACGGCTGTTGTGTTGAACTGTTAGCGTTCGCCTCTCCACTGCCAATCCATCCCCCCAGTGCCGGTAAATTGATAAAACCTAAGCCAATCCGACCGGAAATCAGGTTTTGCAGGGCCAGCTGATAAGCAGGATCGTCGTTCAAACTGAGGTTGACTGCCTGGGCATTGTTAATGGCATCTTTCAGTACCTTGGGACTGTTGGCAAACAGGATAAAGCGATCGCCTACCACTGCACTAGCCACAGAGTTTTGTATAGCCAGGGAAGCCGATAACTTTGGCTGCTTACCAACAACCGATGTGTCTGAGAGCTGATTGCTGTAAATCAGGTTGACACCTTGGTATTGTTCATATACCAACTGCCTACCGGCGATCGCCCGCTGCTGCCAGAACAACTCTACGAACTCGCGGCTCTTGTCTGGCGCTTTAGTAGTGATGGCTAGCAGATAACCAGGCTGTTTACCATTTTGCCCATTGCGGTCGATATCTAAAGTTGTGACTGCTAGAGTAATTTCGTTACCCAGCCAAGGTTGGATATCGCGCCGATAGTCTAAGTCTGTGTCAGCCAGTAAACTTTGTTTGAATTTATCGAGTTGCTCGCGTGCTCGTCCCCGGTTTCCAGAGGTAAACTCATCCAATCGGTCTGGATTTACCAGCAAAGACACCAACACTGTTGCCTGTTTGGGCACAAATATAGCTGCTGCTGGGTTTCCTGCTGCCTCACCCTGTAATAGAGTATTGGGATTACAGCCGGTGACACCAATCAAAAGCAGCGCTAGGACGCCAGCTACCAAGGCTTTGAAAAACGAGCTTAGCTTCATCTTGAAATCCAGACTACCTTTGAAGGTGATTGAGCTAGAAACAATCAAGTTGCCAAAGACTATTATTTCACCTAGCTAAGCTCAATGGTAAACTTGGAGATTCTTTGAGTTGATACTTATACTTTGGCAATCTGGATTAATAACCTTCTGAGTAGCAGGTTTACCGAAAGTTTGTTAATATGCTAAGATCATCTAATATCTAGCTACTACCTCATATTAATGTCTGGTCAATTTTTCAGCCAAACTGTCCCTCAGATTAATGTTGAACAGCTGGTCAGTCGTCTGGCAGGTTCTAGAGATGGCTTACAGCTTCTGGATGTAAGAGAACTAGAAGAAGTGCAAATAGCTAGCATAGAGGGTTTTGAAATTCTGCCCCTGAGTCAATACGCTGAGTGGGCTGACCATATCCAGAGTCGCCTCGATCCCCACGCAGAAACTCTCGTCATGTGCCATCATGGCATCCGTTCTGGTCAGATGTGTCAGTGGCTGATTAGTCAAGGCTTTACGAACGTGAAAAATATTGTAGGTGGAATTGATGCCTACTCAGTTTTGGTCGATCCTACCCTTCCTCGCTACTAATCTGTCTGACGCTTAGTAGGATTTGGCAAATAGCTGGGTGGCGATCGCCAGTCTTTAAAGAACTCGAAACTGCCCAGTCTTTGCATAGCAACTCGGCTTGTTACAGCACTCTCAACATTGCTTTTTCTTGTTTGTCAGGTAGATAGTCTCAGAGCTTGCACCTACTTGATGACCCGCCAGTGCACCGTCCTAATATGATGTGTTAACGCAGTGTAACGCACCATTCAGATTTAATGTTTACTTTTAAAATTAGCTCTCAGTCGTCGAAGGATTGCTAATTGCTAATAGCTAAAATGCAATTAGCAATTAGCCAAAACCAAAAAGGCTATCTGTAGTAGATGTTTAGAGAATTGGCATCAGAGGATGTCTGAAAAGTGTTAAACATCACTCGCTCTCCCCTAGTCCCCCTAAAAAAGGGGGGAACAAAACTGCTCGAAGTCCCCCTTTTTTCTAGTGCAGTGGCGCAGCGCAGAGATTTAGTGGAATCTGCAACAAGAAGGTGTGATCAAAGTGACTTCTCAAACATGCTCTAAGTTGTACCTCAATTTTGGACTAGAACTAACCTACTGTAACTTGATCTGTTTGGACATCAGTTGCACCATTTAC
>CAZZWA010000413.1:0-3430 GCA_964657555.1 uncultured Microcoleus sp.
TAATTGAGCCTGACCCCAGCCTAGAGCCACCAAGCCGATCGCCGCTATCCACCCCACGGTCAATCCTTGCACAAACCCAACGGTCGCACTAACAACCAGCACCACTTGCACCACTAGATAGTCTCTCAGCGATAGCTTAAACCCAGCTATAACGACCCACTCGATCAGCAGTGACAAACCCAAAAACAGCAGCAAACCGCCCAGAACAGGCTTAGGACAGTAGGAGAGCAGCGAAACCCCTAGCGTGGAGACAACTAAGAATACTCCTGCATCAATTAATGTCGCTAACCGATTGCTTCCCATCTTGTGTGCCAGCATCGATTTGCTGAGGGAATGGAAACTGAGAATGCCGCCAAACAGACTGATCGCCAGATTGCCCATCCCTGCGATCGTCAGTTCTCGGTTGATGTCAATCTTCTGCTGTGTCACCAGCTTGAGAGAACTCACATTCATCAATAGCGAGATTGCCGCCGTCACACCTACGGTTGCCAGACACATCCACTGAGCCGCGATCGCGTTCCAGTGTACCTGCGATAGATTAAGAAAGTGAGAGTGCGAGCTATGAGCCATTGGAGTGGCAGCAACGTTTAATGTCCACCCCTGATTACTAGCTTGTGCCGCAGATGTGCCGCTGAGCGAGAGCAGAATATAGAATAGGGTGATCGAGCCAAACAAACTCGCAGAGAGAATCAGGGGATGCGAATGACGGTGAGAAATTAGCAGCAGATAAAGTGCCAGCAGCAGTCCGGGTAGCCATTGCATCAAGACGTGAGCTTGCAGCAAGACAGGCAGTTGAGCCAGTTCGAGCGGGTGATCGGTCATCAGCTTGAAGGCACCTTTGACCAGCAGCCAACCCGTGCTGGCAATAAAGCCACCGATGACAGCATCGGGCATCGATCGCACCAGTTTTCCTAGCCGCAGCCAACCTAACAGCAGCAAAAATGCACCTGTGAGTAGAGACGTTAACGCGATCGTGGCCAATGCCGTCATCCACAGTTCAACGGCGGATGTGGTAGGCGGCAGGCTCTTAACGATCGCTCCGACGCTCCAAGCAAGAATTGCCGTGGGAACGGTGCTTAAGTCAGCCACCATACCCGGCAAGGAACTGGTTAGGGCAACCAGGATGCGGGTTGAGGCGGCACTAAACAGGACTAGCCCAATTCCCGGAGACAGATGTGAAGACAAACGGCCAGAAAAGATCAGCACCGCGTAGGAAAGATCAAAGAGTACGCCGATCGCCCCAGTTGTTAAACCAACCGTTAGGTTAGGCAGTAAGCGAGTGGGATGCAGTTCGTGGCGCAGTTGGGGCAGCAGATGTTGTTTCACCCAATCAGTCTTGCTATTGAGCCGGTTCATGGGAAAGCTCCTGATTTTGAGTCGAAGTAGAATGGGATGAAGCGAGACGGGGCGATCGCCCTTCGGTTGTTACCCTCAAACCCATCATTGATTTCTCACCTTAAGCCTGTGGAAGATTGCGACTCAGCCAGTCAGCGTTTTCGCGCCGGATATGTAAAATACCTTAAGACCGTTGATGACGAAAAAAATCGACTTAAGAAGCGCTCAGTCTTTGACTTATAAAACGGGCATTTCATCATGACAGTAACTACAGCGCCAGTAAGGCCCGCCCAAGCGCATGTGGCGAAGTAAAACAGTAGAACAGCAAAGGCAAGTCTGCCGGCTTGTCATGGAGTGCTTGATCACCCTTGTAGAGATCAGCTGTTGGCTGCGCTCGTGGTTGAGGTGTCTTGAGAGCAGTATTGGATTACTTAACAAAGCGATCATATTAAAACCTGGATTAATGTCGTCAGGGTGTAGACTCTTTCCAAAAAGCTTTCACGGCTAGCTCGAACGAGTATGTTCTAAACAGCATAACGACCAGGCGTTTGAAATCGAGTATTGGCAAAGATTTAATTGATGTTTGAGTTGTCTAAGCTGAGTAAAAACCTCAGGCAAATAAGGTGCTAATGATCAGTGCAAACCTGTAGGTGCGGCACTTGGCTACTAAGATGAATTTGAAAGACGTGCTAGTACGAGAAATTGAGCAAGTGCCAGAGTTTGTTTGTAACCGTCCCAGGCATTACAGAGCAATGAGGGTTTGGGCCAAAGGGGTTTTCTCCTTGGAGCCAATGGGGAGGTTGGAGGCGGTTTGTAACTCGGCGAGCATTCCCTGGCGTAATTGGTCAACGTCATGAACAAATAGCTCGTGGTTCTGGATTTTCCCCAATGCTCAATTTTTCGACACTATGACGGTTTCACTATCCTGGCTGTACCCTTCTACTAAAAAGGAGCGCAAAACCTTATCAGACCATTGTTTCGTTGGTGCGATTGCCACCAACTCACCCAGCTTTAGAGCGGGCGTTTGGTGTCAGTTCATCAAGCTTTGCGACGAACCAGGAAGATCAGCGAGTGCATCAAGCTTGCGACGAACGAGAAGATCAGCGATGCGATCGTCCATCAAGTTGTCATTTGTCTTAAAACCATAGAAGCGGCGAAAATAAGCAATCACTTGTGCCGTTTGGGGACCATAAAACGGGGAATTTTGCGGACGGATGCGGGGTTCTGGCTGCATGACCAAATCCAATTCATACTGAATCACATACATCTTCTGTTGGGCTGTTACCTGTGTATACAGACCCACAATGCCATCGGTTGCCAACCCAAAGCAGTTTTGAAAATTGATCACCGCTTGGAGATCGCTGTCCAAGGCGCTTTCGTCTTCAGAAATAGGAAAGTTCGATTCATTGAGACCTCGGCTTCTGAAACCTAAACCGTTGAGAATACTACGGAATTGAGCATTGGTGTAAGTAAAAACTGACATGATTTTAATCTCCATTGGCAAAGCATCAAGAGCCTGCGTTTGCCTATTGCATTAACGTTCTAAGCAGCGTTGCTCTTAAGTGGATAGTGGTGAATTGGAAGCGTCAACCCCAATCTGCAAAGAAAACGTGAGAAACAAGATCAGGCTGATGATGATAAAAGGATGATTGATTGCTACAACTTTTCCAGTATCATCTGAGAGCTGAAGCCTCACCAATCGTGATCGCCGACACTCAGATATGTTGTTGTTTGCTGTGCCCGGACTGGGGCTGTGATGACTGTCACCAAGAGCAGGGGTAAGGTTGTAGCGACCAATGGTTTGAAGAGATTCATACAGGAAATTCCTTTTGACTGGCTCTTAGATTCATTGTGGCAAAATTGCCACACAGCAACCTCTCTCAGAAGGATTGTTATCTTCTCTTCAATCTAAGTTTTTGCACGTAGTGAAGTGTGCCGTAGGCGATCGCCTACGTTGGGCAATGGTCGGTCTGATGAGTCGTAGTTTTCCCTCGCCATGATTATGACACTGGCTCTCATGGTCTATAGTTTAGGACAACGCCAACTTAGGCGAGCATTAGAACTTACTAATTCTACTCTCCCCAATCAAAAAGGT
>CAZZWA010000413.1:3530-5408 GCA_964657555.1 uncultured Microcoleus sp.
CGGCTAATGCAAGAGCTTTTCATCCCACCATTCTGCAACGCCATTAATACTTCCTTAGAGACATGTAAGTTGACAACGAAGTCTCTAAATTTATCAGCAGAGTCATAAAGATTTGTAGTTGAAATTACTTAAATGAAGCGAAAACTACTGGTTGTCTCGGCTGGAGCTGTCGCTGGGGCCTTTTTGTGTTTGAAAAGTGTAGTGGCAGCGAAGCCGCCACCCGGTACGGGTCAGAACGGGATGGTTGTCAGTGAGCAATACCTAGCGTCTCAATCCGGATTGCGAATAATGCCGTGACCGCAATCGGAAAATCGCCTAAATTGAACAGACTTACAGGAGTTAAAAGTCATGCAAGCATCAACACCATTCCTTCGCTTTCAGGTTACTGCACTTACGGCGATTAATGTAGCTAAGGTTATTACAATTTTCTGTCTAATTGCCTTAGCCTTGATTTACGGCATTCATGATCAGCGGCAGATTATTTACCTCTGTCTACATATCAGCTATTGCTGTTGGTGGTTAATTGAGCAATGGCTTTTCCCTCAACGTCGTCAGCAACTCTTCACTGAAAAGATTGGGCTGAGCGCATTCCTCTTTACCTTATTGTTCGTAGGTGTGTTTTACTCACTGCCAGGTTATTTCACGTTTATCAACCTAAATCCCCTCACCTACACGACAGTCTTAGTGGCATTGCCTCTGTACATTTTTGGAAGTCTAATTAATGTGGCGGCAGATGTGCAGAAAATGACGGCGAAGAGTATGGGTGCTAGCCTTGTCGAGGATGGTCTTTGGCGTTCTGTGCGCCATGTGAACTATCTTGGAGATTTAATGCGATATACAAGTTTTAGTGTTGTTTCTGGGTCTTTATGGGCTTTTCTATTGCCTGGTGTGATTTTTCTATTGTATTTGCAGCGGATCGCCCAAAAGGAACAGTCTATGAGCACTAAATATCCTGGCTTTACAGCTTATCAGCAAAATAGTAAGCGATTGTTTCCTTGGATCTGGTAGTTGTCGCTGTCAATCAAGCTGAGGCAGCTTAGGGCGTATAGCCGAAATAATCATTAGGGAACGAGATCAGCCAATTGTTACTTGACGCAACAAGGCGACAATTGCTGTGCGACACGACAAAATGATTTGGAGATAAGTCATAGTGATTAACTGGCAAGAATTAGCTCAGATTAAAGAACTTAAAGAGTATTTTGCTACTGATTTTGATGGATTTAGGAAACGGATTGAATATTGTATTGGCAATTTGCAGAAAATCGCCTCAAAAGAGCTTGATAAGCTTGCTATTTTACGAGTGATTGAAGTGACAAATGGTTGCACTCAATGGGGATTTAGACAGCAAGATAAGCAATGCTTATCAGTTGAACAGACCCGTAAATGCATGAGGATAGTCATTGGATTTATTCAAGATAAAAAGATTGATTTTCCGAATGGGGAGTCGATTTGTTTTACTTCATCTGTTGAACAATTGATTGATGAGGTGCGAGAGCTTTACCGAGATGCCTTCAAGAGAAACATCATCGACAAAGAAAAAGAATACTATGCATATTCTACAGCTCTGTTCTTGGTGTATGGTCGCCAACGTTTGAATGTGGCAATTAAACTAGTAAAACAGGAGTTTGAGCCTCTGTTTACAACGCACTATATCGAAAAAGGTTGTAATTATATCGCACCATATATGCAAGCACTTCTTCCGGATAATCAATGAAATGAATGGTTATAAATGATATCAGTCCATTTCCCGATCTGGCGGCTGAATCCCTAGGGCGAACGCATCTAAAAATTAAGCAGAGTCTGGCTACGCCACACCCGCTCCTGTGCGATAACTCTGGTTAGCGAGAATCACCGTCCACGTTTCTATGCAGCCACTGA
>CAZZWA010000414.1:0-5394 GCA_964657555.1 uncultured Microcoleus sp.
GAAACTCTTTGGGTTGATATAGAAGTTGCCGACTATCAAACTCGCAAACCTAGGCTATCTCTGATTCAGGTATCGGATGACTCAAGCGATTTGACTGGCGATCGCGTTGCTGTTATAGATGTCCTGGATCAGCCTGAACTTGCAGCATATTTTATTGACCAAATCATGGTCAATCCTGAGATTGAAAAAATTTTTCACAATGCCAGCTATGACTTGAAGTTTCTGGGAAAAAATACAGCTCAGAATGTCAACTGCACGCTAGAAATAGCCAAACAAATTCCCTACTATCTGCTACCCGTACCAAATCTGCAACTCAAAACCCTGGCAGAACAGCTGTGCGGCTTTCCATCAGTAAGTAAGGATGAGCAAGGCAGTGATTGGGGACAACGCCCTCTAACAGCAGGCCAGCTGCACTATGCCAAGATGGATGTTGTTTACTTGACTCAGATAGATCGCAAATTGCTACAGCTCAAGAGGCTGAGCGACCCAAACCCAGAAAGGGAAGATTTAGTTGTACTTACCAAGCGCTATCGGGAGATTGAGCAGCAGTGGAAGCGGCTGGATACAGAACTGGCTCACCTCCAAGAGCGGCTAAAAAAGGCTATGCAGGCTCAGAATATCTCAGAAACCGATTACTTTAAACTATCCGGTTCACAGCGAACCACCAAGAAAGTTGCATTTGACCAACTCGCCAAACTAGTACAAGCCAAGGGAATCGAGTTGGACTTTCCCGTCACGCTGACGCAAAATCTCCACAAACAGCTGGGAGACGTGATAGAGCAACTCCCAGTGGAAGAGGAAACCAGTACCAGCTGGCGCTTGACGCTTAAAGATGGAGAAAATTAATTTACTCTTTAGGGGCTTTCCTGCTCTGTGGGGCAACTCCATCTTACTGAGCTCGCCTAATGATATAGAACTGTTACAGTTCTTGACAAGTCGCAAGACAGGTGTAGCCTCAGTGATAGGATTCCTTCAATAACGTTGAGAGAAAGTTATGGCAGAAACCCTGACTGGACAAACTCCCATATTTGGCGGTGGTACTGGTGGCTTGCTGACCAAAGCCGAAGAACAAGAAAAATACGCCATCACCTGGACTAGCCCCAAGGAACAGGTATTTGAATTGCCGACTGGCGGTTCCGCTATCATGCACCAAGGTGAAAACCTGCTGTACCTAGCTCGCAAAGAATACGGCATCGCTTTGGGGGGTCAGCAGCTACGAGCTAAGTTCAAAATCAACAACTACAAAATCTACCGGGTTTATCCCAACGGTGAAATCGAGTACCTGCATCCTAAGGATGGCACTTTCCCAGAGAAGGTAAACCAAGGTCGTCCTTATGTGGGCAAGGTAGACCGCAACATTGGCAGTAACCCAGATCCGGCCAAGCTAAAGTTCAGCGGTATTCAGCCTTACGACGTTCAGTAGTTGCCTTTCCTGAAAGATGACAAAAGCCTCAGAGTGTGGTATACCTCTATACCTTAATCTTGGGCTTTAGCTGCTTCATCATACAGTAAAACTAACTCAGTTTCGGAAAGATTAACTTTCCGAAACTGAGATTTTTTATCAGTTTTGTCTAAAATCAAGATACTTAGAGGTCATTTATAAAGTAAACATTAAGTAGGGTGAACTCTGGTGCCGATCATATATCTGGTCACCCCAGATGTGACTCTGGATCACCGCAGGACATCGCCCTACAGTTGCGTTACACCGCGTTAACGCACTCGACGAATTGAAGATTTACTTGATAAATCAGCTCTTATGCGTCAATCATGCTAGAAATTTAGACGAATCTGTCGCCAAATATGGGCTATCCCGTACTAGAGGCGATCAGCAAAGCTGATTCATTGGCTAAAATGCTTGTTGTATAAGGTATCCCTTATGCCATATGCCCGAAAAACAGGGTTTTCTACACTAAGTGTGAGAGAGCTAGCACTAACGGAAGGCTAGCGCTGACGTGCCAAGCTCAAGAGTAAACTCCCCATCTATCGCTCTTATACAATACTTAAGGCTCATGATCTTCCCTGATTTTTCCCAATTTGTAGGTTTAGCTCAACAAGGCAACTTTGTACCTGTTTATCAAGAATGGGTAGCCGACTTAGAGACGCCAGTATCTGCTTGGTATAAAGTCTGTGCCAGTCAACCTTATAGCTTTTTGCTGGAATCGGTAGAAGGTGGGGAAAAACTGGGACGGTATAGTTTTTTGGGCTGTGACCCAGTTTGGGTATTGGAGGCCAGGGGAGATGGTACCACCCAGACGCACCGAGACGGAACAGTTCAAGTATTTGCTGGCGACCCATTTACCGCTTTAGCTAGGTGTTTAGCACCGTATCAACCTGTTAACTTGCCGCAACTGCCACCAGGGATTGGCGGATTATTTGGTTTCTGGGGTTATGAATTGATTCGCTGGATGGAGCCGCGTGTCCCCATTTACCCAACTGCCGAAGATGAGTTGCCCGATGGGTTATGGATGCAGGTAGACAACCTAATTATCTTTGACCAGGTGAAACGCAAGATCTGGGCGATCGCTTATGCAGATTTGCGCAACCCTGATGTTGATTGGGCTCAAGCTTATCAGCAGGCGGGCGATCGCGTCACTCAGCTCGTCAGCAAACTCCAGCTACCTCTGTCTGGAAAAGACACTCTCCTAGAATGGAGATCCCCAGAACAACGCAAAAGTCAACAGCCAAAAAGCACAAGTGAAGAGAAATTAACCTACACGAGTAACACCTCCCGCGAACAATTCTGCGCTAATGTCCAAAAGGCCAAAGAATATATATACGCTGGTGATATTTTCCAAGTTGTAATTTCCCAGCGACTCTGTGCTGAATACACTGGAGATCCCTTCGCCCTTTATCGTTCATTGCGCCTGACTAACCCTTCGCCCTACATGACTTATTTCAACTTCGGTGATTGGCAAATTATCGGTTCGAGTCCAGAAGTGATGGTTAAGGCAGAACGGGTGCCTTCGTCACAAGTGATGGCCACTCTGCGACCGATCGCTGGTACTCGACCTCGGGGGAAATCGCCAAGGGAAGATGAAGCCCTGGCGGAAGAATTACTCAAAGATCCCAAGGAAGTTGCCGAACACATTATGCTTGTTGACTTGGGTCGCAATGACCTAGGACGCGCCTGTACCTATGGCAAGGTCAGGGTGGATGAATTAATGGTGATTGAGCGCTACTCTCACGTTATGCACATTGTTAGTAATGTGGTAGGCGAACTGGCTCCCAGCAAAACCGCTTGGGATTTACTTAAAGCCTGCTTCCCTGCCGGAACTGTCAGTGGCGCACCGAAAATTCGGGCGATGGAAATTATTCATGAACTAGAACCCTGTCGTCGTGGCCCCTACTCCGGTGCTTACGGCTACTATGACTTTGAAGGTCAGTTGAATAGCGCGATCGCCATTCGCACGATGGTCGTCAGAAGCCAAGGTGATGGTAAACATCTTGTGTCAGTCCAAGCTGGTGCAGGTTTAGTAGCAGATTCCGACCCTGAAGCAGAATATGAAGAAACTCTTAATAAAGCCAGAGGACTTCTGGAGGCAATTCGCTGTCTGGAGTGAAAAGTGACTTCGGGAGTCATATCAAGTCCTCAGTTTACAGCTCGCTGTTTACGGAGTCGCAAACGGTTGCATAATCACAGCTGAGTAGGGCACGACGCCTGTATCCTCACTCCTGATACAACGGGCTGCGCCCAGCGATAAATCTAGTGATCTGGGTGGAACATAGGGGCCACGGTCATTCACCCGCACAATCACAGCATCCCCGTTGCCGAGGTTTGTCACTTTGAGATAGGTATCAAATGGTAAGGAGGGATGAGCTGCCGTCAGTGCAAATTGGTTAAATTTTTCTCCTGTTGCTGTTGGGCGTCCGTGAAAGTAGCCCCCATACCAAGAGGCAAAACCCTCAATTTTTTTTTCTGTCTCGACTAGACCATACATGTGACTTTGAGCTTGCACCAGTGTTAAAGGCGCTGTCCTCAAGGCAGTACGGAGATTGTTTACCCATTCGATTGCTAACAATTGAGGATTACGTTTCATCTGCTTAGCGATCGCCTCGTCAACCACAAACAACACGCTTTCGTCCAGCTTCCCTCCTGGCATCCCATTTACCAGTGACGGTTGCAGTTGAGAAACATCTAGATTGGGGTCGGCAAGAATCTTGTGCAGATTTTCAGCCATTGATTTAGCTTTTACCCAGTCAGGTATTTGCGCTATTAAATGTCCATTCACCAAGACTTGAGGCCACTGTTCCTTGGGCGCAAGACTGGCAGCCCATCGTCCCGGTCGCATTAGCGAGTACAGCCAAAAGCCGCGCCGCGCCACAGGCGTGTCACTAGCAGACGGGGCAATCACCTCTTCATTGTCGCCAATGCGGACAACCACCACAGGTTTTGGCTTAGGGTGTAAACTGCTTTCTAGGCGTTCTGGCCACTGGAAGAGATTCTGCATAAGCTGCAGAATTCTCTGAGGGAAATTTGGCTTTGAGACACCTTTAACTGATTCTTCTGGCCCTGATTCAGAATGGGATGAGGATGATTGTTTGGGCGTCCCCAACTGGGAATCTTTGTCTTGCTCTGACATTGGGTGGCAGAGTTTGTTTTCTAGCCCATCTGGCTGGCTGACAGATAGGACAGACGATTGCGCTTGGTTAAGTGGAGACTCGCTACGTCCAAATCCACCTTGGAAACCAAACGTTGGCAATAACGTAGAGGAGATGGTATCAACCCCGGAACTTAAGTTATAGATTTGAGGTAACCTTGTCCCTAGGGCTGGAATAAGTGGGGGGTGATAGTTTTCGAGCGGACTGCCGACAACCGATAAAACTCTGGCAGGTAGAGCACTGGTTAGGTAGTCGGGCACCCTAAACAAACCCTGGCTATAGCCTAACAAACAGCTGATCCAGGAATTCACCCACAAAAGTCCGAAAATTGGCATGAGGAGATGAACCTTTAGGTTGGGATGCACTCGTGCTTATAGACTGTTGTCCATTTTACATGTGACTATCCTAAGTATATCTATCTAGGGGGGGATCACAAATTGGTACGTGATCCCCGTTCTTCCCTATTTTATACCTAGGTGTGCAATTTACTTCTGCTGACTAAGTAATCTGACAGCAATAAAACAGATATCTTGCCTCAACCTCAACCCTAAGACGAGGTTAAGTGTATTTCTTACGGGAAATTAAGGGTGGGTGATCTAGCTTGCATGCTCTTACTACTTCGCCATTACCACCCCCGTGTTATCTTTACGTACAGGTTGTAACATGTGGGCACTGGGGTGACTCCTGGACTGAGCTATGTAAAGAATTCCCAGTCGAGAATTAGCTGTGGCAGCTCGTCAGCAGTAAGCTAAGCAGCAACTATGGCGATCGCACTCAAAATCAGAACTAGTTAGA
>CAZZWA010000415.1:0-4997 GCA_964657555.1 uncultured Microcoleus sp.
TGCCCGATAGGGCGGGTGGGGTAGTGTACTTCACTTAGATGAAAAGCGCTGTAGACTGCAACTCGGTATTAGGTGGGGGAGTCGGACTATACGGCACCAAGACCAAAATTGCTGTAATTAAAATCCCCACTTGTACTGCTATGTCAAGTGGGGAAGGTTCGCGATGAGAGTGATTTATTTGTAATTCTGATTATCCCAACGGTATCAGGTTGATTTATTATCCAACTTTAGGGAACCAGTAGGCTTGGGTGCAGCCGGTAGATCGGGAACTGTTTGGGATGTCGGGGATGTCGGGGGTGCAGGGGGTGAGGGTGGCTTCGGCGTACCACCCTTGAGCAGGGCGATCTCTAGGTTTTTCACCACGACATACAGAGTAGGCACCAATAACAAACTCATCACCGTTGCCAGTAGCAAACCGCCAAAGATCGCTGTCCCTAAAGACCAACGGCTCATCGCTCCCGCACCACTAGCGATCACTAAAGGCCAAAAACCTACTAGAGCAGCCACAGCTGTCATCAGGATCGGTCGCAATCGCTGTTCGGCTGCGTGAACTGCTGCCTTACTAATGCTCATGCCCTCCTGGTGATGCGCCTCATTGGCAAATTCCACAATCAGAATCGCGTTCTTACTTGCCAGACCAATCAGCATCACCAGACCGACTTGGCAATAGATGTCGTTGCTGACAGCAGGCCAAACGCCACCAACCATCAACACATTTGCTCGGAACCAAATTGCTCCTAGGGCACCCAGGACAGCAAGGGGGACAGTGAGCAAGATGATCGTCGGGTCAATGTAGCTTTCGTACTGCGCGGCCAGCACCAGGAAGACCATGACAAATGCCAGACCGAAAATGATCACCGTACTATTACCAGATGATGTTTGTTCCAGTGCTGTCCCCGTCCATACTCCTTTAAATCCTGGGTCTAAAACCTGATTTGCCAGTTCTTCCATAACTTGGATAACTTGTCCAGTACTGTAGCCAGCAGCCGGACTGACAATGATATCAATTGCCTGGTAGACGTTAAAGTGAGTAATCGTTGGTGGATAGGTAAATCGTTCGACTTTGACGACACTGCTCAGTTGCACCAGCTTGTTATCTTGAGAGCGAACGTACAGGCGACTAATATCATCAGGACTGGAACGAAACTCCCCTTCGGCCTGGGCATACACTCGATACAGTCGTGGTCCGAGCACAAACTGGTTGACATAGTTGGAGCCTAAGTAGGTCTGCAAGGTATTGAAGATGTCGTCAACCCGGACATTCTGCGCCTTAGCTTGGTTGCGGTCGATGGAGATCGACATCTGAGGTACGTAGGGTGTGAACTGGGTAAATACACCCTGCAACTCAGGTCTCTTCCTAGCGGCATCCATTAACTTATTGGCATTATCAATCAGATTTTCCATCGGCAGAGCGCCGCGATTTTGCAATTCAAACTCGACCCCACCGAAGTTACTTAAACCATCAACCGGAGGAGCATTCACAGCTAGGACGCGGGCGGCTGTGATTTTTTGGCGAAACACCCCATTCAATTTTTGAGTAATTCCAAACACCGACTCTGAATCTTTGGGGCGCTCTTTCCAATCTTTAAGTCTGGCAAACATGATGGCCTGGTTGGAACCATTGCCTGAAAACCCAAAGCCAGAGATGCCGAAACTCGTAGCGACTCCTTTCGTGGCCAGAACTTCCTGACTCACCTGCTGTACAACCTTCTCGGTGTATTTCAGAGAAACTCCACCTGGGGCTTGAACAATCGTGATGAAATAGCCCTGGTCTTCATCGGGGATAAATCCTTGGGGCACCAGTTGGTAAATCCAGCCCGTCGCCACCAACCCAACGATAAACACTGCGATGACAATAAATCTGATCCGGTTAAAAAACCCGAGTAAGCTCGCGTATCCCGCTTTTAACTTGTCAAAAGAGCGATTGAACAAGTTAAAAAACCAGCCCAATGGTCCCCGACGCGTTTCTGTCTTCTCCGGACGCAAGAGTATGGCTGCCATACTGGGGGAGAAGGTCAGGGCGTTAAAGGCAGAAATGGCAATCGAGAAGACAATCGTTAGCGCAAACTGTTTGTAGACGATGCCAGTAGTGCCAGGGAAGAAGGTGACTGGGATAAACACTGCCATCAGCACAATGCTGGTGGCCACCACTGCCCCAGTCAGTTCCTGCATAGCAGCGATCGCTGCCTGCATAGGCTTCATCCCCTCAGCAATCTTGGTGGAGATCGCTTCCACAACCAAGATCCCATCATCTACCACTAGACCCGTAGCCAACACCAAAGCAAACGTGGTCAGTTGGTTGATTTCAAACTTGAACAGCAATAGAAACGCCATGGCCCCGATCAGAGAGACGGGAACGGCGATCGCTGGAATAATTGTGGTGCGCCAGTCTTGTAGGAAGATAAAGATCACCAAAATCACCAGCAAAATGGCTTCGACCAGGGTAGTGACTACCTCTTCGATCGAAGAGTTGACAAATAGAGTTGTGTCAAAAGCGATCGCCGCTTTCATTCCTGGAGGGAAATTCTCCCCCAGCTCAGCAAGTTTTTCTTTGACGGCGTTGGCCACATCAAGGGCATTGCTACCAGGAAGTTGATATAGCAAAAAAGCCACAGCCGGAGCCCCGTTAAAGCTAGCAGTGGTGCTGTAATCCTGTGCCCCTAATTCCGCCCGACCCACATCTTTAATCTTGATTAGGGTGCCATCAGACCCCACTTTCAAGACCATATCCTCAGCTTCTGCGGCAGTTTTGAATCGCCCAACTGACCGCAGGGCAATTTCATACTGTTGGTCTGGTGGGGATGGCTCCTGACCAATTTTTCCCGCTCCTAGCTGGATGTTTTGTTCCTGGATAGTATTGACTACATCCTGAGCCGCTAAGCCCCGCGCCGCCAGTTTCGTTGGGTCTAGCCAGATGCGCATCGCATATTTGCGCTCTCCAGCAATTCTGGTCTGACCAACACCACTGATGCGATTCATTTCATCTGAGACAAATAGGTCAACGTAGTTGCTGATAAATTTGTCATCGTACAGATATTTGCCGTTTTTGTCTTTTTCTGAGTAGAAGGCGAGCGCTAAGAGGATGCTGGGAGATGCCTTCAGGGTTGTGACGCCAGTTTGGGTAATCGCTTGTGGTAGATTTGGTTGAGCCTGAGACACCCGATTTTGGACGTTAACCTGGGCAATATCGCCGTTGTATTCGGTCGGGAAGTAAACGGAAATGTTCGTCACACCGTCATTACTTGTATTTGAGGTCATATATTTCATGGCCTCAACACCGTTAATTTGCCTCTCAAGTATGGTAGTGACGTTGTCTTCCGCAGTTTTGGCATCAGCACCGATATAAGAAGCTGAAACACTGATCTGTGACGGAGCAATCTGCGGTAACTTAGCGACTGGCAGCAAGGGGATGGAGATCCCTCCCGCTAGCAAAATCACAATAGTACAGACCGTTGTTAAAACTGGTCGCTTAATAAAGTTATCAACAAAACTCATAGATGTTGAGGAGTAGCTAAAAGATCTGCTGGACTAATTTAGGATTGAGGCTTGATGGGAATTCCATCCTGCAAGCTAAGAATACCGGAGACCACAATTTGATCGTTAGGCTCCACACCATCAAGGACTGGATAACTCTGCCCCTGGATTTCCCCTAATTTGACAGCCTTTTTTCGAGCCACAAGTTGTGGTGCTCCTGACTTGGATGAATCTGCCTTTTGAGCTACATAAATAAAGTTCTGATCGCCAATCTTCGTGACCGCAGCTGTCGGAATCACCAGACCCTGTTTGCTACTCCATAAGATTCTGGCACGCACAACCTGCCCATCTCGCAAGCTGCCGTTATTGGGAAAGCGAGCTTTGGTTTGGACTGTCTGGGTACTGGTCTGGGTGCTGGTGTTGGTAGATACTTGGGGAGAAATAAAATAAATCTGCCCTGTAGCAATTTGCTGGCTGCCTGTCGCATCAAGCAGGTAAACTGGAACTCCTGTGCGCAGTTGAGCGGAGTATTTATTGTCAGCAGTTACTGAAATATTTAGATCTAAAGCATCGTTGCGGGTAATAGTAGTGAGGGTGTCACCCACCTTGACATAGTCTCCCACTTTGACTGGGAAATCCCCAATGATTCCCTCAAATGGGGCTAGCACTTGCTTATACTGCAAATCCACACTGCTGACTGCCACTTGTGCCTTCGCTTGAGCCAAGTTTGAATTCGCCTGATCGACGCTGGCTGCCGCTGCTTTCACCTTCTCCTGGGCGGCGCGGAGTGTGGCATTTGCCGAGTCACGTTGTTGCACTTGAATATCTAATTGCTGTTGAGCTTGCGCGCCCTGCTTGACCAGAGTATACGTTCGCTGATATTGCACTTCTTGCAAGCGGACATTCGTCTGGGCGTTGGCCTGATCTGCTTGTGCAGACAGGAGTTGCGCTTTGGCCGTATTGAGCGCCGCCTCAGCCGCCCTGACCTGAGCTGTCGCGGCTTGCACTTGTGGATAAGTCTTGTCGGGTTGCAGTTTAACGATCGTCGTACCCTTTTGCACTCTGTCCCCGTTGTTGACAGTGATTTGAGTGATCCGGCCTTCAATTTCTGGCTTTAATGTGGCTCTTTGTATTGCTTCGAGACTGCCTACGTACTCGGAAGTCTCTTCAATCGTGGCGGATTGCACTTGCTGCAACTTCACTGGCATTGCTGGTCGTGCTGCATTGGCTTTGGGCGGAGGGCTACAGGCACTGGTTGTCCATGAGACCATAAGCATCGCACCAAGTAGTCTGGCTGAGAGGGGGACATTGACTTGTTCCATCGGGCCTAACCTCTATGAATTGTGCAAATTCTTCTAGTAAATTTTGCAAAATTATTTTCGCACTATAATATGGAAAAATTTGTCAAATTTTATTGGCAACAATTTACTAGTTACCTGCAAGGTGATTTATGCTGCTCGAAAATTTTCGCTTATTGTCTTGCTTGTTACAATGATAGATAAGCAAGTTAAGCCAGCAAGTTA
>CAZZWA010000415.1:5007-5379 GCA_964657555.1 uncultured Microcoleus sp.
TTCAGCTAAATGGCACTATAGCTACTTAAAAGGCGGTTTTTGCTGTTTGAAAAACTTTGTCTATTGGTTTCGCTGATGAAAATAACAGATAAGCAAGTTAAGTTAAATAGTTGATTGGGTGTGACTAGTTTTGGTAGCCTTACCTTGGCCAATGAGTAATTATACTGGAACACATATGCAACTTGAACTTTCAAACACTGATGTGTTTTAATATAGCTAGCCTAAATGAATTGCACAAGAGGATGTGACTCAAACCCTTAGCTGGTAAGCATCACTATTACACGAATGATTTAGACGCGCTATATAAGCTACTGTCCTTAGTTATAAGCGTTGAGTTATGAGATATGAATTAATACTCAACACTTAATAATT
>CAZZWA010000416.1:0-5333 GCA_964657555.1 uncultured Microcoleus sp.
GTCAAGCGCTGATTTTATGACAACTCAAAAAAATCCAGCAAGTTTTGGTAAAAGTCAAAATGGTTCAATTCACCCACAGGCTGCCTTACCCCAGTTAATGACTGATGGTGTTATGGTGCGACAGGGAAGTACTTCGCAGCTACCACCAGAGATCCAATCTAAACCCAGCCTAACTCCTTACCAAAAACGCCACCCCTCTTTTATACAGTGGTTTTATAACCTCCCCGTTGGTCGCAAGCAGCTGATTGCTTTAATTAGTGTTGAACTTGTCTCCATTATAGGACTCAGTGTGGGGGCGCGGTGGATGATCACCTCGGGATTACGAACACAATTGCTCGCTCAAGCCAAGTCAGAGGTCACCGTCACCGAGACTAATATTAACCTCAAAGTCAACCAAACAGGACTTGGCTTCCGGAGTCAATCAGATAATCCTGTGATCGTTAACGCTGCTAATGTTTATGCGAAAAGCTACACATTGTCCCCTGCTTTAAAGGAGCAAGTTAAGCAGATTCTCTTAAACGAAATCAGGGCTCGGAAAATTGAAGATGTCACTATGGTTGGGAGGGATTTTCGGATTATTTTCAATCCTAACCCCAACCGGGAAGGGGAAATTTTTAATCCTAACAACTTGGTTCGAGAGGTTTTTACTAATGCTAAGCAAATTAAAGCGAATGCAGTTGTCAGCTCGACCGCATTGGCTAAAGGGTCTCCTATAACGTCTGGTGCCGATCAAGATGCCCTAATGCGTTACACACTCACACCGATTCGCGCTCCAGGCCAAACCACAGTACTCGCAGTCTTGGTCTCTAGAGAAATTGTCAATGGCAAGTTGCCAATTATGGCAGGAATCTTGAAAGATTTCAACGGCGGCTACAGTGGCATTTATTTACGCAGACCCACAGGGGAATTCACCTTGGCTACCTCTTTAGACCAAGGTAAAGCTGCGGATCTAGAGCAAGCTAAACCCAATATACCCTTGAGCGATACATCTCTACTTGCAGCAGCAGCAGCAGCACCGGCTGGACAAATCGTGACCGGACGGATGGTAGTAGGAAACCAAACCTATACCATGACCGCTAAGGCTATTCCTAACCTGATTATTCAAGAAAAGAGTGGTCCTGTTCCTGTGTTTAATAGTCAGCCTGTTACTATTTTGGTACGGGGAACCCCAGAAACTACTCTCAACAACTTGCTTAGCCAGAGTCTGTGGCAAGAAGGGGTCGTATTGCTCTTGGCGTTAATGGCGACTGGTACCTGGGCGCTCATTCTTAGGCAAACAATTACTAAACCTATAGAGCAGCTAGAGCGAGCCAATCAGGAATTTGCCGAAGGCAATCGCCAAGCACGAGCCGAGGTGTTCTCCCTAGATGAGGTGGGTCAGTTGGCTGTCACTTTTAATAAAATGGCTAATAACATTGTGGTTTCTGAAGCCACCTTAGCCGAACATGCCCTTCGCCAAGAAGCTGAGGCCAACCAAGCACGGTTACTGAATACAATCACCTCTCGCATTCGTGAATCTTTAAACAAAGATTACATCTTCAGTACGACAGTGACAGAAGTCCGAGCAGCTTTGCAAGCCCAGCGGGTGGTAGTCTATCTTTTCGATGAGAATTGGCAAGGGCGCATCTTTGCTGAATCAGTTGGTAGTGGTTGGCCTATAAACTTAGAGGCAAACATTGCTGACCCCTGTTCGGCTCAAGAGTATGTTGAGAAGTATCAGAAAGGACGTGTCAAAGCCATCGAGAACATTTACGAAGCTAGTGTGACCGAAAGTTACCTCGGGCAACTAGAACCATTTGAAGACCAAGGGAATTTGATAGCACCGATTCTGGCAGAAGACAAGCTTTTGGGCTTGTTGGTGGCCCATCAGAGTTCAGGACTTTGGGAGAAGTCAAAAATCAATTTCTTCAAGCAGGTGGCGATTCAAGTTGGCTTTGCTCTAGACCAAGCAACTCTCTTAGAACAGAGAGAACAAGCGCAAAAAGCGGCTGAAATTATTTCTCAAGAGCAGCGTCAACAAAAAGAAGCCATCCAGCATCAGGTAGTAGAACTGCTCAGCGATGTGACTGCGGTATCCAAAGGTGACCTAACGATTCGTGCTGAAGTTACCTCTGGTGAAATCGGCACAGTGGCTGACTTTTTTAATATCATCATTGAAAGCCTGCGAGAAATTGTGGCGAGTGTGAAAAAAGCCGCTATCCAGGTCAACGTTTCGGTTGGAGAAAATGATGGTGCAATTCGTCAACTTGCTGATGAAGCTCTCAAACAGGCCAGAGAGATTAATTACACTCTTGATTCGGTAGAGCAGATGACGCTTTCAATTCAAGCAGTGGCAGATAGCGCCCGCCAAGCAGCAGTTGTGGCTCGCACTGCTTCTACCACCGCAGAGGCTGGAGGGGTAGCAATGGACTGCACAGTACAAAGTATCTTAAATTTGCAGGAAACGGTTGTAGCAACAGCAACAAAGGTGAAGCATCTGGGCGAGTCTTCTCAACAAATTTCTAAGGTTGTTTCACTAATCAACCAAATTGCCCTGCAAACCAAAGTGTTAGCAATCAACGCTAGTATTGAGGCAGCTCGTGCAGGTGAGTCAGGTAGGGGCTTTGCAGTGGTGGCGGCAGAAGTCGCTCAACTGGCAGCGAAGTCAGGTGCAGCTACTAAAGAAATTGAACAAATTGTGGAAAACATCCAACGAGAAACCACTTCAGTGGTTAAGGCCATGGAACTGGGAACGAATCAGGTGGTTGAAGGAACTCATCTCGTCAAAGAGACTAAGAAGAGTCTAGGGCAGATTTTAGATGTGTCTCGCCAAATCGACCAGCTGGTGCAATCAATTTCGAGTGCTACAGTGTCTCAGGCTCAGACTTCTCAAGCCGTCACTCATTTGATGAAGGAGATTGCCAATGTTTCTGAACGCACTTGCGATTCCTCTCGCCAAGTTTCTGCATCTCTACAACAAACCGTAGAAGTAGCGCAGCAGTTGCAAGAGTCTGTGGGTGTGTTCAAAATTGAGGCGATTCAATCCTCAACCTCCTGAAGTAGAGATTGTCACCATACAGCAAGTCGCTCAAGGAATTGCCATCTTTGACTGTAGTCAACACAACACGGCTGGCCTAAGAGGGCTATTACCAACTCTCTGCCAAAGTTCCCAACCGCTACCCTTTGTTAGGTGTAAAGTTTTAATCCGTTCAAGGGAATGCTAGCTCTCCACTTCGATGCACCACATTTGTCCGACTGGTTTCTTGATTCATCACTCGCTCTAGCACTTTCTCCACAAGAGCTGCGAATACAGCGTTGCCTCGTTGCCGAGGACGTGGGAGCGAAATTGGTAGATCCAATGCTATTCTACCCTCTTCAATGAGCACGACTCTGTCAGCCAGCACGACTGCCTCTTCTACGTCATGAGTAATCAGTAGTGCGGTAAATTGTTGCTCCTGCCAAAGATTTTCAATGAGCCGTTGCATCTCAATTCGAGTCAAAGCATCCAAAGCACCTAGAGGTTCATCTAATAACAGCAAACGCGGCTCACTCACCAACGCTCTCGCTAGTGCCACCCGCTGGCGTTGTCCTCCAGAAAGCACAGCTGGCCAATCTCCAGCACGTTCTGCCAGACCAACTTCTTGGAGTGCCCAAGTCGCTTTCTGTCGCCAGTTTTGCTGCAAGCCCAATCCCACATTTTCCAAAACGCGCTTCCACAGCAAAAGACGTGCATCCTGGAACATCACCCGCGCCGACTGATTGAGCTTGCGCAAGGGTGCTTCATCTAGCAATACTCCACCTGTGGTTGGGCGTTCCAATCCTGCTACGAGTCGCAATAAGGTACTCTTACCACAGCCACTCCTGCCGACAATAGCGACAAATTCTCCAGGCGCTATTTCTAAATCAATGCCCTGCAATATGTGTTTATTACCGTAGGACTTTCTTAGACCCAAAATTTTTAGGTCTGCTCCTCTTTTATCTGTGCTCATCTAAAAAGACTCCTGTGAAAATAAACAAATGCTTGGTAAAATTTGGCCTATGCGTTCTGGTAATTGGGATGCCACTGTAACCATTTTTCTTCCAAAAATTTTGCCGCTGTATCTGCTAACTTGCCAAGCACCGCGTATAGCAAAATACTCAAAACTACAACATCAGTTTGCATGAACTCACGAGCATTCATTGCCATATAACCGATGCCTGTATCCGAAGCAATAGTCTCGGCTACGATCAGAGTCAGCCACATAATACCCAGAGAAAATCGCAAGCCAACTAAGATGGAAGGCAGAGCACTGGGAAGAATGATTTGCGTAAATAAAGACCAGGAATTCAACCCATAAACTTTACCCATCTCAATCAACCCTTTATCAACTGTACGGATTCCATGAAAAGTGTTTAGATACATGGGAAACATGACACCTATTGCTACCAAGAATAACTTGGCCTCTTCCCCAATACCAAACCACAAAATCACTAAGGGAATCATAGCTAGGTGAGGAATATTGCGGAGCATTTGAATGGATGTATCAAACAGCGTTTCTGCTATGGGAATCAGGCCATTAAATAACCCGAATATAAAACCAATACTGCCGCCAATGAGGAAACCCAAAAATGCACGTTCTGAGCTGATTCCCAAGTTTCGGAACAGTTCTCCTGAGGCTGATAGACGAAACCCAGCACTCAAAACGTCAATAGGAGCAGGCAATATTCTTGTTGAAAGCAAACCAAATTGCACGAGTAACTGCCAAACAATCAGGAGGAGAATGGGCACACCCCAAGGCGCTAGTCTTTGAATAATAGAAGACACAAGTTTTGACTTCATTATGATGCTCCTTTCGCAGCTAGTTCTTGTTTAGGAAAGTCTTGATTGGCGAGAATTTCACCAAAAGGACTAATCACTTGCGTGCTTTCTGCAACAGGTAAATTCTTGAGTGGCAAGCGCGGGAATAGTAATTCAGCCACTCGGTAAGCTTCTTCTAGATGGGGATAGCCAGAGAGAATAAATGTCTCAATCCCCAGTTCGGTGTATTCAATCATCCGTGCGGCGACGGTATCGGGATCTCCCACCAAAGCTGTACCTGCACCACCCCGTACTAGGCCAACTCCTGCCCATAAATTGGGGCTAATTTCGAGTGATTCTCGGCTGCCTTTGTGCAGTTGTGTCATGCGGCGCTGTCCTTCAGAGTCTAGACGAGCATAAACTTTTTGGGCGGAGGCGATCGCGTCCTCATCCACATACTTAATCAGTTGATTGGCAGCATTCCAAGCTTCACTATCGGTTTCTCTCACAATCACATGTAGACGAATCCCGAACCGGAGGGTTCTGCCTTGCTGATCTGCTAACTTACGGACTGCGG
>CAZZWA010000417.1:0-3666 GCA_964657555.1 uncultured Microcoleus sp.
AATGGTATCACGAATCTGGGTGACATCACCGTCATCAACAGCACTATCAGCGGTAACGCAGTCAGTGGTATCGCTAATGCTCTAAGCACTTTGAGTGGCGCTAGTAGTGGCGGGCTTGTACTTGAGAACAGCACTCTCTATAACAACGGCAATGGAATCGAAGGTGGTAGATCGATCGTGCTCAATAGCACGATCAGCAATAACCGCAACGCTGGCATCCGAGGTGATAGCAATGGTATAGCGACCATTCAGAACACCATCATTGCCAAAAACTCCTTTGCGGATATTTTAATCGGCACAGGAGTTTTTGACTTGGGTTACAACCTGATCGGCAAAGGCGACGAGTTCTCTTCCTTCGCAGGTCAAAACGGTGTTAACGGCGACATCGTTGGTACTACTGCCAATCCCGTTGACCCCAAGCTTGGCCCTCTGGCTGATAATGGTGGCCCCACCCTCACCCAAGCGCTGCTTCCTGGCAGTCCCGCCATTGATGCAGGCAGTAATGCTCTCATTGGCTTTGGCATTACTACAGATCAGCGTGGCCCAGGCTTTAACCGCATTTCCAATGGCACGGTCGATATTGGTGCTTTTGAGGTGCAAGCTCAAGCTCGCTCTGTTCCCGAACCCACGTCTACATTGGCAATACTAGCCTTTGGTTCTGTTGTTGGTACTAGTTTCGTACTCAAACGCCAACTGAAGAAGTAATAGGCTAATACCAATCTCATTTAATTTGGCTACAGATGAATGGTGTAGATAGGACGGTTTGAGAAATCAGGAATTGCAGCAGCAGGACTGTCAGAGATGGCGATAGACGGTAAGATGAGGAGACTTAAACCAGGGAATTTGCACTGCCACGTTATCTATGCTCAATGCTCATATCATCGGACTGGGAAGATCGGGAATTGCAGCAGCACGACTGCTAAAACGGGAAGGTTACTCAGTGACGGTGAGCGATCGCAGTACCTCTGAATATCTGCAACAACAACAACAGCAGCTTGCCGATGAAGGAATTACCGTTAAGTTGGGTTATTCCCTAGTTCTGGATGCCTCTGATTTACTGCAAATGATTGTTGTCAGTCCCGGCGTACCTTGGGATGCAGCAGTACTCGTCCGTGCTAGAGAACTGGGCATAGAGACAATTGGTGAGATGGAACTGGCTTGGCGTCATCTCCAATCTCTTCCTTGGGTGGGTATCACTGGCACCAACGGTAAAACCACAACCACAGCCCTGATTGCTGCCATTTTTCAAGCGGCTGGATTCAATGCTCCGGCTTGCGGCAATATCGGCTATGCTGCCTGTGAGCTAGCTCTGTGTAAAACACCCCCAGATTGGGTAATTGCCGAAATTAGCAGTTATCAAATTGAAGCCTCACCCACGCTTGCTCCCCGCATTGGCGTTTGGACAACCTTTACGCCCGATCACCTCAGTCGTCATCGCACTCTAGAAAACTACTACAACATTAAGGCTGCTCTCCTGGATCAGTCCCAATTGCAAGTTTTCAATGGTGATGATGCTTACCTGCATCAGATTGGTCTCACTCATTGGTCTGATGCCTATTGGACAAGTGTTAAAGGCAAAGCTAATCTGATTAGCAAGCAGGGCTTTTACATCGAAGATGGTTGGGTTGTAGAAACAGTGGATGTCAAATCTTCACCTGAACTGATAGTAAGAGTATCAGCTTTGCGGATGCTTGGAGAACACAATCAGCAAAATCTCTTGATGGCAGTAGCTGCCGCTCGATTAGCTGGAATTGGGAAAGAGGCGATCGCCCAAGCTATTGCCAATTTCCCCGGCGTTCCCCATCGCCTGGAACATATCTGCACTTGTCTTGGCATCGATTTCATCAATGACAGCAAAGCCACTAACTACGACGCTGCCCAAGTCGGGTTATCCTCTGTCAACAGCCCAGTTATCCTAATTGCTGGTGGTGAAGCCAAAGCTGGTGATGATAGTGGCTGGCTGGCAACGATTCAAGCCAAAGCAGCGGCTGTATTACTAATTGGTGATGCAGCTACTGCCTTTGCTGGGCGATTGGAGCAGGTTGGCTATTCCAATTATGAAATTGTGGAAACGATGGAGAGAGCTGTACCTAGAGCAGGGGTATTAGCTCAGAAACAGGGCGCTAAAGTTGTCTTGCTCTCTCCAGCCTGTGCGAGCTTTGACCAATACCAAAACTTTGAGCAGCGAGGCGATCGCTTCCGGCAACTCTGCCATCAGATGCTTCAAGCAGAGAGCTGACGATTTGAGCAGCCTGAATAGCTTGCTCAAGTTTTGCCTTTTAACTCGTTGTGAGCGTGTATGAGAATCGTCCTAAGAGCGATTTTCCAACAACCTGGTGGTAGCATTCACCACAATCTGGGCAGAGCCTGTAAAGAATGAGTGGTCTAGGGTTGCCGGTTGATCACTTGGCTGATGGTAGTGGGGTGTACGCAAATTTGCAGTATCGGTCAACAGCACTGCTCCAACTCCCTGGTACCAGAACGGCGCGTGGTCACTGCGCAACACATCGGGGGTGAGCATTCCTTTGAAAGGAACTGGCAGCGTCATCATTGGCGGCAAATTCGGTTGACCAGACTTTTGAAAGGTTTCTAACAATGGCAAGTGTTCTGTATCGCCGACTACTGCTAAAAAGTTACCTGTGTCAGTGGGTGGGGTGATGGGCAACCCCTCTGGATAATGCTGGCAGCCTGCTTTGTGGCAAGCATAACCTAACATATCCATAACAATGACGCCTTGCAGATTATCCAGATTCACTTTGTTTGTGGCAAAGGCAAGGCTACCTTGGAGCCCCTGCTCCTCTTGGTCAAAAAATACCAAATGCAGCGTCCGTGGCGTCGGGCGCGAACCTAAAAGACGAGCAACTTCCAGAACCACAGCCACTCCGGTAGAATTGTCATCGGCACCAGGAGAGACAGCAACAGTGTCGTAATGTGCAGCTACGAGAACCGCTCCCGCTGCTGTTTCGGTGCCGGGACGTGTTGCCAAGACGTTAATACCACTTGCAAATGGTTGCAGTGCGGGCGACCATCCCAATTTTTTGAGAGTCTGGGTAAGGTAGTTTCGAGCGCGATCGCGCTCACTTTGTGTATGGCGCTTATAGTTTAACGCCTTGATATGAGCCAAAAGGTGCTTTGAGTCTACTTTTGGGTAGGTTACGGGTGCAAGCGACGCCGTCGCTATGTCGGGACGACTCACCAAGGGGTCTGTCCTGCTCTCTACTGCTGCGGGCTCCGGACGTGGATGCTGCAAGAATTCGCCCTGACTTATGACTGCGGTGAGTGCTACCAGTACTAATAAAGCTGAGAATATCCATTTCTTCATATTTTGAATTTATTCCCTGTTACTAAATTGCTCGTCTAACTATTAGGATGATTCTCATGTTAAGTTAACTGGTGATCGTTGATACGTAGCATTGCTTAAAAAAATTCCCATTTTTGACTGAGGATGAGTTAACAAAAACAGCAAGTAAGTTATTTAAATATTTCTTTTCTACTGCTAAACTTATTTTTCCAACCCCAGAATCATGCAAGTGTTAAGTTAACTTGTAAGTGTGAATACAAGGCGATCGCCATGTGAAATGACTGCTGTGTTTCTTGATCGTCATTGGCAGAAGTTTGACAACTTGTCTTTTGACAGGGGCGATAACTTGATTTAGGATTTCTGGA
>CAZZWA010000417.1:3766-5332 GCA_964657555.1 uncultured Microcoleus sp.
ATGGCTCTGGGATTTGTCGGCAGTTTTGGTCACTGCGCCGGAATGTGTGGCCCCATTACTGTGGCATTTTCCCTGTCTAATCGGCAACAGACTCCACCTAGCTGGCGGCAGCAGTTTCATTTTCACGCACTGCTGAACTTGGGACGGATAGTCAGCTATGCCCTAGTGGGTGCTGGAATTGGGGCATTGGGTTCAGTGCTGATTGCCAGTGGTCAACTAGCTGGAATAGATAGTGAACTGCGTCACTGGATGGCAATTCTCACTGGAGTCATGCTGATCTGGTTTGGTTTAGTGCAGCTTAACCCAAAATTTCTGCCACACTTGCCAGTGCTGCACCCTCTAAAAGAGGGCATCTGGCACAATCGTCTGAGTTCCTTAATGGTCAAGCTCTCGCTTAAACCCAGCTTCTGGACACCGTCTTTGTTGGGAGCTATTTGGGGTTTGATTCCCTGTGGTTTCTTATATACGGCTCAGCTTAAAGCAGCTGAGACAGGGAATCTCTGGCAGGGAATGGCAACGATGCTAGCTTTTGGACTGGGAACTCTACCAACCATGTTAGGCGTCGGCATCTGTGCATCGAAACTAAGTGCGGACAGGCGCAGTCAGTTGTTTCGGCTGGGGGGCTGGATTACCCTCACTATTGGGTTACTCACACTGCTACGTAACGGCGACATGGTAGACTACACAGGCCATGCAGCATTGCTATGTTTAATGCTGGCTTTGATTGCTCGTCCTATCAGTCACCTTTGGTCTCAACCCCTGCGTTACCGTCGCGCTTTAGGAGTGGGAGCCTTTGTCCTGGCTTTGGCTCACACAGGCAGGGAGCTGGAGCATACTCTGAATTGGAACTTTGCAGCTTTGGACTTTATGTTGCCCTCTCATCAGCTGTCCATGTGGACAGGAATTGGGGCACTAGTTTTGATCATGCCAGCTGCTCTCACCAGTTTTGACCGTATGCAGAGTTACTTGGGGAAGCGGTGGCGGCAGGTTCATCTTTTGTCCGTCCCAGCTGTGATTCTGTGTGCAATTCACATCGTGCTGATTGGTTCTCATTACCTGGGTGGGTTGCAATGGACTTGGGAGAATAAACTCGCAACAGTAATGCTGGGTGTGATAACACTAGGTGTTTTGTTAATCAGGTCGCGCTGGATTTGGTCACTTTTGTGTATAGATAAATTATATGTCTCACCTATTAAGCACTAGTAGAGACAGCGCTTGGGTTGCCCCGACTATCGGATGGATACTCTGGCTGGCGTTGCCCATCAGTTCTGCCCATGCTCATACGGTTAAGGCATCTGGGAATGTAGCCGCTACCTTTCATATTGAACCCCACCACAATCCAAAAGCTGGGGAACCAGCTCAAGCTTGGTTCGCACTTACCCACAAAGGGGGGGAACTGATTCCGCTAAAGGCGTGTAACTGTAAGCTAGCTGTGTACCCCCAACCTCACACCGCTGGTTCTGTGCCTTTGCTGGAACCTCCCCTAAAAGCTATATCTGCCGATCAATATCAGGGCATTCCCGCAGCTGATATTGTGTTTCCCAAACAGGGAATTTATGAGCTGGT
>CAZZWA010000418.1:0-5318 GCA_964657555.1 uncultured Microcoleus sp.
CTTGCTTAGCATTTCCGACGCAAAACACCCATGGCTACGAAATTGCTCATTTAGGCGCGATCGCCCACTGTATTGATATCCTCCGCGCTAATTGCCAAATCCAGTTTGATTGAGAGGTTCGATTGACATCAAATCGAACCCCGCAATTCCGTACAATAAGACTAGGGAATTGATGAGAGATGTAAGCCTACATGCCCAAGACTGTTGCCGACATTATGACCCGCGACCCAATAGTGGTGTCGCCTGAAATGCCTTTGAAGGAAGCAATTCAGATTTTGGCAGAAAAACGCTTTAGCGGTCTCCCAGTAGTGGATAAGACTGGCAAATTAGTGGGCGTTTTATCAGAAACAGACCTGATGTGGCAAGAAACTGGAGTAAGTCCACCAGCACACATTATGTTTCTAGACAGCGTTATTTACCTAGAAAACCCAGCTAAATACGAGCGAGAGCTGCACAAGGCTCTGGGGCAGACGGTTGGGGAAGTCATGACGGCTGAGGCAATTACTATTGCACCAGAGAAACCTTTGAGGGAAGCTGCTGGAATCATGCACGATCGCAGTGTTCGCCGTTTGCCAGTGGTGGACACTGCTGGTAAGGTAATTGGCATCCTGACCCGTGGCGATATTGTGCGGGCCATGGCGGCGGAAATGGATTAGCTATTGAGTATTATTAAGAATGAGCATTACTCCTGAGTCTGTTAAAGAGCTGCTAAGTTCACAAGATTTTGGTGAGCGGATTCGAGGCGTCAACCAGCTGCGCCAGTTGGAAAAAGCAGTTGCTTTTGAGCTGGTTCAGCCAGCTGTAACTGACAGCAACACTCGGATTCGGTATGCTGCTGTCAGCCAGCTAGACACGCTGGGACAGCAGGATTTACAGAAGACTTTGACGATTTTGCGTGATCGCCTCAAGAATGACCCAGAACCAGATGTGCAGGCGGCAGCGGCTGACGCCCTAGGAGCGCTCCGGCTACAAGAAGCTTTTGAAGATTTGCAGCAACTTTACCAAACTTCATCCGAATGGCTGGTCCAGTTCAGCATTATTGCTACGTTGGGGGAATTGGGCGATCTAAGAGCTTTTGATTTACTAGAGTCGGCACTCACCTCCGACAATAACCTGATCCAAACAGCAGCTATCTCCTCTCTAGGAGAACTGGGAGATAGTCGTGCGGTTCCCCTTATTATTCGTTACGCTACAAATCCCGATTGGCAGATCCGCTACAGAGTGGTACAAGCACTCAATCGGCTGGGTGGGGAACAGGCTCGCTCGACGCTGGAAACTCTAGCCCGCGATCAAGTTGAGCAAGTCGCCCAAGAAGCACAAACTGGGTTGAAATCGCTCTGACAAACTCCCAGCACTCACTGCTTACGAGGTAGGCAAACATCAACAGCCAACTTTTAATACCCTTGTCGCTTATCCTGCTGCCCTATCTGTAGTCAGAGGGCGTCTCTAGCAATTTGCCGTCAGAGACTTGAGAGACAAGGAAGAGAGGGAGAATTGCGAGAGCTTTTATCGACATGTGGAATATAAATCAATACGGTTCAGTTAGCGGGTGAATATCCCCCCTTGTCCTCTCGATATTCGTTGTCCCCAAAACAGTGATAGTCCTTTCTCCGACAAGCTGCTAGGCAGGAGAATATGAAGACTGTAAAGTATGCCACTATACAGATAGCTTTAACTTAAGCTCTCAGAAAAAGCCGCCGCTAGCAGCCCAGCACTATCCGGCGAAACCCAGAGGATGGCTGGCTTACACGAATAGTTAGCTGCTACTTTCAGTGTTGCGTAACGGTTACGTAGCACAAGCATTTACCGCGCTTTAACCTAACCTGGTGGCTGATTGCGGCGCATTGCATTCTAAAGCTTTGCGATCTCTCCCAGTATTAGATTAAAGTAAAGAAGTGTAAACAAATTAATACTTTTCCATTTTCGTGCGCCGTTTAGGATCACCTAAATGTCCACATCTTCAATTCTTTGCATAAAACTAAAGATGAAGCATCTGTTTTCCCAACGAGTTTTAGTACCCCTGGTTGCATTTTTCCTCGCGTTATCCATCTGGGCAGTTGCTCCTGCAGCACAAGCCTACGATAATCCAGATTTACTACCAGACACTTCTACCCCAATCATTGACCTAGCTAAATCTTTGACCTCTATTCAGGAAGACGCGTTAATCAAAAATTTGGAGAGTTTTGAAGCCGAAACTGGCTGGAAGCTGAGAGTTTTGACACAATACGATCGCACGCCCGGTCTGGCTGTGAGGAAGTTTTGGGGTCTAGATGACAAAAGTGTCTTGCTGGTTGCCGATCCACGCGGCGGCAATCTTTTAAACTTCAATGTTGGCGATGCCGTTTACCAGCTTTTGCCCCGTACCTTTTGGATTGAGTTACAAACACGGTTTGGCAATCTTTACTTTGTCCGAGAACAAGGTGAAGACCAGTCCATAATTCAATCCTTGGAAACCATCAAAACATGCTTGCGCCAAAGTGGTTGCAACGTTGTACCTGGACTGCCACGAGAACAGTGGATTCTTACCCTGATTACTTCTGTCATTGGTGGTGTTATCTTTGGCTTTGCCGCTGTACCCCGCAAAGGGGGACAACAGGTTTTTGCTTGGCAGTGGGCTTTGATATTCTCACCTCTGTGGGGAATTCTGTTTATTGCCTTTGGAATTGGCCCAGTGATCACCCGCACCTCGGAGTGGTTGCCTATATTCCGCAACTGCGCCGGTTTTGCGATCGGAGCTTTAGTGGCTTACCTGACACCAATGTTCAATCAATCTACAACTTCTTCTGAAACTTAAAACTAGCCGCTTCATCTATGCTAATTAAAGCTGAGCGACGACTAGAGCAATGCCGTCATTGCTAACGACAAAGTGAGAAATTCTTCAAAGCCCGGAGCCTGTTGTTCCGGGCAACAAATGTTTACTTTTAAAGCTTCTTCGTCTCCACTATGTAGATATCTCCAGAATACAAGGAGGTACTGCTAAGTCGATGGGCGGAAATAGACTAAACTGGTGAGAGCTGCTAAGAGCTGACTTGTAAAATAAATCTTCAAATCGTATGGTACGGTAATGGCGTGTAACGCACTAGTGTAGGGTGGTGCCCTGCGGCGCTTCAGATTCACAGATAGGCTAAGGCATCCTACTTAATGTTTACTTTATAAATGACCTTTAATGGCCTCACTAGCATTAGCAATCTTAGCAGACGTTTATTTATATTTTACCTATTTCAACAAGTTTTTTATTGACGATAGTGTAAAGAATTATCAATAATATAAAAAATTTTTTAGGTTTGATTGCGAATCAACAAAATTAATAAAGAAAAGCCCTAAAATCATACCTATCTGAATGGCCCAAAAAAAGGAAAACAAAGAATATTGGCAAGAGTAGATTAATAGAACGGCTAGTTCATCTGATTTAAGTTATTAAGAAAGATTTCGGAGTATGTAAGTTGTATCAATTTGTAATTTTAGTATCGGGAACAGTCAAGCTAGAATTATAGTAAAGACTAGAATCACTAGAATTAGAGGTAGAGTGGTTCTAAAGATGAAAAATAAAATAAGCATATTTTCTGGCATTTATTAACCGCAATTACCTAAAATATTTATTCTCAAAGAGAGCTGCTATAACTAGGAAAGACAAAGCCAGAAAGCAAGTCACAGAGATCTGAGGAGGAAAAAATGGTTTTACGTCAAAAAAGACACGCCATTGGGATATTTTTCAGCCGCATCAATGTGGAACACGCTCTTGGTGAACTAAAACATACTGGGTTTCCTGTAAATCAAGTTGCTATCGTTGCTAAAGACGCAAACTGTGATGATCACCTTGACTTGCCTAGTAGGAGCGATCGCTCACAGATGGCAGTTCAAGAAGAGGCGGCGGTAGGTGCGATCGCTGGGAGCATGGTAGGTGCCATAGTCGGCTGCTTGGCAGGTCTGGGGATGTTATCTGTGCCTGGCGTCAGTTTGATCGCAGCAGTTGGGACGACGGCAACAGCTCTCACCACCGCCCTTGCTGGCGCTGGTATTGGCGCAGTAGCAGTTGCTGGCTTAGCTGCAGGTTTAACTAGATTAGACTCTGATAGAGCTAGCTTCAGTGGCGATCGCTGTTCGCAGAGTGAATTTCTGATCATAGTAGATGGTGCTAATGACGAGGTAGATCTTGCCGAATCTATCCTTAGTCAGTCATGTGCAAGCAAAGTATGGGTTTGCTGAGCCAATAAAGTATGAATATTTGATAGCTTACAGCTAAGAGATGATAAAGTCAGAGTCTACAGATAAGAATCTTCTGACTCCTATTTATGGAATGGCATGTAACCGATGCCCAAAGTCTGGCAATTATTGACCGCGAAATCGGCGAGCACATCTTTTCTCCAGCGGAATACGAGATTGTGCGTCGAGTGATTTATGCCACAGCGGATTTTGAATACAAGTCTTTAATTCGCTTTTCTGAGCGAGCTTTGCAAGCTGGGGCAGCAGCCCTAGCTGCTCGTAGTACCATCGTCGTTGATGTGCCTATGGTGCAAGTTGGCATCACTCCAAACATCCAAAATACCTTTGCCAATCCGGTATATTGCAGTATGGAGGCTCTGACAAGACCGCAAAAAGAAAAGACGCGTGCAGCTTGGGGGATTGAGACGCTAGCCAGACGCTATCCGGAAGGCATTTTTGTTGTGGGTGAGGCTCAAACCGCTCTCACTGCTATTGTCGAGTTAATTGAAGCTGAGGAAATTAGACCAGCTTTGGTGGTAGGAGCACCAGCAGGATTTATCGATGTGGATGTTGTCAAGGATCGACTGAATGACTCGCTGATTCCCCACATTCGGATTGAAGGCCGTAAGGGCAGTGCGGTGGTAGCATCTGCGATTGTCAATAGTTTGGTTGACCTATCTTGGCAAGCTTACGGACAAGACAGCAACCCAGTCTAGATCATCGGTCAATTCATCAGATTTCGGTGGTACTAGCCAGGGGAAGTGATCCCGTTTTGCGATTTGGATGCAGGGTTTGATATCAAGCCCGGTTAATTAACCATGCTCAAAACCTCTCCCCATCAGTCCTAACTTTGGGTAATCAGACGGAGTTCAAAGTCTCCCTTAACAAGAGAGATTTAGAGGGCTCTTTGCTGATGCTACTCGTCAGAGCGAGATGTGTGTACACAGTAGCCTTGCTAAGGGGGGAGAATTTTGCATGTTGCAGGTATAAGGCAAATTGGTATGATTTATCTTAGTGATGCAACCCATAACATTTAACAAGGTATAAGGTTTGTTAGTGGATGCTAGCGCTTCCGCCGCCGCTTAGGTTTAGCCATGCGATCAGGAGGATTATAG
>CAZZWA010000419.1:0-2248 GCA_964657555.1 uncultured Microcoleus sp.
TGGGCTGTTGAAAATGCAGATGAGGTGGGATCTGGGCGTGCTGGAGAGCCAGCACCACTTTGAGCAAACTGGCGACGCCAGCTGCTGATTCTAGATGACCCAATTGGGTTTTCACCGAACCGATCCGCAGCGGGTTCTCTGGCGATCGCCCTTCACACAGTACGGAGCCTAAAGCTCTGACCTCAATAGGGTCTCCTAGTGATGTCCCCGTGCCATGGGTCTCTACATAGCTCACTTGGAGCGGCTCAACCTTAGCGCTCTTGAGTGCCTGACGAATTAATTTCTCCTGAGCCAGTCCATTAGGAACCGTGAGACCACTGCTAGGGCCATCATGATTGACTGCTGAACCCCGAACTAAGGCAAGAATGTTGTCACCGTTGGCGATCGCATCGCTGAGGCGCTTGAGTACCACGATGCCGCACCCTTCTCCCCTCGCATAGCCATCAGCAGTGGCATCGAAGGTTTTGCAGCGGCCATCAGCAGCCAGTGCTTTCAACTTACACAAACCGATAGAGGCTTCTGGTGCGAGGATCAGGTTCACACCGCCTGCGAGGGCCAGATTGCACTCTTGGGCACGTAAACTCTGGCAGGCCAGATGTACCGCTAGTAATGAAGACGAACAGGCTGTATCTAACTGCATGACAGGCCCCTGTAGGCCGAGGATGTATGCCAGACGGCCCACGGCAATACTCCGAGCATTTCCTAAGCTGCTGTAGGCATCAATCTGGTTGGGATCGCCAGAATATAGGCTAAATCGTGAATAGTCATCCATGAACAGCCCCATGAACACCCCTGTCTGGCTGCCACTCAGATGCTCTGGTGCCTGTCCAGCGTTCTCCAGTGCCTCCCAGCCTACCTCCAGAAGCAGTCGCTGCTGGGGGTCCATGCTCACAGCTTCCCGAGCAGAAATCCCGAAGAAATAGGGGTCAAACTGATCTACCTGCTGTATAAACCCACCATACCGGGTGTACATTTTCCCTGAAGTATGGGGATTGGAGTTGTAGTAGGCATCAATGTTCCACCTGTCAGACGGAACTTCTGTAATCGCATCTACCCCATTTCGCAATAGCTCCCAGAATTGCTCAGGGCCATTGGCTCCCCCAGGAAATCGGCAGCTCATGCCGACGATGGCGATGGGCTCTGTCTTTAAACGCTCGGTTGCATCAAGCTTGGCGCGTATTTCCTTTAATGCCAAAACTGCACGTTGCAACGGAGACAGTTGGTCTATGCTTTCTGAAGTGTTTTTCATGTTAATCTCTCATCAAAGCTGCTAGTTCTCGATCGACCAACGTTGCCAGTTCGTCTTCCGAGAGTTGAATTATGTCTTTTAAGATCTCATTCTGCGGTTCGATATCTTGTGGGGATTCCGCCTCAAATTTCACTGCTGTATTCCAGGAAAACACCTGATTGAGCAGATACTGAGCAAGGGTCTCAATGGTTGGATATTCAAAGGTCAAAGTTGCAGGGAGTGAGTTTCCTAAGCTAGCTTCGAGCCGGTTTTTTAACTCGACTGACATCAGAGAATCCATCCCCATTTCAAAAAAGCCCTGCTGAGGATTTGGTTGGTAGGATGACTCAAACCTTAGAACTTTGGCGACTTCTTCTTGAATATGAGCAATCAAGAGATGCTCGCGATCGCTTGCCGAAGCCTGTTCGAGTTGACGCAGAAGTTCGACCTGTTTGGCTGGTAGTTGCTTACCTTTTCCTTGCTGTTGGGTTTTTGGTGCCAAATCAGAGAGTAAGGGCGGTTCACCTCCCGGTGGAAATTGCTCTAGGAACCTCGACCAGTTCACTGGCACCACTCCCACCTGGGCAACGTGCTGTGCCAATAAATCTCTCAGCACCTGCAATCCCTGCTCTGGAGTGATGGTAGCAAAACCACTGTCAGCTATTCGATGTTTGTTCCGACTCCCTAACTCTGCTGCCATCCCAGCCTCTGCCCAGGGTCCCCAGTTAATGCTCAGACCTGGCAGACCTAGAGCGCGACGGTGATACATCAAGGCATCCATGAAGGCATTAGCTGCTGCATAGTTGCCTTGACTTGGCGAGCCCAGCAAAGAGGCAACTGAGGAGAAACAGACAAAAAAGTCTAGAGGGATGTCTTTGGTCAATACATGGAGATTCCACGTCCCTTCGACTTTCGGGGCCATTACCCGAGCAAAGCGATCCCAGGTTTGTTGTAGCAACACTCCATCATCCAGGACACCGGCAGCATGAATAATCCCCCGCAGCGGTGGCTGGGAGTTCT
>CAZZWA010000419.1:2348-5316 GCA_964657555.1 uncultured Microcoleus sp.
TCATCCAGGACACCGGCAGCATGAATAATCCCCCGCAGCGGTGGCTGGGAGTTCTGAACTTCCTCCAGAACCCTAGCGACATCCTCTGGATGAGACACATCTGCCCTTATAACTAGAACATTAGCCCCTGCCTGCTCCAATCGGGCGATCGCTTGCTGTGTTGCACTCGACGCTTCACTACGCCCAGTGAGAACCAGGTGTCGGGCTCCCTGTCTTACCATCCACTCAGCCACCTTCAGTCCCAAAGCCCCAAGGCCGCCAGTAATCAGATAGCTACTGTTTTCATGAACCAAAAGCTGATTCATTGGAGCTTGGGAGGTACGCCGCACTAACCTAGCTACCTGACGGATTCCCTGACGGAAGGCGATCTGGTCTTCTCGATCTTGAGACCACAGTTCTGCAAACAGATTGCGAACTTCATTCACATCTGCCGCTGGGTCTAAGTCTAGCCGCACGCATGAAAGTTCTGAATGCTCTAGAGCAATCACTTGGCCTAGTCCCCACAAGGTCGCCTGAGCTAATTCCAGGGAGGCTGGCATCGATTTTACTGGCTGGGCACCTCTAGTTATCAACCACAGACGAGGAAACACAGACCATCTTGCTTTTGCCAGAGCTTGAACTAGATGCAAGGCACTGCCACAGCCAGTGACTTGCATGTTTCGTAAACAGGTGAGGGTCGTTTCTTTCCCAAGTGTTCCTTCCAGTCCCCACAGGTGTACTACCCCACGGTAAGGAGGTTGATTATTCCCTAAACTCTCCTGGAGCAGCCTTTGGAAGTCTAGTGGTTCTGACGGGTTGATTTGATAATGTCCCACTGTCACCATCTCATAGGCTGGGCCGGGAGAAACCAAGACACAGTCATCACCGCTCTCTTGCAGCAGTTTTGCTAGCTTGATCCCAATTCCCCCCTGATCGGCAAATATCAGCCAACTGCCTGGTGCCTGTGTACGCATCGGCTGATGATTGTGTTCGTGAGCTTTGGGTTGCCAGGAAACTTCATACAACCAGTCACCTAAATCTTTTTGGATGCCCCGCAGCAGAGCCTCACGAGTCACTTTTCTGGCCTCAAAGCCGATGACTTCTGCAATCACTTGTCCAGTGCGATCAAATAGACGGATGTCTCCAATCAAGCTTTGATCGTTCGACCTGTTTTGTTCCCGTTTCTCGGCATGGCACCATAACTGACTACCAGGAGCGGGACGACCGTAAAATCTAAAGCTAGCTATGCTAAATGGTATGTAGATGTAGTCACTTAAGGCTTGCACCATGGTTTCGACTGACCAGCAACTGTTGAGTAGTTGCAAACATGAATCAAGCAACCCTGGATATAACTGGTAGTCACTGACCTCGTCTGATAACTGAGGAAGTCCCATTTGGCACAAAGCTTCTCCTTCCCGATGCCAGATCTTTTCAATCCATTGAAATGAAGGCCCCCAATCATAGCCATTTTCTCGGAAAATTGAGTAGAATTCTGAGCCAGATAAGGTTTGATGGCAGCGAGTCTGTACGGCTTCTACATCAACCGACTCTGGTGCTGTTGAAGCGGTATCTGTCGGGAGGAATCGGACTTTTCCAGTTCCATGGGTTGTCCAGGACGTCACCTCTTCTTCTTCCCCTCCCTGGAGGCTGATGATTTGGCAGGAAGCCTCTCCAGTTTCTGGAGACATCAGAACCAACTGAACAGTCTGACTACTCTTTTCGGAACAAACAAGAGTGTGTGGAAACAACAGGTCTTCTATAATGCAAGGTTCGGTGCTCAAAGCCTCCTTAGCTGCCGACAAAATCATCGAAATGTAGGATGCCGCAGGAACCACTACTGTTCCATGCAGTTTGTGATCGTCAAGATAGGAGGGTGAGTCGGCTCTAAATTGGGCTTCAAAGCGAATTTCTTGAGAGAATGGTAATCGTAAGCGCTGGCCCAGTACAGGGTGAAGTGCTTTAGTAAGCTTTTGGGAGAAAGCTTGTTGTTGGTGAACATCAGATGCAACCATTTCAATCCAGTAGCGCTGTCGCTGGAATGGATAAGTTGGCAGCACCAACCGGCGACGCGGATAATACTGATCGAAGCCGAGCCAGTTTACCGTTACCCCACAGGCGTACAATTGGGCCAAACTCTGAAGTAGCTGTTGCCAATCCAATTGCCCTTGACGCAGACTGGCAAGCCAAATTCCTACTCCTTCTGGCAGGCAGTTGCGACCCATTCCTAATAAAGTTGGTTTTGGGCCGATTTCCAAAAACACTTCATAACCCTGCGTATGAAGGGTTTCCATGCTATCTGCAAATCTGACTGGCTGCCGCAGATGACTTAACCAGTACTTAGGGTTCGCTATTTCATCTTTGATCAGTTGTCCGGTAACGTTGGAAATTAAATTTATCTGTGGGGATGAGAAGTTAACTTCGGCAGCAACCTGTTCAAAAGCTGCCATCATGGGTTCCATCAAGGGGGAGTGGAAGGCATGGGAAACCTTTAACTTGATCGTCGTTACCCCCTCGGCTTGTAAGGCAGCGATCGCCGCCTCTACTGCCTGATGCTGCCCTGAAATCACGGTATTCTCCGGACCGTTAATGGCAGCAATAGAAACCTGTTGAGCATAGGGGCGAATCGCCGTAGCTACTCGTGCTTCAGAGGCAAATACGCTTACCATCGCACCATCCCGAGGCAGAGCTTGCATTAAATGGGCACGGGCAACAACTAACTTTAGGGCATCTTCCAAGCTAAAGACCCCAGCTACACAAGCGGCAACATACTCACCCAAACTGTGACCCATAACGACGGCGGGTTCTATGCCCCAAGATTTCCATAACTCGGCTAGGGCGTACTCTAGGGCAAATAGGGCTGGTTGGGTGTACGCAGTCTGATCCAGTGAGTGTTGATCTGAATTTAATTCATCACTCACAACGGGATAGAAGAGCGACAACAGAGGCTGTTCTAGATAGGGACGCAGAATTGCTTCACATCGCTCTAGTG
>CAZZWA010000420.1:0-3304 GCA_964657555.1 uncultured Microcoleus sp.
CCAAAACTTCTTTACGACTGAAAGGGAAAAGAGGGTTTTACCAGCAGATATCTAGTATAAAACTTGCTCCTTGCTGCTCCTAGGTAAACCGCGTTTTCTGCTATAAACTGCCCAAAGTGAGGAAATAAAAAATGAAAAAGTTAACAACCTTTGTAATTAGTGGTCTCTTACTTTTTGGTGCTGCTGCTTGTACCAATAACGTTGCTAAGACGAGTCAGGCAGCCCCTGATAATCCTAACGCACCTGCCAAAGCACCCGACACTGACACAGTGAAGAACGATCAAAAGGACGCCCAGAGTCAAACTCGCAGAGATCAGCTCAATTCTGATATTCGAGCCCACGAGCAGCGAAACAACGCTACTAATGGCGGTGCCCCTGTAAATAGAAATGAGGACGCTCTGACGACTGAAGTTCGCGATAAATTGGAGGCTAACATACCAAACAGTCAGTTGGTAGTTAAAGCTACAAAAGATGGGGCTGTGACTGTATCAGGAACAGTCCCTTATCAAGCACAACTAAGTAAGATTGAGCCATTAACTCGTCAGATTAAAGGGGTAAAAAGCGTGAGTGTTAAAACAGTAGTTGCTCAGCCAGTGCAAAAAGGTCAAACAAAGCAATAAAAACTCCAAATGGCCAGCCAATGTTTTGATCTTATTTAAGCTATCAATGTTTAAGATTGTCATTGCCAAAATTTGGCAGTGACAATCTTATTTTGTATTAAAAATTGCATAATTTTACCATCAGAATTAAGTCCTTATACTTCCCTAGATATAAATATTCATTACCCCAGTAGACTGATGTAAGCGTCGTTTCAATCTTTTAAAATCTAGTAAGTTATTGATAAGTTAGATGTAAGCGTAGAAAATCAATTTTTTCTGGGTTCCTAACAAAGAAAAAATTGATTTTTACCTATCTACTTAATAAAGTTTTCGGGAGTATAATTATGGGTTGGTTACAAAGACTTTTTGGGCTGGAAAAACCCCAAAATCCTCAACAAGCAATTCAGGGAACACCTGCGCCAGCACCTCAATCAACAGAAGCAGCTCCCCAAAGCGAAGCTACTTCTACCACAACAGCCTCTATTCCACCCGAACGCGTTGGTTTGCAGGGAGAATACGATCAAAGTGGTTTAGCTAAGCGAGTCGCGCTGGCTTTTGATGAAGATCCTCAACTGGAGGACATTCATACTCTCTACGTAGCTCAAACTGGAGGTACTGTTGTTCTTAAAGGACAAGTGCCCTCTCAGGAAATTCTCAACAAAATGGTTTCTGTAGCTAGGGGTGTTAATGGTGCTACTGCTGTGGAAACCAATCAAGTGACGGTTGGGTAAAGCGCAGCGTTGGCATCATTTAACCGTTATTCAAGCTGAAATTTTGTAAACGCGGATACATGTAAGTAGGCGCAGTTCCATCTGCGTCTACTTATGATTAGCAATTTGGGATTTTTTTTCAGGGAGAGGAACTGAGGAAGCAGAGATTGGGGATAATTAGACTGAGGATATGCATCTTCTAAATCTGGTAAGAGGAGTTGACAAAGGATTCTAAAAGCGTAAATTCTAGAAATCGTTCTCTACCTCAACAACTTTTTGCAACAGACCAGAGCACCTCTTTAATATTTAAATATGTTAATGTTGCTTTTCTACATAAGGGATGACCGTTATGCACTGGAATGCCATCAAGTTGTTGAAGTCGTTCCTATGGTAGCGCTAAAAAAGCTACATCATGTGCTTGACTATGTTGCGGGTTTGTTGAACTACCGAGGCCGGATTGTCCCAGTGATCGATTTATGCCATTTGATTCGGGGCGAGCGCTGTCGTTCTCAGTTAAGTACTCGAATTATTTTGGTCAACTATAAGAGTTGTGACCAAACCGTGCACATTTTGGGACTGATGGCAGAACGAGTAATAGAAACTCTGGATAAACCAGAAACTGAGTTTATCGAAGGAACGGCTATTAATGCAGTTCCCTACTTAGGAAAATTAATTATAGATGAACAAGGAATGATTCAATGTCTCCGGGTAGAGCACCTGCTGCCATTGCAGCCAGCCTACCTACTACCAGATCGGGAAGCCCAACTTGAGTGACAATCAACTTGAGATTTTGGATAGCGCTTCGCTACAGGATTATTTAGCTTAAACTACTACCCTGCTGCCTCTGCCTGCTCTCTATAATCATTTTAAAGTGAAATGGTCTGGCTCTGTAGCTCCCTGTAATGGTGTTACAGTTGAACAGCTCAAGTAACCTGTTGAGGTATAAATGGTACAGGTAGCTATTGAGGCTTTGCTAAGACAAAAGATTGGCTTAGAAGCGAGTTTAATCGGTTCTAGCACCATTACTAGGGCTGTGAAGCGTCGTCTGGTGGAGTGCGGTTTACCTGACATGGAAACCTACCTGACCTGGTTGCAAACATCACCACAAGAATTGGAAGAACTCATTGAAAATGTGGTAGTGCCGGAAACCTGGTTTTTCCGTGACCGAGAACCGTTTGTTTTTTTGAGTCGTTATGTAATTTCTGAGTGGTTACCTGTCCATCCACATTCTAGACTGCGTGTGTTGAGCGTACCATCCTCAACGGGTGAGGAACCTTATTCCATTGCGATCGCCCTTTTGGAGAGTGGGTTATTATCAAAAAAATTTCACATAGATGCAGTTGACATTAGTAAAAAATCCTTGCGCTACGCTCAACATGCTGTTTACAGTCGAAATTCCTTTCGAGGTGACAGCATTGGCTTACAAAACCGCTTTTTTACTCAGACAACAGATGGGTATCAACTATGCGAGTCAGTTCGTAACACTGTTAACTTCCGGCACGGCAATTTGCTTGAGCGTCAGTTTCTTGCTGAAGAAACACCTTATGATGTAATTTTTTGCCGCAATTTGTTAATTTACTTTGACCAATCAGCTAGAAATCAGGCAGCCCAGGTTTTATACCGCTTATTGACCAAAAATGGGCTACTATTTGTAGGACACTCGGAAACTAGACAAATATCATCCCATAGGTTTGCATCAGTAAACCACCCTTCAGCTTTTGCCTTTCGCAAAGTAGAAGAAACTCTTGAGGCGAGAAAGGTTGAGGAGCAGGGGAGCAGAAGAGAATTAACCACTCTTCAAGCTCAAAACTCAAAACTCTCTAGCGTTAGCAGATTGACTTCTCTAGAGCTAGCGGCTGATCAGCGTAGCGACTCTAAAAGAGCTAGCGCCGCTATCCAAAACTCTACCACTCCCATCCCCTTTAAACCAACAACGGACAACAGACAACGGACGGAGAATGGACAAACAATACTTGAAACTGCAAGAACTTTAGC
>CAZZWA010000420.1:3404-5288 GCA_964657555.1 uncultured Microcoleus sp.
AGTAAAAATATGGAAATCAAATGCTAAAAAATTTCAAAATTAACCAATTGATACCTATTGGATTTGGGATCATTGTGTTGGCAACAGCTATTACTAGCATAATTACCAAGCTAAATACAAGTGCTTTAAGAAGTTCAGTTGAATGGGTGACACACACTTATAGAGTTAGACTTAGTTTAAAGGAAATAGAAAAACTTTTGGTCGATGCTGAAACAGGGCAACGCGGATTTATTTATACAGGAGACATCAGCTATTTAGCTTCATATCAAAAGGCAATTCAAACCTTAGATAATAGTTTTAACGACTTAAACAAGGAAATAAAAGACAATCAACAGCAGGTACAAAAACTTAATCAAGTGCGAGAATTATCTGTACAGAAACTTGATGAGCTGGCAGAAACAATAAGACTTAAAAGACAGGGCGCAGAGCAACAGGTAAGAGCTTTGGTTTTGTCAGGTAGGGGCAAGCAATTAATGAATAATATTAGAGAACAACTTGCTGAAATGGCTAAAGCAGAAGACCAGCTCTTAGCTCAAAGGCAAATTTCAGTAGATCTAAATCAAAGCATTTTAGACTACTGGACTTTGGGGAGTATCCTGATTGTTCTAGGAGTTGGCATGTTAATTTCATTTGCGATCGCTCGTATTCTCAAAAGCTCCCTACAAAATGCCGTAGCAGCAGCAGAAAAAGTCTCTGTTGGCGATTTGAGCGACAAAATTGCCGTCACTTCAGATGATGAAATTGGCAAATTGCTTACAGCTTTTAATAACATGACTCAAAGCTTGAACTCGCTGATTCGCCAGGTACAGCATTCTGGTATCCAAATTACTACCTCTACCACCCAGATTGCTGCCAGTAGCAAGGAATTAGAAGCCTCCGTTACTCAACAAGTGGCCTCAACTAACCAGGTTGTTTCTACAACACGGGAGATTGCCACGAATTCTGGGTATCTGGTGAAGACAATGGAGGAAGTCACTAACTTGTCACAAGCGACTGCTAGTGCTGCTAGTGACGGGCAAAAAGACCTGATTCGCATGCAAGGAACGATGCGTCAGTTGGCAGAAGCTACCAGTTCTATTTCCTCTAAATTAGGCGTAATTAGTGAAAAAGCGAACAACATTAATAGTATTGTCAGCACTATTACTAAGGTCGCAGATCAGACTAATTTACTTTCGCTTAATGCTGCTATTGAAGCCGAGAAAGCCAGAGAGTATGGCTTAGGCTTTGCTGTCGTCGCTAGAGAAATCCGCCGACTAGCAGACCAAACAGCTGTTGCGACTTTGGACATTGAAAGCATGGTCAAAGAGATGCAATCAGCGGTTTCGATTGGAGTTATGGAAATGGACAAATTCACTAAAGAGGTAAGCCGTGGGGTTGAAGATGTCGGCGATATCAGCAGGCAATTAGGGCAAATTATCGAGCAAGTACAAGCCTTAAACCCACGGTTTGAGGTAGTCAGCCAAGGGATGGAAGCTCAATCTCAGGGGGCTTTACAGATTAGTGAGGCAATGGTTCAACTGAGAGAAGCATCTACGCAAACAGCCGATGCTTTACGCGAGACTAACCGTGCTATTGAGCAATTAAATGATGCAGCTCAAAACTTACGAACAGAAACTTCTCGATTTAAAGTGAGTAAATAAGTAGGTGGGGATCAATAAACTGCTGTTTTGCGATTTGGATTCAGGGTTTGCCCCCCAAGGCATCGGGGGGAATGTTGAATCTTGCTGGTATAACCTAAATTGGGATGAGGCAATTAGCCAATTGACGAACTAGCACCAAAATTAAACTCCTACTTAAAATCAATCAGCAACTTCCCCAAATCCGATGACAAATGACAACGGACAACGAACAACTGACGCATTGCCAAGGGTAACTGATTGCTGG
>CAZZWA010000421.1:0-5281 GCA_964657555.1 uncultured Microcoleus sp.
GCGATGGTCGGCAGGTCGTGGCTGTTGCCGGCGATCGCCTTGAAGAAGCCTTCCGAGAGGATGAGGCAGGGATGGCCATCGACGATGTAGCAGCGCAGCTTCAGGGCGTCGAGATCGTCCCAATAGTTGGAAATCACCGGATGCACCGGCAGCAGGGCGTCGTATTTGCCCTTGCCTGAGCGGTATTTGGGCGCTTTGTCCTTTTCGTCGCTGCCTCGCCAGGGTTTGTCGGGCTTGAACTGTCCCTCGCCGTTCGCGTCTTCGAGCCATATCCCAGCGCTTTTGGCGTGATAGCCGAGCAATTCCGTGGCGCGTTCGGCGTTGATCGAGCGGCAATTCACCGCGATCCATTCGGGGGCGAGGCCGCGCTTGTGCAATAATTCCAGGGCGTGGGGCTTAAGCAGCGAAGATAATTGAATGTCGTTGGTCGTGGCCATGTTTCTCCTGCCACGGACACAATGTATTGATCCGATGCCTCTCTCGTAAAGCGGTAGATGCCTGATTTCGCCATGCGATCGGGGCGAAGCGCCCGATTCGCGGGAAATCACGAAAATCGTGAAATCACTGTGCTACTATTAAATGGAGAAGCGCCGGACAAAACCATTTTTGCCCGTGTTTAAAAATCTAAATCAACAATTTTCATTATAGCTCCTCTGGAACGATAACTCCGTATGAGGAGCTTTTCTATAGGTGGGGTCATGATTGGAGCGCCGAGAGCGGCCTGTCGTTTTTGTCTCATGTGCGTTTTGCCTGATCAATCCCAGTGTCCTTACGTTAGATCGGCGCGGGCGGAAACGTAAAGCAATCCGCAAGATTTCGGTGGAACCGGAAATTTCGTATCCTGCGATACCGTTTCGGTGTTACGCCGAGCATTGATGAAGAAACGCGCTGGTGTATCGTTATAATAATGGGCGTTTTGGTTAAGGGATGTGACCTGGAAAGAGGAATTTTTGAAACTGGCGACCGATAAAGAATTGGAGGGAGTGACGTTTCGGGTTTTTTTTGTGATTCTTTCCGAGATGGATCAGTTTCATTTTTCTCCTGCCGTGCCTACCGCCATTGCAGAGAATCTTTCCATTTCACCGTCGGCAGCCAGTCGGGCAGTCAGCAAGCTGGTTGAAAAAGGTTTCATACAAAGACGTTATTTTTCAGAAAAATCAAAAAAGCTTATAGGCTTGGATGTACTGATATTTGAAAAGAAAAATCTGCTATACGGAGAGTAATATGTATTTTTAAGTTATATTGCATTAAATAATACTGATGTTATATATAATATGACAGGTTATACTCATCTCATAGCGAAGAAAAGCGCGGCAGTAGCGCCGATAAAGCGCCAAAGAGCAGCTAAATAAAGCGTTTCAGCGGGTTTCAGGCTTCCCGGTCTCTGGCACCATCGAACAGCCGCCATTACCGCGCCATCGAGTGTAAAATCTCATTTTCGCGCTTATTCCACCGCCAATTCGAGAACCATGTCCCATCCGCCGAAACTGTTCAACATGGCGGAGTTCATCCAGGGCGAGACATTGATCAGCGACGCTCCGCTGCCAAAGCAGCAGCTGGGCGAAGCGCTCGGGGTCTCGCGGCCTAGCATCCAGAAATACGACAAGGTCGCTTTCTGGACGATCAAGCCTTACAGGGAGGAATATCCGCTCCTCTCCCGCGAGGAGACGCTGAAGAGAAAGTGCAGCCGCGACACCACGCCGCCGCTGACGCCTTATCAGATCTATATGGTGTCGATGATTCGCGCGCTGTTCAAGCGTCTGAAGAACGAGCGGGCGGTGAAATCCTACATCCGCTCGAACGCCTATCTTTTTACGTGTAGCAACCTGCAATACTAATCGCTCAAACCTGCAATCAAGACACTTTCAAACCAGGATTATTTGCAACTATAATTACGCTTCAGCCAGGATTAATTGCAACTGAACCAGGATTAAATGCAACCAACCTGCAAACGGACGCCTTGCAGCAAGCTGGTTGTGCGAAAATTTACACGGATCGGATGAGTGGGGCGAAAGCTGCACGACCTGGTCTGAATCTAGCACTGGAGGTAGCGCGTACTGGTGATGTTCTGGTGGTGTGGCGGCTAGATCGCTTGGGAAGGTCGCTCAAAGACCTAATTGAGATCATGTCCACCTTAGATGAGAGGGGAATTGGACTCTCAAGTTTGTTTGAATCCATCACCACAACGAATAGCAGTGGCAGACTAATTTTCCACCTGTTTGGTGCATTGGCGGAGTTTGAGCGCAATCTAATCCGCGAACGCACTACGGCGGGACTTGTCGCAGCGCGAGTACGTGGTCACAAGGGAGGCAGACCAAAGGCGCTTGACCCAGCTAAACGTCAATTAGCAGTAAAGCTTTATACCGAGGGTCAACACACAATTCTTGAAATCTGTAGGTTAATGGGAATTTCCAAACCAACGCTCTACAACTACATTGCAGAGATAAACACCTAACATGGCACATAAGCAAATCCCGGTAGAGGCACTGATCAATTTACGCCACCGCCTCGACGGGTTGCCTAGTCGTTGCCAGGAGCGCCGAATTCTCATTCAAGAGACAGCTAACTTATATGGGGTGTCAACTGATACGCTATATCGCGCTTTGCGTAATTCATCACGCCCCAAGTCAATCCACCGTTCCGATAGTGGGACACCTAGAAAACTTTCACTCTCCGAGATGGAGCATTACTGCGAAATCATCGCCGCGATGAAAATCCGTACCAGTAATAAGAAAGGGCGACATGTCTCCACAGCACGGGCGATTGAACTTTTGGAAGAGTTTGGGATGGATACACCAGATGGCTTTGTCAAACCGCCCGAGGGCACGCTGACTAGAAGCACCGTCAATTACTACTTGAAAGCGTGGGGGTATGACAATGAACGCATGACCAGGCAACCGCCTGCGGTGCGTTTTCAGGCAACTCACAGCAACGAATGTTGGCACTTCGACCTGAGTTCGTCCGATTTAAAACATCTCAAGCAGCCCTTGTGGGTGGAACCGGGTAGAGGTAATCCACTGCTGATGATCTATAGCGTTGTCGATGACCGTAGTGGAGTATGTTACCAGGAATACCACTGCGTCTATGGGGAGGATGTTGAAGCTGCATTGCGCTTCTTATTTAATGCAATGACAGCGAAGACAACCGACGGATTTCCTTTTCAGGGGATTCCAGAGATGATTTATACCGATAATGGCCCAATTGCTAAAAGCCAGGTATTTCAAAACGTAATGGATTACTTGAGAATCAAGCTAGTCACTCATATGCCTGCGGGTAAGGATGGTCGTCGGGTTACAGCCCGATCCAAAGGGAAAGTAGAAAGACCTTTCCGAACAGTCAAAGAAGCCCATGAGACACTTTACCATTTCCACGAACCGGAAACCGAGGCTGAGGCGAACCTTTGGCTGCACCAGTATTTGCTACATTACAACGACAACGCACACCGGGAATCACCACATTCGCGGATAGAAGATTGGTTGCGAAATCTACCCAAGTCTGGCTTACGCTCAATGTGCAGTTGGGAGCGCTTCTGTCACTTTGCTCGGGAACCGCAACGAAGGAAAGTCGGCTCTGACGCCAGGGTATCGGTTGAGGGCGTGGCTTATGAGGTAGAACCTAACTTAGCAGGCGAAACCGTGGTGCTTTGGTGGGGTCTTTTTGACAACGAATTGTACGTAGAGTTTGACGATCAGCGCTTTGGTCCATTTCACCCAGTTGATGGTCCCATTCCCCTACACCGCTACCGTAAATTCAAGAAAACCAAAACCGAAGAACGGGCAGATAAAATTGCCGATTTAGCTAAAAAGTTGGGCTTGCCACGGGCTGCTTTAGACAAAAACGCGGATCTACAATTTCTAGCGGACAAGTACAAGGAATTGGAGCCGACGGTTACACCTTTTAACGACCCAGACCCATACCAAGAATTCACTTATCCCACTGTATTGTTTGCTAAGAGGGCAATTTCAGATTATCTTGCTAAAGCGTTGGCAAAATTATCTCCCGAACAGTTGGCGTTTATCGATACATTGCTAGCTGAGACTTTGAATAAAAAAGTGATTATTGAACGAGTGCAGCAGTATTTCTACTCCAACAGAGGAGGGGAACAAAATGCTCACTGAAGTGATGGAACACTTTCGTTTGGTTAAGGAGTTCCCTAAGGCTGGATACTACGAGACAGACCACCACTCACAAATGTTCAAAGACATTAAAGCCGCAATCTATTCAGGGAAGCTAGTTGCTATAACGGGAATTATCGGGTGTGGCAAGACGACCATTTTACGACGGTTGTTTGATGTTTTGGAGAAGGAAGGCAAGATTCTAGTCTCAAAGTCGCTTTCTGTGGATAAAGACCGTGCGACATTGCCAACACTTATAGCTGCTTTATTCTACGATTTGTCAACGGACAAGGAAATTAAAATCCCTAAAGACGGCGAAAAACGGGAACGGCAACTCCGCGACCTCATTAGAAAAGGTAAAAAGCCTGTGGCACTGTTTGTTGATGAGGCTCATGACCTACATTACAGTACTCTGAGGGGATTCAAACGTTTAATCGAAGTAGTTGAAGATAGTGGTGGCACCCTTTCAGTGGTGCTGGCTGGTCATCCCAAACTGAAAAATGATTTACGCCGTCCAACTATGGAAGAAATAGGGTATCGAGCAACGGTCTTCTCCTTGGAGGGTATTGTTGGCAGCCAACGAGAATATATTGAATGGTTAGTATCTAAATGTACTGCGGAAGATACACAAACAGGTGACATATTGTCGGCAGAAGCTATTGACCTACTTGCCACGCGGTTGAGAACCCCACTACAAATCGAACAACATTTGACCCTAGCCATAGAGGCTGCGTACCTCTTCGGGGAAAAGCCAGTGACCACGGCGATTATTGAGTCCGTTTTATCTAAGCAAATTGACGATTTGGAACCCACCTTAACCCGGCACGGCTACGACGTAAGGGGCTTGGCGGAACAGTTCAATGCCAAACCTGCTGAAATTAAATCCCTGTTTCGTGGGCAACTTGATCCGGCGCGTTCGCGTGAATTACAGGAGCAAATGCTGGCGGCGGGACTACCACTTTAAGCCGCTTGAGAACGCAATAAAAATGCCTGAATTTATAGTTGCAAATAATCCTGGCTGAAACCGATGATTGCAGGTTGGTTGCATTTAATCCTGGTTCAGTTGCAATTAATCCTGGCTGAAGCGTAATTATAGTTGCAAATAATCGTGGTTTGAAAGTGTCTTGATTGCAGGTTTGAGCATTTATAATTGCAGGTCGCTACAG
>CAZZWA010000422.1:0-1539 GCA_964657555.1 uncultured Microcoleus sp.
AATTTAAGCGAGCAAAGTACTTAAGGTAATTGAGTTTCACATATTGCAAATCCGCTTTTCGGAAATTGTGATTTCCAAAAAGCGGATTTTAACTGCTCGGGGCGAGGAACACCAGATAAATTGCTAGTTCAAACTTATGAACTACTTGAACATGACCCTATTTCTATTTAGTAAGCTTGACAAGCGGGCCGCCATTAATAGGAATATTGTAGGCGATTTGGTCAAGCAGTGTCTCAACAGTCATGGAAGTAAGGGGAACCTTTAACGGTCTGAAAAAAGTCCCTCGCTGTTCGGCTGCTAGGAGAAGGGAGGCAGCTTCTTCGCCAGGAGGCAGTGAAACTAGAGAGGCTTCTACGTATCCGCGAACTTCAAAGTTGGCCTTTTCTAGTAGGTCTGGGTTTGTAACGAAATCTGGCTGCAACAGGAACAAAGCTGTATTCTGAGCAGGAATAGTGAGCGTGAACTTTGCCTGTTTGTTTCCAACAAAAATTTCCGGAACGAGTGGCCCCACCAGATTTGTCCCTGTCACATCAAGGACATCAAGGAGATTCTTGAAAGTGAGAGGTGGTGTCAAGGATGATGTAAATGTAAGAGACAGTGTTACATCAAAAGAATTGACATTTGCAATAGTTAAGAAATAGCCTTGAACTACATTACGAGCAAGTTGCTCAATGTGAGGTGGTAGCTTTGGTAATTCTGGATTTGTTGACGGATCTTGCGCTTTGGGAAATTGTGGCTTGAGGAGAAGTTCGAAAGTGGAAATTAGCATGATTTAACTCTAAAGTTAGGTGACATACCCATCCCAGATAACAGGATGAGCTTTAAAAAAAACATCAGCGTTGTGGTTTATCATTATGTGCTGATGTCTCTAACCATAACTTTGACTCAAACTTAGTTAACAGTCGCTTCTTTGAGTGACCTATATTTGTGGTAACTCATATGAGTGACACTAGCTTGATACAGTAAGCTAATTTTTACCAACGACTTGGTGGTATGTCAAGTCTATTTTTTAGCTGTCCGTTGAGCGCTTCCTCATCATTAAGCTATGTAAAACAAAAGCTTGAAACAGAGAGAAGGCAATACTTTCCTATTGTTGATAAATATGCCGTTAATGCATAGGCTTGCGCTTTAGCAGCAACTTAACGCCTAAGAATCCACCAAAAGCGATCGCGCTTGGCAAAGAAAGGTTTGGTTCGGGAACGTGTGTTTTAACTATATCTAGTCTATTGAATGCAAAACCTACACTTGGGGCTCTTTCTCCATTTATCCTGAGACTGGCAATGTTGTCACTATCGCTAAGGACGCCAACAAAAGGAGCTGTGTTGTCACCACGTCCGCCATACATAGCCAAACCTGGAACCCTAAAGCTGCCCAAACTGTTACCAACTTTATCTAATGCCTCAATCGTGGCATCGAAAGCACCGTTATTGAAGGATTCAAGCTGAAGACCCGCACCTGCAACAGGAGAGCTAAAGGCTATTGTAACTGGGCCAGCAGTCTGCCTAGTAGTAGTAATTAGCGCCTCCTGAGGTGCAAAAT
>CAZZWA010000422.1:1639-5206 GCA_964657555.1 uncultured Microcoleus sp.
AGGTCAACATAGTGAACTGTTTGTCATTTCTAGCTACAGGTTAAGGCATATGCAAGACTATTGCTGGAAAATAACTGATAAGTATAAACATGTCGGTAATATCCGTGACCTCGTCATCAACAACCTTAAGGGTAAGCTAAGTGAGGAAGTTGTCAAGGCTCGCTTAGGTAACTTTATTACTGAAGTTGACTATGAGTTGACAGCCTCACCCCCCAGTGGAATTAGCAACTCTTACAGGTTCCTCCCATTGGGTCATGATTTCTGCTTGCTTCAGGGTTAAAACTTCACAGAGCCCCTTGTTAACAATGCATATGGAAATACTCACCCAAATACTTGTGCCTGTACTTGCCGCCCAGGGAGGGGCAGTTCAGGGTCTGATCAAGCCTCTCGGTCATCACGAGTTGCTTTTAGTGCTACTACAACTGCCATTGTTGCTGCTTGTCGCAATGGGTTTGGGTGAGTTGATGCGCCGGATCAACCTGCCTCCTGTTGTTGGTGAATTGCTGGCAGGGGTGCTGCTTGGCCCCTCTCTGTTTGGTTGGATTTTCCCAGACTTGCAAGCCCACATATTTCCCAAAAGCCAAACGCAGTCTGACCTGCTTTCAGTGGTTTCCTGGTTAGGGGTGCTGTTTTTGCTGATCGTTACTGGAATTGAGACAGACCTCAACTTGATTATCCGCAAGGGTAAGACTGCTCTTTTGATTTCACTGGGCGGAATTGTAGTGCCTTTTGGGACAGGGTTTGGTTTAGGCTGGCTGCTGCCAGAGAGTTTTATCGCTAACCCTAATGAGCGACTGGTATTTAGTCTGTTTGTTGCCACAGCAATGAGCATCTCAGCAGTACCCGTGATTGCCAAAGTGCTCATGGACTTAAATCTAATGCGCCGCGACATCGGTCAAGTCACCTTAGCAGCTGGCATGACTGACGATACAATTGGCTGGATTCTACTCTCTGTAGTATCTGGTCTGGCGAGTAGTGGCAAATTTGACTTTGGTACAGTTCTCCATGCTGTCGCAGCAGCTGTGATCTTTTTAGGTGTTGCCTTCACAATTGGGCGCACTATCGTAGACCAGGTTTTGCGGTGGGTAGACGATCATGTTGGCGGGGTAACAGCCAATTTATCCATTGTGCTGATCCTTTCACTCTTTGCAGCAGCCTTCACCCATCAGTTGGGCCTCGAAGCTGCCTTGGGTGCTTTTGTATTGGGAATTTTAGCAGGTCGGTCTCGCCGCTTTAGTCAGGAAGCTGGACACACTTTGGAAATAGTTACCGCAGGCTTTTTAGCTCCAATTTTTTTTGCTGGTGCTGGCTTGAAAGTTGACTTGCTGAAACTGCTGGTACCCCAGACATTAATATTTGGTCTGATTGTCCTAGCTGTTGCCTGTATTGGCAAATTTACTGGTGCCTACCTCGGCTCCCGTTTAGGCGGCTTATCCCATTGGGAAGGTCTGGCAATGGGTTCAGGAATGAACGCACGGGGTGCAATGGAAATTATTGTTGCCACCATTGGTTTATCTCTAGGAGTCCTTAACCAGCAGATGTACTCGATTATTGTGATGGTGGCGATCGTTACCTCACTGATGGCTCCGCCCCTTTTACGCTGGACACTGTCAAAAGTAGTGATATCTGAAGAGGAAGCTGAGCGTCTCAAGCAAGAAGAGGAGGCAAGCCGCAGCTTTATCAAGAATATCCGCCGTGTGCTGATGCCGACGAGAGGTGGAGCGAATGTGCAGCTTGCTGCCCAGTTAGTCAGCCATATGGCGCACCAGAATGATATAGAAGTCACTGCTCTGTATGCCCTTAGTGACAAAAAGCCCGGACGTAAAGCAGCTAACACTAACACTGCAACGGTCGTTAAGGATACCACAGCCGATGAAGCTCTATCTGCAGTGGTTCAGGAGATGCAGCTACCTGCTGGCAATATCCTACAAACTAAGGTGGAATCTGGGCGCTCTAAAGCGGCGGTGATTCTCAAAGAAGCTAGTAAGGGTTATGACTTGATTGTGCTGGGAGCTGCTGAACAAAAGCGCTCTAGCAGCGCACTCTTCAATTTGCTGGTTGACCGAGTGGTACAGGAGGCTCCTTGTGCAACTATGGTGGTGAAATCATATCTACCCCAGTCCAAGGGCGAGTCATGCACTATTGCTGCGCAAAAGCTCCAACACATTCTGGTTCCCACGGTGGGGACAGAATACAGTAAGAATGCTCTGGAAGTGGCAAGTACTATTGCAGCTCAAACCGGAGCGCTAGTCACCTTAGTCTATGTCGTCAATTTGCGTCAGGTCGAGTACATCTACATCAATCCACAGGAGACACTCAAACCAGTTATGGAAATTGCCCAGCAGATCCTTGATCGGCAAGCTGAAATCGGACGCAGCTTGGGAGCTGATATCAACATCAGTATCCTCAAAGGCACCCGTCCAGAGCGCGAAATCCTCAACTTTGCTCACACTGAAAAGGTGGATATAATTATTTTGGGCAGCAACATCCGCATGAGCACTGGTCGGGTTTTCTTTGGTCATGGAGTGGATAGGATTATCAACCAGGCAAACTGCCCAGTCGCAGTGATTACCTCTTCATAGTTCATAGTTAATTAACAATAACAATTTCTCCGACGGACTGATAGGGATAATGTCGCCAGTAGAGAAGATTTTAGACTTTTGGTTCGGTCGGGAAGATGAAGCGGATTATGGGAAACCCCGTAAGGTCTGGTTCACTAAACAACCTTGGTTCGACGAAGAAATCCGAACTGGCTTTACGCCAGACTACCAACTCGCAGCGACTGGTCAACTGGATAGCTGGAAGTCTTCACCCCGTAATTGTCTAGCATTGATTCTCGTGCTCGATCAGTTTCCACGGCATATTTTTCGCGGTACTCCCCAAGCTTTTGCAACTGATCCACAAGCACTCTTTTATGCAGAGTACGCTGTTGCCAACGGCTACGATCGCCAGATGTTACCAGTGCAACGCGGCTTCGTCTACCGACCTTTCGAGCATAGCGAAGACCTCGCAAATCAGCAGCAGGCGGTAGAACTGTTTCGCCGCCTGAGTTATGACCCTAACTGTGCCGATACCCTCTCTTGGGCGATCAAACACATGCAGATCATTGAACGCTTTGGGCGCTTTCCACATCGCAACAAGATTCTCGGTCGGGTGACCACCCCAGAGGAAGCAGTGTTTCTCAAGCAACCTGGATCGTCTTTCTAAGGTAACTTGACAAATAGTATCCATTATGGAGTAGTCATTACTAAGAATTTTAGATTTTAGATTTTGGATTGGGGTTTTTTGCTTCCTGGCGCTGACTTGGTAGAGACGTCTCTACTAGAATCAATGTAATCAACCCCGAATAGTTAAAGGGGGAGAAGTCACTATTGATTAACCACTGACTAATGACAACGGACTAGTACATTCTTAAAATTCCAATTGGCTGAAGCAGATGCCCGCTAAAATCAGGAACGGTGTTCCGGGGAAAAAGGGAAGCAAAACTCCTGCAATGCCAATGACAAGGCTTACCGTTCCTACGGCAATTAGCGCTGAGTTTTTCATCCATTTCAACACGTTGTCCAT
>CAZZWA010000423.1:0-3584 GCA_964657555.1 uncultured Microcoleus sp.
AGATAATAAATTAGTTGAAAAAGTTTCTGGTATACAAAAACAGTTAGATAGCAATATTCAAGCTGTAATCGATGAAAAGGTAGCTATAAATGCAGAGCTTGATAGATTTAAAGAAGCTATGAGGGCAGAATTAGAGGTAGCTAAGGCTGATTTTCAGCGTCAGCTTCAGGCAGAGATTCAGGCTGGAGTGGTGACGATTAACCAAAATCTTGAGCAGACTCAGCAAATGCTTGAGAAGACCAAGCAAGATCTGGATGCTACTCAGCAACAGCTTGAGAAGACTCAGCAGGAACTGCGGGCAATGAGCGATCGCCTTGCAGCTCTATATTGTAAAGATTGGCATATGGTAGACATCAATGGTGATAATGTACACATTCTGGGAAGGCTAGCAGTAGATGGAGGTATTTCATGCGGGGGTCAGATAGGGCTAAAGTCTTGTCATGGCACATATCTAGGGGTAACGCCGGGTAGTTATCCAAATGGAGGCATAGTATATGCAACTAAAGACTTAAAAGGTTATGAGAAATTTACTTTGGAGATGGCCTGCTCTCGGGAGTTTAAAGAAAACATATCCCACCTTTCTGCTGAAGATGCAATAGTCACATTGTCTAGCTTGAATCCAGTCAAATACGATTATAAAGGAGAAAAATTGTTCAGGCAGAATTTGGGATTCATTGCGGAAGAATTGCCTGATAACTTAGCAAGTGCTGACAGGAAAAGCCTCTCTCCATTTGAAATCATCCCGGTGTTGACGAAGGTTGTGCAATATCAGCAGCAAACGATAGCGGCAATTCAAAGTGAATTGACCTTATGAGAAAAAGGCTTTGCTAATGGCTTTGAAAAATTAGCTATTAGCAATCTGCTACTAACTAAAGGTTGCCAAGAACCAGCGGCTAATAGCTCCATCATCTTCTATTTGAGAACGCTTGAGAGCTTCTTCAACCAGAATAATCTTCAGTCCCGGCAAAACATGAGATTCTCGAATCGGGATACTTGCTGTTGAGGATAGGGAAAAAGCAATCACCTTGCTAGCATTCACATCCACTACCCAGTACTCCTGAACCCCCAATCGTTGGTAAAGTTTTTGTTTGCGATCGCTATCATTCTCCAGAGATAAAGCAGCAACCTCAATAACTAGTGTAGGTGGATCTAGCTTATTGAGATTAACATGCTGCTGTAATCCCACTGACTCGACTTCTTCACTCAGCTTAACTCAAGCCCAACTTTACTTAGCTAGTAGTGCTTCACCACGTCGATAGAGTTCACGAGCATAATCTGTCCACGTCCCTTGTCCCCAATACCGGAAACAGCTCGTCTGAAGTAATAAATTATACAACAACGCTTCCTGGTAGTCAGATCGTTTAGTCACTGAAGCATCTTGCTGCACTAATGGGTCATACTTTTCGTGGAATAAGGCACTGAGTTTATTCATGGGGTCTAAGACATTTTCGTAACCTTTTACCCAACTAAGATGATCTGTCCAAGAAGCACCGTCCATGTGAAATTGATGGTCGATTTGCTGTAACTCGGCGATCGCCTGCTCAACTGCTTCTGGTGTGGCCTTGTCTGGGTCAACTCGTTGCCAAATTTTGTGCTGATTGATGGCTTGACAGGTGGGATAATCGTCGGGGTTGACGCCTGCTGCCTCAATCATCTCCAAATATTCGGTGCCGTTGATTCCCACAACACCAGATTTACCCCCACCTTGTTCACGGATTTCGTGCCAAACTCTGGGGAAATCGCGAGGAAATTCATTCATCATCACGCCGCCATTTTCTCCATCGGCAATTTGGGTAACCAGAGAAGGAACCGTGACATTTCCCAGTTGCTGCTGACTCCGTCCTTTCGCCTCGTAATAGGGTTGCATCTGAGCAACCAGCTTTGTATCTGAACCCTGGGTTTTAATCAATGCCGTGATGCTGATGGTTTCGCCGTGGGAATTGCGAGCAACTAAACGGTTCGGGATATATTTCTGTTCGTGCCGCAGTCCGGAACCATCTGAGTTTTCGACTGAGTGTTCCTGTACCATCAACCAGCGATAGCCACACTCTTTCAGCGCTTTGATGTATTCATACAGGGTATCTGGGTGATTGGGCAGGTGCATTTCTGGTGGCGAAAAGCCCTTGACGCGCTTTAGAGCATCGTAGCCAAAAATGGCAGCGAAGTGATGTTGCCATGCTTGGATGTGGAGTTTAATGTCGGGAATTGGCGTCGAGGGAATGACGGCATGACTCCACATCGTTCCTAGCCATTCCACATAAGGCTGGTACTGAGGGTCACAAGTGATGCGCTTGAGATTGTTGAGCACATCGTCTCGTCCCAGTTGGCGTAATCCCCACAGCAGATTGCCTGAGTAGTCGAGCATAATTCGGGGATTGCCACCCTGAGAAACGAGTTCGGGGATAAAATCACCCATGCGGCTATAGCACCAGGCAAATGGCTCTGCATTGTGGTTATCCCCTTCTTGGGGATGTTCAAACATGTACTGGAGATTGCAGATCAGTTCACCATTGGCACCCGCCGCGATGGTGGGTTGGTGCATGTGTAGGGCGCAGGCAAATCCTGCTGCGATATCTGCCAAGCACAGATTCGTCTTAGGCAAGAAGACGGGTTCATTATGTTGAACGATCGCCCTGATCTCTGCTTCCCAGCCGCAAATATTGGGCAAGCCTGACCTTAATTCCTCTAATGTGGGTAGATTGGGGGATAGTGCTGTTGCAGCCATGGGCTTTTCCTGGAAACTTGCGATTTCGCGATCGCTTCAACTCTAACTTAAGACAGCAACATTTAGCTCGGGCACTCTGATATACAGGCAATTGCCCCCCTATGCATACAATGGGTACATAAAGGCAGAGTTGGACAACCGAGGGAAGGCGCGATGCGGAATCCATTTCCTGGTATGAATCCGTATCTGGAGCAGCCGGAACTATGGCACCAAGTCCATAATCGGCTGATTGTGGCCATTGCTGAGCACCTGACGCCTCAAATTGCTCCTAAATACCAAGTTTCCATCGAAGAGCGCGTTTACACCAGCGTGGATGACATCTTAAGTGGAACCAGTGGTAGATTTGCAGAAGCTATTGAATGAGATCTACGAACGGGCAAGATTTGACTTGGTGATAGATTATTCACAATCCCTCAAACCAGCACTGCCATCCGAGGAAGCAGCCTGGATTGCAGAAATTTTGGGTTTTTGCTAATTGGGAATTGGTAATGGGCAATTGGTTTTTACTTATTACCAATATATTCTTATGCTGTAGATACAAAGTATAGCCCATTTTGCAGTCCCAGCGCGAGCGCCTACTATCGTACACTTTGCCAAGCCTTGTAGAAGGAGCATTTCAGATTTTACTCCCCACAATGTCACAAAAGGGGGATTATTCATTTTAAAATCAACTGGTACTCATTAGGTCTGATTTCTTCATGATGCAGATAATAGGAAGCACATTTTTGGATTATAAGAGCTATATATCTGGTATTCGTAACAAGATTTTTGGTGTAAACACAGCCCTAGCTAGGCAAAATGACGTCTTAGCCATGCAATATTTATCAACACTATCTAAAACTTATTTCCCCTGGACTAC
>CAZZWA010000423.1:3684-5181 GCA_964657555.1 uncultured Microcoleus sp.
TGCCCAGCATCTACTGTTTATTCCTAAGGACTAGGTTGCTGGTTTGCCAAGAAACTATATACTTTTGTGAAGTTAATAGAAAACATTTTTTATTAAGCGAGGAATAAATATGTACATTGTACAGATTGCCTCTGAGTGTGCTCCTGTCATTAAAGCAGGAGGTTTGGGCGATGTGGTTTACGGACTTAGTAGGGAATTAGAAATTCGAGGTCACAGCGTCGAAATTATCTTGCCTAAGTATGATTGCATGCGCTACGACCAGGTCTGGGGACTCCATGATGCCTATCGCGACTTATGGGTGCCCTGGTATGGCGCGGCAATTCACTGTTCTGTATACTGCGGTTGGGTTCATGGACGACTGTGTTTCTTCATCGAACCCCATTCTAGCGATAATTTCTTCAATCGGGGCTGTTATTACGGCTGCTCAGACGATAACATGCGATTTGCGTTCTTTAGCAAAGCCGCTCTGGAATTTCTACTCAGAAGTAACAAGCGTCCCGATATTATTCATTGCCATGATTGGCAGACTGGCTTAATTCCAGTCATGCTTTTCGAGATCTACAAATATCATGGGATGGGGAACCAACGAGTTTGTTACACCATTCACAACTTCAAGCACCAAGGAATGGGGGGTAATGAAATCCTGTGGGCAACAGGTCTGAATCAGGAAGCTTATTATTTCCACTACGATCGCCTGCGTGACAACTTTAACCCCTTTGCGTTGAACTTTATGAAAGGGGGCATAGTTTACTCTAATTTTGTGACCACTGTTTCGCCCAATCATGCTTGGGAAGCGCGTTGTAGTGACATTGGCTACGGATTAGGCCACACCCTGCATTTATACCAGGATAAGTTTCGTGGAGTTCTCAACGGCATCGATTATGACGTGTGGAATCCGGAAGTTGATCGCTACATTCCCCATCACTACAGCCAGGAAAATCTAGACGGGAAAGCGAAAAACAAAAAAGCCCTACGCGAACGGCTGTTGTTGCGCGAGGTCGATCAGCCACTGATTTGCTTTATTGGTCGATTGGATGAGCAAAAAGGAGTTCATCTCGTCCATCATGCAATTTACCATGCCCTGAATAAGGGAGCGCAATTTGTTCTGCTAGGTTCGGCTACAGAATCAGGAATTAACGCTCATTTTCAGCACGAAAAAAACTTTTTGAACGAGCACCCTGACTGTCACTTAGAACTTGGCTTCAACGAGGAATTGTCTCACCTGATCTATGCTGGGGCAGATATGATTGCCGTTCCCAGTAATTACGAACCATGTGGACTGACTCAAATGATTGGCTTAAGGTATGGCACTGTGCCAATTGTGCGGGGAGTCGGTGGTTTGGTGAACACGGTGTTTGACCGAGACTATGACGAAAACCACTTGCCTGAACAACGCAACGGTTACGTTTTCTATCAGACAGACTACAAAGCTCTAGAATCTGCAATGGATCGAGCACTTGGTTTGTGGCATCACTCTCCTCAGGAATTCCGCGAACT
>CAZZWA010000424.1:0-5179 GCA_964657555.1 uncultured Microcoleus sp.
TATAACAAATAGCATTTATAGCGGGATTAAACATGAATCACATAACCTTGATGCAGCTTTTGCATTAAACCGTAGATCTGTGTAAAGCAGCTTTGCCTTAAGCAGACAAGAGGAAGGATTCTCTACTGTCCCCGTATCCCCTTGTCCCCCTCTCTTCAATAAATTTAAAACCCTTGGCTTCTAGAACATCGGTACAGAAATAGTTTTTCCTCCGGAAGGGCGAAGCATTTGGACAGAAAAATCAGGGTTTGAGCGATAGATTGAGCCCCGCTTCGCCCCTACCCCTAATTTTGATTACTGAACCGACGCTCTAGGGAGTCCGTCAAGTAATCGAGATTGACAAATTAACTATTCTATGTATCTACGGAAAATCCGTGAATTTCCACTGACCCTGCTCAAGAACAGCCTAGCACCACCGAAATCTGAATACTTGACCGATGCTCTAGCTGAGGAGAGACTCAGAAATAGCTGACAACAGCGATAGGCCCACGACTTTGTGCAAGCCGACATTTTGTTGAGGACAGCCGTGTTGGATCAAACACCGGGGGCAACCGTGATCGCAATCACACGCTAGAGCTAGAGATTTTGCTGCTTCGGCAAACTTAGGTAATTGCTTGCCAATTGCTTCTGCTGCACCATTTCCGCCATCACAAGTATCAAAGAAATAGCCAACAACTCGTTCAGATTGCTTTTCTACAACACAGCTCACATCATGACTGGAGGATAGGACAACTAAAGGCACTGAAAACTGAATTTGATGCAGCATACTATGCAATGCAATAAACTCGGGAGCGCTCACCCAAAGAATTTTAAAATGGTCAAGAATATTGTTGCCGTATTCTTCTTGAATGCGAGTTTTTAAGCGTTTGACTTCAGCATAAACTGCTTCTACAATTCCTTTATTAACCTCTATCTTCACTACAGGAGCTTGATATTGAGTTTGGTAGCATGGGTCGAAACCCACCTGCTGTTTGACTTTAGTGATTTCAGCAAACTTTATAGGCCGACGGCAAGCTGAACAAGACTTCCCTGACAGGGGCTGTTGGTAGTTGTAACATCTGAAGTTAGTGCAAGTGAGTTGGTACTCTCTACTAAACAGTTTGTATCCCGTAACCAAAGAGGTAATCTCTCCCCAACCTAAAGTTAGCCTGAGTCTTGCTTCGGGAAAGTGAGTAGGAATAATGTGAGGTGCCTCTAACTGTTCCAAAAGTTTGATGTTTAGCTCTGTATCGGCTTGAGTAAACAATCCTAGCTCTGGCTCCAGCGGCTTTAAAATCGCTTTATTTTGTGCGATATTGAGATTCTCGCACCGATAGTTAATCAATGCTCCCTGAGAGTCACAAGCTGTATAGATAGCCCCCGGAAAAACTTCTCGATAGGCTAGATCAAGAGGCATTTCCTCAAAAGTGTCGCCTGTTGTCAAGTCAATCAACTCAATCGAGTCTTGGGCACTCCCTCTGATGTTAATTCCCTTATGAGGATAGCCTCGTCCCCATAATGAATTTGTTGCTGAAAGCCACAATTTATTCTGTTGCAGTAATCCATCCGCGATCGCCCCAGCTTTGGCACCAAACAGACTGTCTACCTCAACCACGGGTAAGCCGCTTTCAGTGCAGCAGCATTCCAGGTGTTTGCTCAAAATTGTGGGATAGTTGGGATTAAAAGCAGCGCTCTCGACTTCCCCTGAAAGCAGCTGCTCCGGATACTGTCCGTAGTAGCAATCAAGGGGATTTTGTCCGACGGGCAGGAAAATTACCAATCCAGGGTTGAGACGTCCCGCTCGTCCCAGTCTTTGATGAAAAGACATAATAGATCCTGGATAGCCACGTACTAGACAGCAATCCAGTTCCGGTAAATCCAGCCCCGCTTCCAGTGCTGAGGTAGAAAGGAGCACCTTGAGTTTACCTGTTCGCAGTTGCTCGATCAGCTGTTGGCGGCGATCGCTTTTTAAGGAACCGTAAAATGCTGCAACTTTTGAGGCTAAATAGCCCACACCCTGCCTTGCAGTTTCTCGTTGGATTAAACCTAAAAGACCTTTAACTGCTCCTCTATTATTACAAAAAACAATTCCACTCAACTCATGCTGCAACCAAGATAGGATAATTTTACAAGCATCGGGATTAGCAGCAGAACTGGGAGCCAAGCAAAGAATTGTCCGCCCCGCACTCCCCGCCCCACTGCTTTTGATTAAATGCAGTCTTTCTGGTTGCCCGGTTCTGCCACTAAAACGCATTGCCATTTCAGATGGATTACCGATAGTAGCAGAAGAGCAGATAAACTGGAGTTGGTCGCTTGTCCCTCCCACACTATCTACCGCCCTGCGCAAACGCCGCATCAAGTTAGCGAAGTGAGCACCAAAGGCACCAATATAAGTATGGCTTTCATCAATAACTACCCAACGCAAGCGGCGCAGAAATGAGCGCCAGGGTTCCCACTCCTCTGGTCGCCGCACCTTCTCTAGTTGGTAATGCAATAAGTCAGGACTGACAGCTAAAATGTGCGGGGGATGAGGGATAAATAACTGCTGGCGATCGCTTAAGTGAGTATCGCCAGTCATCTGTCCGACCTTCAACGGTTGTCCTGGTAGCAGGGAAGAAATCAGCTGCTGTAACTTCCCCAGCTGATCAGAAGCTAAGGCTTTGAGGGGAAAAATATAGAGAGCAGATGTCTGAGGATGGTTGAGGCAAGACTCCAGAATTGCTAGATTGTAGCAAAGAGTTTTCCCAGAAGCTGTAGGAGTCACAAGACTCAAGTCTTTACCGTCGCGCAGCTTTTCCAAGGCTTTTAGCTGATGCTCATACAAGCTAGTAATTCCCACCCGACGCAGGGCAATGTGCAACTCATTGGGCAAGTCTTTGGGTATTGGGCACAGTTCCCCTGTGGCAGGTGGGACGATCCGAACAGCAGTGAGACTGTTAGCTAATTCTGTCGCGATCGCCCGAAATTCCAGTTGAGGAATAGCCTGTATCTCTTCATCACTCACTCTAGAGAGGCGAGTCACAAATTCATTAGGTGGGATTTCTTTTGTTGGTGCTAAAGCGAGAGGGAGAATTTCGCCATTGGCCACCACTTGCTGCCAATCTAGGAACTGAACTGGAGTTGAATTGCCAGAAAACTTTGCAATTAATCGTTTGCCGAGTAGAGATATCACCTCCCCCCGACCGTATTGAGGAGAAGAAATCAGTTGACCTACCTTAAGCCAATCGGGGATGTCAGGCGTTGCAGTATTCGCAGCACGAATGAGGGCAGCATAGTCTGTGGTCTTACTGTTTGTCACCCAATGTCTCCTAGCTGAATTGATGCTCGACCTTTATCCATCATAAGCATCTTTTTGATGACATTTCTGCTGTCCCAGTTGAACTTTATGGTGATATAGACAGCTCCAGTTTATTTTTATTTGTGACTTTTGTCAGAAGTAGCTATGACAAAAGTCATAAGCTAGTTCGTGACTTTGTTCTCATGCTGCAAAGATTTGTCAGTTATTACAATGACATTCAATAAGGCTAATCCACTAACAATGAGTTATTTCTCTCGTTGAAAATTAGCTCAAACGACGCAATTCTGGACAAAAAACTAATGAGTTACTACGACTTTAACGACCATTTCTGGTCCCCTCAAGAAGTTTGCGGTAAGATACCCCCATCACAGCAGCGCAAAAGAGCTTGGGGAATTCAGATACTGCTGTTGCAAAGCGTGGGATTATTTCTCCACCGAGGAAAGCGACCCCCCACTGCCGAGTGAGCTTATAGGTGGCAAAATTCATAATTGTTCGTGCAAGTGTTGGAGAAATGTTAGATAAATCCTCCAATTTTCCTATACTTATAAGAGAAGCTAGCTAGACATTGGACATCACAAAGGTTTTAGCTGCTCGTCTCTATTACTACTTTAGGGAAATTGGTAGAAAGGGAAACGCTAGACTTTTGTTGTATTACCTTAGACTGGACAAATTTCAGGATAGTTCACTGTTTCGGAAAATGGCATCAGAAGATGGCTTAAATCAGTAGCATTGGATTCCTTCCTACAAAAATAATGACTAAAGTCATGAATCGGTTTGGGATATTTGATACAGGTAAATAGCTGGGGAAATTCCTATGATGAAGTTGTTGAATAGGAAATGCTTCCGACCTAGGAATTCATAGGAGTGCCCATGAAATTTAAATCCCTTTCCCTGCTTGCTGTGACTATTGCTGGTACGGCGATGTTTTCAGCAGCATGTCAAGCTCCAAGCCCGCGAACTCAGGAGAATTCTGGAGCGCCAGCTCAAAATACTGAGATGCCTGATACTCCTCCACCTTCAAGTCCTGGTTCAAATGGTTCTATACAGGGTGCTCCTCTACCACCAAATCTCAAATTTACAGACGAACAAAAAACTAAAATGAAGGAAATTCAAGAGAATTATCGCTCCAAGATGGAGAATATTCTCACTGATGAGCAAAAGAAAGAGTTAAAAGCGGCGCGAGAACAAGGCAAAGGAAAGACAGCAATGCAGTCTCTGAATCTCACAGACACCCAAAAGCAGCAAGTCAAAAACCTGAGGCAGTCCCAGCGCCAAGAAATAGATAACGTTCTGACAAATGAACAAAAACAACAATTACAAGAGACGCACCAGAAGCGGCAACGGATGCCGAAGTCAGAAGATATGCCAGCACCTCAAGGTCAGTAATCTCCTCTCTATGTCGCTGGGTTAAGTGCCAATTGTCAAGGATGCAAGAGCCAAAATATAAACAGAGTAATAGTGAGTTAAACTCAGTAGAGGGTGCCTTAACCTACTGAGTTTAACCACAACCTGAATAATCCTAATAGAGGATGTAGTTGCTGGCTCTTAATAGCTAAGCTATATTCATTAAGCAGCAAAGCTGATATCAACAATGGAGGAATTTAATATGATTAACCGCTTTCCAGTAATCACTGCCGCTTTAGCTATTGCCAGCCTGACTATGGGTACTGTTTTTAGTGTTGCTGTTCCAGCCTCGGCACGGCAAGTTGTAACTTGTGAAAGTAACAACGATCAGCGGCATACTTGTTCAGTAGACACAAATGGCGGCGTAAGACTTGTCAGACAACTATCTAGCAGAAGCTGTGATGGGAATTGGGGATCTGACAGGGGTCGTATTTGGGTGAAGAATGGTTGCCGAGCCGAGTTCGTCGTTGGGGGTAACGGGTACAACGGAAACAACGG
>CAZZWA010000425.1:0-5178 GCA_964657555.1 uncultured Microcoleus sp.
CTTCTGCTAACGGCTTCCCTTGCTCATCCCGCTGCTGGGGTGGTGCTACCCTTTGACGCCCGAAGCCAGAAAATAGCTCATTTAACTTCAAGGCTACCCCTACATAAGGACCACCTTTAGAGCGGTAGCCGGTAAAATCCTGGTCATCCACTTTGCCAAAGCTGTATCCAGCATAGAGACGCAAATCTGGCGTCAGATAATAACCCGTTTCTAAGGCCAAGCCCAATTCATCATAATTCACAGCAGATTGACCAATCATGCGCACCTCACCCGCCACATCCATCCGGTATCCCAGCCGATAAGTAGCTCGTACTTGGCCGAGATAAACCCGACTTGTATTAGTGAAGTTGCTCGACAGAAACGTCGTGCTGTAGCGCGTCGCATACTTGCCATAAAACTCCCAGCGCCATGAGAGAGCGTAGAGTGCCTCCGCTGAGAAAACATGGTCAACCGAACCCGTACCACTACCCAACAGCAGGGTATCGGGAATAGTCGAAGGATTGTTGCGATACGCATAGCTGAGCAAACCATTAAACTTGTCGCTATTAGGGTCGCGGTAAGCTAAGCCCAACTTCGCCGTCGCTGTATTTCCCAGTCCCCGCAGCACTTGGTTCGCAGCATTTGCCTGGTCAAAGCGAGCTAGAGCAGTCAAGGCCGGAGTAATTTTACCAGCAGCTGATGCAGAAATTACTAGGTTGCTGCCGATGGTACTGCTACCAGTCCGATATTCTAAACGTCCTGATGCCTGGAAACGGGGATTGTCTGTATATTCCATCCCCAAACTATAGGCATTGCCTCCACTCAAGCCCAAGACAGAAGCACTTTGCCCAACCGCATAGGGTTGCGCGAATTCCTGCCCCCTCCCTGTACGGGTAAATTGGTTGTTAAAGATGTGCTCATAACCAACATTCATTCTGAGTCCGGGAGCAAGCACAATGCGGTGATTCAAACCAACTGCCCCTTCACCCGTAATGCTGTTGTAAGCATTCAACAGCGAGTACCGCCAAGTCAAGGATGTGTTCTCCCCTAGCTTACGATCCATAATCGTGTCTAAGGAGGTAATGGAGCCACGGCCAAATACCCTGCTATCCAGAAATTGGTGTGCCAATTGCACATTGACCCCTGGAAGAAGTGCCCAAGTCAAGCCAAAGGTGCTGCGGCTGGGATAAAGAGGATCGTTGCGGTTGAAGTTGTATTCGTTCTGGGCGCGGAAAGCCAGAGATGAGGTGATGGGAATACTCGCCCGACTCACGATTTCGCTAGCATTGCCACTTAAGCCAGCACCTGAGCTGTCAGTTCTGGTTCTGTGGACATACTCCAAGCTCAAATCTGCCGCCCCCACCTTTTGCACAACCCCAGCGCGAAGCTCATCGAAGATGTTACTCACCCGACTACCAGGAGGTGCTTCTGGTCTGGGATCGAACAAATCAAAGAAAGTGGTAGGCGCAGCAGGGGCAACGCCATAGTTCCTTTCGTGGTCGTAGGAGGCCGTTAACTGAGTGGTGCGAGTCACGTTGGCGGCAGCTTGAGCACCGAATCTCGTCTGTCCAGGACTAAAACTGGTGGTGGCATTGTTAGCAAAACCCGCCTCAACGTTGCGGTAATAAGTCTTCGCCTGCAACCAGGGAGTTACTTTGGTATAGGCTTCGATTCGGTAGGCATTGCCCGTGACATTTCCTAGGAAAATCGATCTGTTGCGGCTGCGAGCATATTCCCCAGTCACTTGGCCATCCTTACCCAAGGGAAAGAGTAAGTCTGCACCGTATAGCTCAAAGTCCTGTCTGCCTTGATCTTCCCGCAAGTAACTGCCCGCCAACCAACTGTTCTTTTGATTCAAACCTTGGGAAACGTTATATTGCACTCGCCCTGCATAGAGCCTGGTATCACCGCCCCCAGCATTATCAAATTGATAAGTTGCTACAATCCGCCGCACCAAAGACTCGCCAAAGGGGTTGAGTTCTGTTGCCAGCATAGGACGGCGGAACAACAGGGTACCGCGATCATAGTCAATTTCGTAGTCAGTGCCGATGGACAAGGGTTTGCGTTCAACAACAGTCCCCGGACGATTGATCTCCTCACTTTCCAAGTAAACATTCTCGCTACCAGGAACCACCAGACGATGGGAGAGAAAATAATAGCCACTTGTCCCATTGGGAACAATGGTGTCGCGCTCAAAGCCTTGTAGGTCATTGCTAAACAGACCAGTAACCTGCAAGTTGCCAAAGCTATAATTACCCTTGAATCCATGCAGGTTTCTCGTTGTGGCGGTAAACAACTGAGAAGCTCTGGCAAATTCTCTCGTGTCGTAGTCCCCCCACATGAAGTAGTCAGGTTCAGCCCCAGGTGTATGTGAAGTACGCTCAAAGCGTGCATACAAGCTATCCCTGGAGGGAGTGAGGTAGTCAACAGTGGAACTATCTCCGTATACTGGATACGTTTGTTCACATTCCTGCGGCCCTCGGAATAGACGAGTGGTGTAATCACAAGTTTGGTTGAGAGGGCGCTGACTGTTATAAGCACCAGTAAACAGCCATTCCCCCACTTTACCCGTAGAGAAAACAGCACCGTTCAAATCAAAACTGGTACCTTTCCGGTCAGGGTTGAGAAAGTTGGTGCGGGAGCCGAAGAAATCTGTACTGCGACCGCCAATTCGAAAATTCACAACCCCAGTTGTGATTGGTGGTCGCAGGTAGGTGACAAATTCTACCTGCGTGTAAGCTTCGATATCAGGGGTGAGGGGATTATCGGGATTACCAGAGGCAGGTGTTGGGAGGGGATTATTGCTCGTGGGTGGTATTCCCACATTTTTTGGGTAGTCTGGGGATTGAGGGTCGCTGGTAGAAGAGGTTGGTGGTAGCGTAATGGGAGCTGGCGTTGCCTGATTGTCCTCTCGCAGCACGCGCCTCGACGGATCTTTCACCACTCTCCTTTCTACCGCTGCTCGTACCCTGACTTTCTGAGCTTGTAAACCTGATTGCAAAACAGCTGTAAATTTTCCTCCCCTTGCGAGAACTTGGAACCCTGGTTGGTCTTTGTTATAGTCAGCACCAATAAATTTACCGGCACTAGCAGTTAGAGTGACGACGGTATCTTCGCGGATAGGATTCCCCTGGTCATCGGTAATATTCCCTTCGAGGGTAATGGTGGAGCGTCCATTGGCGGGTGCACTGGCCAGGTTGGCAGGGGCAATTTCTATTTTATAGGCCTTGCTGGTATCTTTAACGACTAACTTGATACTGGCAGGCGTTCCGTTGCTGGGCTGCACAGTCAGGGTATTCTCTCCCCTTTCTAGAGGAATGTTGTACCAAACTTGGGTGACGACATTTTCACCGACTGGCTCCACCTGAGTTTGGACTTCTTTGGTGTTCAGGGGTTTCTTGTTGACGGTAACTTGTAATTGGGCACCAGCATGGTACTGAACGACTAAGTTTGTTTTTCTGTCTCTGATGACTCCACTTTGGGGAGTGATTATGTGAACTTCTGTAGGAGATATATCAGTCGGTATGCTGTGATTCTGGGTACCATTCTGTAGAGGCTGAGGAGTTGGTACGCTAGGAGTTTGAGACTCATGTCCACTCTTGGGCGCTGAAGGCAACGAGGGTGTCACATCGCCTCTTTGGTGTGGGAGAGAGTTGCCCCCACCGCCTTGTTGATTGTTGCTTGTTGCTTGTTCGCTACCACTAACCATTAACCACAAACCATGTATCTGGCTTGTGCGAAGCGGTACGCCCGATCTCTCATCCTCTTGTGGATGGGAAGAGAGCTTCATTGTTGCAAAATCTGCTGCATTCTGTGGAGAATTTTGGCCTCTGGACTGAGCAACAATTGTTTGCAGTTGTTTTACCAACTTAGTTGGATAAGTAGTAGATATGGCTGGAGCAGTGCTGCTTAGAGAGTTTTGAGTAGCGCTAGCTCCTTTGTCGCTGCTAAAGCCTAAGGCTAACGCTGAGCTTTTGCTAAGGGCATCAAGGCGCTGACGCGCCGCTAGCTCCTTTGTCGTCGCTAAAGCTCTGACAGGCATGTAGGCGCTAACATTAGAGAGTTTTGAGTTTTGAATTGAAGATGAAGCAGCACTCTCAGAAGCAGGAGACGGTTCACTAGCACGGGTGGTATGGGAACTACAAAGTAAAAAATAAAACGTGAAAAGTGAAGAGAAAGAAGAAAAATAAATCAGTTTCTTGCTTTTGCCTGTTCTTGGCTCGTTCTTCTCCTTCTCAGTTCCTCCTAAGGCAAAAGAAGATAAAGAAGAATTTTTCTGACTGAGAAGTAGGGTAAATGCATACCAATCTTTCATTACCGTCTCTCTTGTCCGTATACAGGTGTCACACCAAAATTTGCCCGCACTAATCCTCCCGGTTCTAGGTGAACCAAGCGGGATTGACTATTGCGTTCAATAAAGTAGTGATTGGGAGCGAGGGTGTATCCCGGCAGACTGCTTAAATCCAGAGCTAAAGTGCGATATCCAGAAATGACATTAGATACAGAAAACAGCCCATTAGCGTCGGTGACGATCCGGTTGCCGTCATCCATATAAATCACAGCATTCGGCACTCCCGGTTCATTTGGTTGCTGCTCGCCGTCGAAGTTTTTGTCAACAAATACCCGTCCAACAACCGTGCCGCAGTCTGACAAAATACCTGGCTGAATCCGCACTAAATAAGTAGCAATACCACTTCTAGCTTCTTGTGCTTGGTTTCTGCCGTTACCCCGGACAGCGTCTGGTGTCACCACAGCAGCATAGACTATATTCAGAGTTTGTTTAGCACTCAAACTAGGATAGGTAAAGGTGACTGTCCGGTTGGATGTTTTAGCTGGAGGCAATGTGACTGGCGTGGTAGTACCATTTTGCGTAGTGATAGAGCCTTGTAGAGCCCGTGACACATACCGGAAACCAACGGGTAGGGTATCTGTGATCACAATGTTGCTGGCTGCTACTGTACCAGTGTTTTGCAGCGCTAGACGGTAAATAATGGTGTCCCCAGGCTCTGCGGCTGCGCGATCGCCTGTTTTAACTAGCGATAAACTGGCAGTCCCCGCACTTACCGTCGTTTGATTGGAGGTGACTGGTTGTGTCAGGTTAGAACCTGAAGCCGAAGCGGAGTTTACTATATCCGTCGATGCCACAGGAAGGGCTTGAAATAAAACGGCAGATGGAAGAGCAAGCGTCAGAAGTCGGTA
>CAZZWA010000426.1:0-5174 GCA_964657555.1 uncultured Microcoleus sp.
GACCACTCTTCGCCATTGACTCTTGCACTCATCGTCAAGTTATAAGGTTCCGGCACTTGGTCTGGGGTAACGAGATAAGGACCAATGGCGTTGCCTGTATCAAAGTCCTTCCCCTTTGCTGGGCCGAGGAAACATCTCATCTCCTGCATTTGGGTGTCACGGGCGCTGAAATCGTTGTAGATTGTGTAGCCAGCAATGTGGTTGTGCGCTGCTGCTGGAGAGATATTTCGCCCTGCCTTGCCGATAAATATGCCGAACTCTAATTCGTAATCTAGTTTTTCTGTATAAGTAGGCCAATGCACCTCTGAATTGGTCCCGACAACACTGAATGGATTCCCCTTATAGTAAACTGGGGACTCATACCAGACATTGGGCGGACTGAACAATGGCTTTCCCCTCAACTGTTCTACCCAAGCGTCTAAGTTAGCAAGCAGTGGTGATCGCTGCCTGATTGTTTTTCGAGTTGCCTGGATCAGATGCTTTTCAAATACCAGGCAGTCGCGAATAGAACGCGGTCGAGGGACGGGAGAGAGCAAAACAACATCACTCAGCAGGTGAGTGGTGTCTGGCGGACGTTGAGTGCAAACGAAATCTCTCACCTGTGCAGCTGCTTCGTGAGCAACTTCCCCTGCATCTAGGAAAGTTAGCATGTCAGACAAATAAGGTTCCGAAGCACCTGTCATCACCCGTCTGCCAGCTAGCAAATTTACAACAGTGCGATCGCCATCTATTAGCACCCCCACGAGTGGCGTGGTTAGTGGTTCAGAATTAGGAACAAACGTCACGAGTTTCATGACTCTTCTATGATGCCCACCACTCGTGCTGGCCCCGCAGAACCATTTTTAATTTTGAGTGGAAACGCCGCCACTTTAAAGCCATGAGTTGGTAGTTTATCCAAATTGGTCAGCCGTTCCAGTTGGCAGTATTCCTTGTCAATGCCAACGAAATGGGCAGCCCAGAAAATATCGTTCCGTCCACTGGCTTTTGCCTGCCTTGCCTGAACTGGTAGAGGTACATCCCAGCCCCAAGAGTCAATTCCCATTACTTTTACACCCTGATCAATCAGCCAGTGTGTCGCTTCTGCACTCACACCGCATCCGTGGGTGAAGTACTCTTGCTTTCCTAGTAGATGGTCGTTCCCTGTCTGCACTAGCACAATGTCGAATGGCTTGAGCCTGTAGCTAATCTTTTCTAGTGCTAATTTAATATCCTCCACTGTAATGGCCTCTCCATTACTCTTGTGGCGCATATCAAGTACAACACCGTCGCAGAAACACCACTCCAAAGGAACCTGGTCAATTGTCTTAGCTGGTTTTCCCTCGGAAGTAGGTGCGTAGTGCCATGGCGCATCCATGTGAGTGGTACCATGAGAGGAGAGCTTAATTACATCGTTAGCCCAACCGAGACCGTTGCGCAGGTACTTTGGTGTAATCCTAAAGAGCAGCCAGATGGCAAATCTTCCAAACTTGTGATCTTGATAAGTCACCGAGTTGCGTGCCCACCAAGGAGTCCAACTCTTGTCATTTTGCAACGTATCACTAAGATCAATTATCTGCATGATGCCTTCCCTAAATTTTCAATGTATCTGAACATACCCCAAATTTGTTAACTATTTAAGTTTAAGAATCTAATTTGTCTGGCAAAAGCCTAAGAGACACAGCTTTACTAGAAATACCCTAATTATGCAACTATATTTACGGACTATTTTGTATTAATTAATACTGAGAAACCATGATAACGAGTTTAAGTAGTTAGGCACAAACTAAATTACCTAGTTGAATGAGCTAGCTACATGAAATCATGACGTAACTGTAGATAGTAATTTGAAGCTAACTAAATTTGGCGAAATATCTCTTCGATCAACTTTGTTAAGGTTAGACTTGAACAATTCATCAAGAGAAGATTGTATGGTACTACCTCCAGGTCCGCAAATACCATCATTTGTACAAACGCTTCAGTGGATTTTCAATCCCATGCCCTATATGGATGCCTGTGCCCAACGCTATGGTGACATCTTTACACTACGCATTAACTCTACCCCTATAGTGTTTGTTAGCAATCCCCAAGCACTTCAGGATCTCTTGAGCGATGCTCAGCAGTTTGAGGCTCCAGGTGAGTTGAACCAAATTTTCCAGCCTCTTTTGGGAAATCGCTCTGTAATCACAACCAGTGGTGCAAGCCACCAACGTCAGCGCCAGATGCTATTGCCCCCCTTTCACGGCGAACGGATGCGGGCTTATGGTCAACTTATTGGTGATATTACGGAGCAAGTGATTAGCCAATGGACAATCGGTAAGCCTTTCTGTGTCCGGTCATCGACACAAGCGATCGCTCTGCGCGTGATCTTGCAAGCCGTATTTGGCCTAGATGAAGACCCACGCGGCCAGCAACTAGAGCAACTCCTCAGTGCAATGCTAGATGAGACAAGTTCTCCCTACAGCGCTGCTATGCTTTATTTTCCAGTCCTGCAAAGGGACTTAGGCCCCTTGACTCCTTGGGGGAACTTTCTCAGCCGTCAGCGACAAACTGACAAACTAATCTATGAAGAAATTCAGGAACGCCGCCAGCAAAATGACCCTTCTCGCACAGATATCCTCAGCTTGCTGATGTCTGCTCGTGATGAAGCAGGACAGCCAATGACGGATCAGGAGTTACACGATGAGTTGATAACTCTGTTGGTAGCAGGTCACGAGACTACAGCGACCGCTATGGCCTGGGCATTATACTGGATTCACAAGCTACCGTCGGTACACTCAAAGCTGCTAGAGGAGCTTGATAGCCTGGGTAGCGATCCAGACCCCAGCACCATTTTCCGACTCCCCTATCTAAATGCGGTCTGTAATGAAACCCTGCGAATCTACCCTGTGGCTATGCTGACCTTCCCACGGGAGGTAAAAGAATCAGTCTCGTTGATGGGCTACGAGCTGGCGCCAGGGACAGGAGTCATAGGCTCTATCTATCTGGCTCACCGCCGGGAGGAGGTCTACCCAGAACCCGAGCAATTCAGACCAGAGCGCTTTCTGGAAAGGCAGTTTTCTCCGTATGAATTTTTACCCTTTGGTAATGGTGCTCGACGCTGCATTGGTTTGGCCTTTGCCCAGTTTGAAATGAAAGTGGTACTGGCCAAGATCCTCTCACGTTTTCAACTGGCGCTGGCTGACAACCGTCCGGTGCTTCCTACACGCCGTGGGTTGGTTTCAGCCCCTAAAGGGGGTGTGCAAGTCGTTGTGACTGGTGAACGTCCCCAGCAGTCGGCAACACCTCAGTTGACCTCAAGTTCAGTGTGAACTTCCCCAAAATCAGGCTGTCATTACCGTGTGCTCGCTCTTTGAGCACACGCGATCTCTTTCTTTAGCTAAGCAAAAGTGTTCTCAAAAGTCTTCCATACTTGAGACTAGTACAACACAGCGCAAGTTTGGTTACCTGAGATCTTGCACCTGTGGCAACAATCCGCCAAGGAATAAATTCCCCGTCTCATAGCTGAAGTAGTGTTTAGACGACTGGGTAAGAGTTTTAGTCCACTTAAGTGGACTTGAGCTATGAGCCCGGAGTTTTAACTCTGGGCAGGTCTTGTAGCTTACTGAGAAAGGTGCAAGATCTGAGTTACCGTAGTGCGGGCTGAAAAGCTCGCACAGGCGAGACGCCTGTACTACGAAGGGTATCTAAACTGATGCCTTGAACTACTAGTGCTACTCCAGCATAACTACCCAAACTTTGCCAGATTAGGTGGGCGCGCAGAAGCAAAAATGAAAGTTTTGAGTTTTGAATAGGCCACCCACGAGAAGCAGGGTTTCAACATTCCTTAGAAAGGAGGAATATTTCGCGCCACTTGCGGGCGAGATTTCTCCTGCTACTTCATAAATATTTTTGGTAAGTTGTTTTCCAATTATCTATATAAATCACTTAATTAAGGTTGTTTATGTACTTTTGTCTGGACTTGAATGTCTGCTATTTGTAATTTTAGTTATACTTAGTCGAGCAGCTAAAGCCTCAATGGTTGGAGCATCCGCAATACTGTACGCAACAAAGATCGTCGGCGTTAGACTATCTTAATTATCAAGAGACAACAAAGTAAGCTAAAATTTTGACGGGGATTTTGAAAGACTAATGTCCCTATAGATGCTTTATGAGAATTGCCCAAATTGCTCCCTTGTGGGAAAGAGTCCCACCCTTGCGGTATGGCGGAACTGAGCTTATTGTCAGTTTGTTGACTGAAGAATTAGTGCGACGCGGTCATCAAGTCACCTTGTTTGCCTCCGGAGACTCGATTACGACTGCTCAAATAAAATCAGTTCACGACCGAGCACTGAGGCTAGATAAAACGGTTAAAGAGCCGGAACTATACGAGCAAATGATGCTCGCTCAAGTCTATCAACAAGCACATCACTTCGATATTATTCACTCCCATGTCGGCTGTATAGCCCTTCCTTACACTGGTTTTGTGAAAACGCCTACAGTCCACACAACTCATGGCATCTTCACCCCAGATAACGAGAAAATGTTCCGGCAATTTGCTGGGGAGCCGTTTATCAGTATCAGTGAAGCGCAGCGAGAACCTCGACTAGGGTTGAATTATATTCATACAGTGTATAACGGCCTAGATCCAGCACAGTATCGCTTTCAGGAAAAGCCAGATGAATCAGTATATCTTGCCTTTATAGGTCGGCTTTCCCCCGAAAAAGGACCTACAGAAGCTATCAAGATTGCTCGTGCTACTAGCTTACCCCTAAAAATAGCAGGCAAAATTGACTTAGTTGACCAGAGATACTTTCAAGAGCAGGTAGAACCGTTGATTGACGGTGAGCAAATTCAGTATCTAGGTGAAGTTTCCCATGAAGAGAAGGTGTGCCTGTTAGGAGGTGCGACAGTAACCCTGTTTCCAATTAGCTGGCGGGAACCCTTTGGCTTAGTCATGATTGAATCGATGGCTACAGGTACTCCAGTTATTGGGATCGAGATGGGTGCTGTGCCAGAGGTAGTTGCTCAGGAGAAAACCGGCTTTGTCTGCCACAGTATAGAAGGCATGATTGAAGCGCTTCCAGATGCAATGAAGTTAAACCGACAAACCTGTCGGGACTATGTTTTAAGCCACTTTAGCATCAAGACTATGGTGGATGAGTATGAGAAGGCTTACAATATGGTGTTGACTTGATATCCTGTCCGGCTAATCACTT
>CAZZWA010000427.1:0-5163 GCA_964657555.1 uncultured Microcoleus sp.
GCATTCGCGGGCCATCTGCCACTAGTGCAGAACCTTCAATGTCAAAGTAAATTTCTGTATCTCTTATCTTTGCCCGCATCGCTTTGTGCCGTCGCTTTTGTAGAGAAAGGAAGTTCTAAACTACTAGTTTACAGTGGCAAAGCTGGAAAATGCGGGGCTAACAAAGCTGTAGCTGTATCATGCTTTACAGCACTATGAGACTACCCCTACATAGAGAGTTCACGAACTGAGTAGAGTTATCACCCAGAACTAGAGGAGCCATCTGCTTGAATGTTATCGTGAGTTACCAATTCAAGCAGATCGCGATCACCATCAACCTCTTATAGCTTAAATAATTCTGTCTATTTAATGTAAATACCATCAATAAAGAAGGCATAGGTAGCTCATAAGCTACCTATGCCTTCTTGAGAAACCACTCTTTTTTAGTTGAGCTTCTCTTTGACCTTATCTTTCACGTCTTCTACGCTGTTGCGAACTTCGCTTTCTGCTTGCTTTGCTTTCCCTTCTGCTTTATCTTCGGGATCGCCAGTTACATTACCCAATGCTTCTTGGGCTTTGCCTTCAATGTTTTGGCCAGCGGCTTTGGCTCTATCTTCTATGCTCATTTTATTTCTCCGTATTTTTGACAGACTTAATTTCAAAGCTGATGTTTGATATATTTCTAATTTAGATGATTTATTTGCTTGAGTCTTCTGTCAGAAGGTATAGTCAAGTCAAGAAATAATTAACTCAGCTCGCTGCGCTTTCAAACAATCGTGCTTCAATCTCTGTTATTTAAAAAATAGACGACAGCTTTGAAAACAGGTGATTTTATGCCGTAAAAACACCATTGAGACAGCAAGTTATCCTCAACCTACGACTAAACTAGTGGCTGGTACATCGCAAGTCTGATATTTTTCAATTGAAGGCAAACAACTAAACTCTAGACAGAGGAATAGCTTGAGTAAAGACGGTTAGGCTAAGGGGGTAAAATAGCACCACACACCCGTTAATATAGAACTATGTTTTTACAAGACAAACAATCTGGCAATCTGATAGAAGTAATTGATGTGAAGGCACTGTTCAACCCTACGGAAAATGTTGTTCCTGGAAAAGATCAGGCAGGCCAAGAGGAACAAGAGCCTAAATCTTTTGAGAAAGAGAAATTAATTTTCCCTTCAGGTGAGAGCCTACCACGCTGCTGGGTAGATGCAAATTATCAAAAAGCTTGATTGCTCAATGAGAAAATCAGCCTTTATGTTGAACAGCGTCATGTTTGCGTAAAGGGGAGTTGATGGCGGATTAAGGAGTATCAGTCTATTCTTCATCCACAGGCAATTGTGATGAAGTAAGGCTGAAAAAGCTATTTTTCCCTACCTTATTCAAGCATAACCAATTGCTACTTTCTCGCCTCTTGTTACCTTGTTAGGTAATCATGTTAGCAGGCGAAGTATGAAAAGCAAAACAAGAGCGCAAAAAAGGGCAGACGCGGTGTCTGCCCTCAAAATCTAACAGTTTAGATCTAATAATTTAAGTTAAATCTCAGATCTCAAACCTTAGTAGCGTCTTGAATTTTGACGATTGTTGTCCCAATTCCCACCAGAGGGTCTTCTTTCTTCCCTAGGCTTAGCCTTATTCACTTTTAGATCGCGACCCATCCATTCGGCACCATCAAGAGCCTCAATAGCAGCCGTTTCCTCTGCTTCTGTTCCCATTTCCACAAAACCAAAACCGCGCAACCTACCAGTTTCCCGGTCAGTCGGTAATTGTACGCGATTAACGGTTCCGTACTCCGCAAAAACAGCATTTAGGTCCTCTTGAGTGACCTCGTAGGATAAATTGCCTACATAAATTGACATAAATTGTCTCCAAAATCGTAGGGGTGTAGAGATTTAGATTTCGGAGAGAAGCCTGTCCAGCTCACAAGGAAAATGCCTGTCAATACTAAAAACAAACGTTGCCACCGAATTAATTCTCACTTACAACTATAGCATAGCAGCGAGTTATCGGGGGGAGAAATCAAAAAAACTGTTACAAATAGTAAAGTTTGCACACTATCTTCAATAAACTCGGCTTTGAACTTTCTCTCTCTGCCACTCTATCTTAGGGTGTGGCTGTTGACAAAAGCGGCTATGAGGCTGGATTGCTCTAGCTACAGTAACTAACTTTTATTTAAGCAAAATTACTTACTAACAAACAGAGAGTACATTCATTGGTCGCGAACAAATTAACAGGAGCCATATAAGCAGAAAAGCTTATTAACACGGTACAATTATTTACATTTCTCATAGGAATGCTCGTTAAACTATCCCCAAATGCTATATGCGCCTGCCACCACCGTAGAATTGCAGCCGTCCGACGCCTAGATATAAACCATAGGCTTTCTCCCCCGCCGGAAAGGCAGTGACGCCAAACAGATAAACACCGCTAGAAAAGGGGTTACGGATAGCATGAAGGGCGATCGTGACAGTTTTACCAGGCGGTACTGGTGGGTTAAAGGTCACTGCGATCGTCGGCTTTTCTTTGTCCCTCGTCACTTCTCCCAGAGTCACCTTCCGATCTCCATCCCAACCTTTCCCTTCAAAGGCGTAGGTTTCTTTAAGAAGAAATTGGATATCTTCTATGCCGTCAATTTGAGAAATTGTCACTCGTTGAAGCGGTTCACCAGCATTTGCTGGCAAACTGATTGTGAAGAAGTAGGTTGTTCCCGGCGTGTCAATGCTTTTGTATGGGCTGGTAACTGATACTAAGTCAGGGGCTTTGTCAAAGTACACTGTACCATTGGCAAGCTGAATTGCCATAGACGATGGAGTGGTCTGACTCCAGATCAAAGCTAATATTGCCAGGGTAGCTGTGAATGCTGTCGCACCGCGCATAGATTAATCGGTTTCGTGGCTGGCAATTCCATACCAAAAATTAACGCTTACCCCTTAAAAGTTTGATGTTATGAGTCTGAATGTAATTCAATTATACTACTTCTGCCCTCTGTCTTCCCCAAGCTTGGAGCACCAAAATCTGACAAGAACCCCAATTTGCTTACGAGGAATGATACCAAATTTGCTTGTAAAACCCTCTTTTCCCTTCCAGTCGTAGAGACGTTCCGGTGGCCCCTGAGCCTAGCCGAAGGGCAGAACGTCTCTACAAGGTGAGAGCCGATTGCCCAAAGTAGAGCCGGATTTGGTATGAAATTGTTTACTGCGTGCAAGTTTGAGAAGCTACGTTTGATCAGCCCCCATGTAGAGGAGGCTGTAGGAGTCGAACCTACTCCGATCCGAAGATCTGAATACCCAGTTTGTATGCTTCCCTTTTGAGGGCACACAGCTGAACGTGGGGACTAGGATTTGAACCTAGAACATCGATTTTGGAGATCGACATGTTGCCAATTACACCATCCCCACATTTGGTAGGAGTGGCGGGACTTGAACCCGCACAAACCAGATTATGAGCCTGGGGCTCTGCCATTGAGCTACACTCCGATGTTTGCAGTCCACGATAGGGCTTGAACCTGACGCCTTACCCTTTGGCAATATTTTGTTTTCAAGTTGTTTTCAAGGTTCTGATGGCGCTGTCTTTAATAGGCTGTCGTTTTTTACTACATTTATAATACATAAGTATTACATAAGTGTCAAGAGGTAATACAAGATTTTTTTGAGAAGAGAGGGTAAACTTTATGTTCCCCTCTCTGATTGCGATTCGACTCACAAAAGAAAGCAGGAGAGGTATTTTCTTCTCCCCATGCTCTCTTCCCTCACGCTAGGGAGGATACATGGAACTGAGAACCCTGCCAGAGCTTGTAGACAAAGAACTCAGCACGACAATTCAAGGCAGTCACAAACGTACCTTCATGAGCATCAGCGCCTGGAGCAATCCAGGTTCCCTCCAGGCTCACTTCCACAAACTCTGCATCAACAGGAGACACCGTAATGTTCTGCTCCATCCCTAGTGCCAACTCTAACTGAGTCAGTCCCAGTACGTCAGCAGGAAGCAAAAAGGCTGCTTTACCAGGTTCTACATACAGCGACTGTCCAGCTCTTAAAGCTAGAAGTGCTCGTGCTTGCATTAGCTCCTCTAGAGAAATAGCTACCCGCTCCATGTGCAAACCAGATTCGCTATAGTTCAGTTTCAGCATTTTCTTTTTGCTTCCTGTAACTTGAGATTTATTCGTGACTAGTGGAGGACTGCTGTTCTTTCCAGAACTGCTCCGCAAAAGCAACAGCAGGGTGGATGGGCGCTTTGGGCTTGGTACGAAGAGTCATTTTTGCTTCTTGAGGAGTGCGATCGCTTTTGGTAGAGTTGCACAACTCGCAAGCAGTAACGACGTTGTCCCAAGTGTGCGAACCTCCCCGAGAACGGGGTAGGACGTGATCCAGCGTCAGATTTTTAGTGCTACCGCAGTATTGGCAGGTGTGACCATCCCGTCGCAGCACTTCCCTTCTATTTACTGGTGGTACCTTCCACAACCGCTCAGTGTTGCCAATTGTTAGCCGAATATGTTGGGGAACCTGTAGTACAACACTGGGAGAACGCACTTCCCAACTCTTTGGACTGGCTTCGTCAAGCGGTTCTGCTTGACCTGTGATCAGCAGGGCGACAGCCCGCTTGATGTTAATTCGGCTCATGGGTAGGTAGTTTTTGGAAAACACTACCACTGAGTTTTGGAGTACCAATGGTTGGCTGCATTGTCGAGTTGGCATGACTAGAAAACTCCTAAAAAATCACCCCCGCTTCTGGTTGTCAGGAGCAGGGGTGGTCAACAAGCTTTGTTGCTTGGGTTTGTTGCCTTACATCGGTACAAGTCTGCACCTGTACCTCCTACTCTCTATTGATGTACCCGGATTGAACCAGCTTTGGTTATCGAAGCTTGTTTCTATAACTGTGGCTTGACCCCTGACGAGTTCATAAATCCCCTTGCCCAAAAACAGCACCACTGCTGCCACCAAGTCTCGGCTGGGACGGCGATGGGTTGTGCTGAATCTAGGCGAGAAGGATGAGGAAGTCATTGTTAAGGTCTGCAAGCAGAATGTAGTTTCATAATACTTTTGTAGCACAAATTGGCTCGCTCGATCAAGTAACGCTACATATATAGATCCGCCTGAACGATCTTCGATTACGGAAAGTGGAGCAAAAATTGTCCTAAGCCTTGTATAAGTAGGTACTGGCAATGTTAAGCAAGCACTTACATTT
>CAZZWA010000428.1:0-3646 GCA_964657555.1 uncultured Microcoleus sp.
TGTGCCTTTAAATTGCCATATCTCTCATTAAGGGACTTCCAAATAAAAAAATATCCAACCGTTGGAAAAGCTGGGGAAGAAGCCTGTTCAGGCCGTCAGGCTTTAGCGGTAAGAAGTGCGAGTGTTTTTTATGGATATTCCAGCCAAATTGATATTATGATTCGGTACTTAGTTTTCTCTTCCCAAGAATTTAACGCTATCAATCAATCCCCTATTACCTATTACCAAAGCGGCTGGCTGGCTTTCTTGCTTACCCACGTATTGCTAAGGGGAGAACGAAAAGAGGTAAGTCTTAAGCATGCTACCGTTTATCTAATGCCGTATTGAGCTGGCACCGCCCCTTAAACAGAATTAGAGTGCACTGAAAGCTGAAAAAGGTGATTCGCGAGCAGTTAATACCAAATCCTCGGCAAACTCTCTTTTCTTTTCCAGCCGTAGAAACGTTCTGCCGGAACGTCTGTACCAGGTGAGAGCAGATTGCCCAAAAAGGGAGTATTAGAGCGGGATTTGGTATAATTTATAGTTCACAGAAAAGACAAAATAGTCGCTGCCAAGGTCTCTGGGTATTCCTCATGCAGTCCCAGGGAACCAGAAACCGTCTGCGTCTGCACCCCCGGCAACCTTGCCAAAGCATCCATTTCTGCCCGCGATTTGGGTGGGGTTTGCTCGCCAATGACTACCATCACTGGCACTGGTGGGGGCTGAAACCAAGCGAGAAAATCATCTGGATTTTGTACTGGATCTAAAGCGCCAGTCACAAAGGCTGCTGGAGCAAATCGTGCTCCCTGCTGTTGAGTAGAAAGCCACTTCTGCTGGATGAAGCTAGGTGTTAAAAGGGCTGGGTCAGTAAAGACATGGCGCTGGTACATGAAGCGCAGGAAGTCTGGTGTTGTATTCAATTTGTAGAGGGCTTGACCCAGAATAGGCGATCGCACTAACTCTCTAAGCATTCCATACCAGCCTCGATGCTCGCCCATTGCCGTGGGTAGAGGGCCGCGCCAAGTTGGTGCAACTAAAACTACCCGCGACCACACAGGTGGTGGTTGTTGGGCCAGCTGCATTACGTAACCAGCAGCATGACCAGCAGCAATCACAGCTACTGGGGTGTTGAAGACAGTTTTGACAAAATCCTGCAAAAATTGATGGTACAAGGCTGGTCGGTATTTGAGGGGAGGACGCCCCGATTGACCAAAACCAGGCCAATCCAATGCCACCACTTGAAACCGGGGAGCCAGTAACTTTGCTAGTCCGCGCATTTCTAGGTAGGTGGAAACAGTGCTGAACGCTGGTAGGAGGAGTATTGATTGACCGCCCTGCCCTATAGTTTCATAAACCACCCGCAGTTGTTGCCCTTCCCAAACCCAGAGATATTCCTGAACAACTCCGCCCATGTTATCTGCCGAGGGGGAGGATATCGAAGTTGGTTTAGCAAAAGACATCTGTGCGTCTTGCTTACCTAAGGCTGCCATAATTATAAAGATTAATAATAGTTATTATCCTATCCCATATGTGTGTAGCTACGATTTGCAGAGCAACCGCATTGAAGATTTTGCGCTCACTAAGCACTATTACTTTTCCCTCAGATGAGCAATAAGGTAAGTTAACCAACCCTGTCGCCGCTTTCTGAGAGTCGTTGAACGTTTTACCTTATTGATGGGGATGTAGGGAGAGGTTAACCTGACTTGATATAGATTAAAGCCTTAGTTGTATCAGTGCTATATCCGGCAAAGTGAGAAAAACAAAGGTATAAAATCAGCGAAGTCTCAGCCATGTTGAGTTCGATCCAGTTAGGGTGTGATGCGTTACTTAAAACTCACAACTGATTACTCAAAATTCTTGCAGCCAATTGACCGCATTGCCTGGACGCTCATGCTGGTATTATTTCTGCTAATTGGAATATTGGTATGGGGTGGCGATCGCGCTGCACCAAAAGTGCGGGATTTCAGTTGGCAGAACAAAAAAGTGGGGGCGGAAGATAACAGGTTTATCCTCACCTTTACCCGCCCGATGGAGCATGCGAGTGTAGAGGCGAATCTGCATATCAATCCCCCCTTGCCCGGTAAATTCAGTTGGGCGGGGCGACGGATGGCCTATACCCTAACTTCCCCTGTTCGCTATGACACGATCTATAAGGTGGAATTACGGAAGGCACAACAAGGTACAAGCATTGGAAAAACTGGGAAGCCAATCCAGCCGTTTGTCGGTCAGTTTCGCACCCGCGATCGCGCTTTTGTCTACTTAGGGATCGAGGGAGAAGAAAAGGGACGGTTAATTCTCTACAACCTCACCCAGAACCAAAAAATCATCCTCACGCCCAAAAACCAAGTTGTCATCAACTTTAAGCCTTACCCAGCAGGCGATCGGATTTTGTTTTCTGCCACTGACTGGTTGAATTACGGACCGGGTTTGTCAGAACAACAGCTATACACTGTGACTACAGGCATACCTCCTGAGTCTTTCAGTCATACTGACCAAGCTCCCATTGCTGGGAAAGTTAACCGGGTTTTAGATAGCCAAGAATACCAAAATCTGAAATTTGACTTATCGCCCGACGGACAAGTGATTGTAGTCTTTCGGGTAAAGCGAAATAATCTTAGGGATTCTAGTCTCTGGGTACTGCGACCAGATGCCTCTCCCCAATCCTTAAAGAACCCGCCTGGAGGAGAATTTCTGATAGCACCGGATAGTGCTTCTTTGGCACTCTTGCTCCCTGATGGCGTCGATATTCTGCCACTCACACCTTCGGCATCCCCCCTAGAATTTCTACCTCAGTATGATCGAGTACTGAGTTTCGCCAAAACTGGCTTGGCTGCGGCAATGGTGAAGTTCAACAGCGATTCTACACAATCGCTGTTTCTCGTTCCTAATCAGGGGCCGGCAAAAGAACTGCTGCGCACTACTGGCGACCGCCTCAACTGCCAGTTTGACCCCTCTTCGCCAGTCCTCTACTGCCTAGTAGCGCAGCAGGCGCAAGGGGAAAACTACAATGAACAACAAAATCTGGTAGCAATTGACCTCAAGACATTTCAAGTCAAGCAATTGTTGCCACTAACTAATCAAAGAGACATTCAGATGAGTTTATCCCCAGACGGATTAGCGCTACTGTTAGATCGAGTGGTCACTCAGAAAACACTACCCAAAAAAGAGGATTTGACAACGGATTTGGGAGCAGCGATCACTACCAGTCACCTCTGGTTGCTGCCACTGCCATCTAATCATTCAGCATTTACGAACCAACTGCAACCGCAAGAGCTGCCTTTATTGGGTTTCCACCCTGTCTGGTTGCCCTGACTGATCGAGAAGAGAGCAGGGGAGGCAGATGCTATCTGTGTAGAGTATTTCTCATGCCCCATGCCCAAACGGTGAAAGTCTTTGTCTATGGCACACTAAAACCAGGTGAGTCTAATTATGAGCGATTATGTGCCAGTAAGGTGGTAGCAGCGCAAAGAGCGATCGCAATTGGTCAACTTTTTGCTTTGCCGAGCGGGTACCCGGCAATGACCGCCGGAGACGCACCAGTTCAGGGATTTTTGCTCACCTTTACTGACCCTGGTATTTTAAGCGGTCTGGATGAGTTGGAAGATTATCACCCCAACCGTCCAGCAGTACAAAATGAATATGACCGACAACAGGTCGAGATTTATGG
>CAZZWA010000428.1:3746-5159 GCA_964657555.1 uncultured Microcoleus sp.
CGATTAGCTAAAAGCACCCCGATATCACAGCTCTCTTAGGACTTAAGGAAACATCTTCCCAAGAGTCCTTTAGTCTCATTTTTCACCGCAGCGAAAGCTTATACATGGCAAAAAGCTTGTCGTACTCCTGGGTTTGATTAGTGCGACGTAGGTGTTTGAGACGATTTTCCACCCTAAAGCAAGCATCGGTACGACCAATTGGTTCAAAATTGATGCTGCCAGGGTGACTGCTTACCAAAAAAAAGAAACGCTGGGCATAGAGTGTAGTGAATAATTCAAGGTTTTCTTCAAGCCGACACACTCTTGTTAGTAGACCAAAAGTTGGATGTTTTAAGTAATTCTCTGAGCAGATTTCTTTCTGAGGTTTTGCTAAGGCTGTTGTCTTTAGACTTGTCTTTGATGAAGTAATCATGGTGGAGTACAGGGTAAAAGTGGTTAGTAGTATGAAATCAATATCTACGAGCACTAATTGAATGATGTAGTCAGTCTATACCAAATCTGATAACAACAGTTAGAGGGGTGTCACACCTCATTTTAAAATGTAAACAATGTCCAGCATTATTGCCTCAAATTTTGAAAATTTGAGTTTCATCCTTTGGCAGGGAAAAAGTTTTAATTCCCAGATTTTAAGTAACTTCTTGACCAGCAATAGTTACCAATAAGTTCAGATAGGAAAGCTATATAATAGCAGAACTTTCATTCTATGCAAGCAATTGGGATTTCTTTAAATAACTGTTATCAATGATACAATTTTTTCAGGATGTGCATACATCAAGTTTTTTGTCAATAATTTAATTGAAAGAAGAGAATTTATTATTGACTCTCTTTATAAATCACGAGCATCCTGGATATCTGCTATGAAAACTAGTGGTCTTTCTAGGTTAATTTGATGGGAGAGTTCGTAGGGGCAATCCCCCCGTGTGGTTTCCTGAGCCCTGTCGAAGGATGCCCCAAATGCTGGGGGGTAGGCATGGGGGCACTAGCCCTACAACTCGTCAAAAACAGGTTGACAGACCACTAGTAGAGCACCAACCGAAAATTGACTGGTTGAGATAGATTTGGAGACAAGGTGACAAAGTGATCAGGGGAATATCCACCACACCCATCACCCCATCTCTCTACTCGTCAAAGTTGTCTTGACGGACTACTAGTGCTCGTAACGCTCTCAAGGGCAAGGTAAAACAGGGTGTGCCGGGACTCGTAACTCTGAGGTTAAGCTAGAACTTGCTCCAAGCGCTGGAAATTCATCACATACCTGAGCTGGGAGCATCTCAGTTTTCAGTTTTCCTGCTCTGTCGCAAGCCATTCTCTGATTCCCTAGCGGTAAATCTGGAGGGACTCTGCTTGTCGTAGGTCTAGTTGTCATTTTCCTCTCGCTGGCGAAAGGTAGTGGGAAAATTTCCAAATGTTAAA
>CAZZWA010000429.1:0-5155 GCA_964657555.1 uncultured Microcoleus sp.
GGTGATCATCAAGTCAGGGAAATAGAGAAATTCTCAAATCTTTTTCCGGAAACCTGACTCATCAGCTTGTTGAAATTTGATAGTTATACTAAATCCGGGTTAGCTACCCTTTTTTGGGCAATCTGCTCTCACATTTTAGAGACGTTCTGCCCTTCGGCTATGCTCAGGGGCCACCAGAACGTCTCTACGACTGAAAAGGAAAAGAGGGTTTGACAAGCGGATTTAGTATTAGAGACTGTTCTCCTTAACCTATCAATTGTTTAAGTTTCAAGTTGAAGAGCAGGTCTTAAGGTACACAATGATCTCATCGGGACGCGCAGCCCCATGAAAGCTAGAGGATTCCCATGTCTACCCAGTTCAAAGCCGAAGTCTTCCAAAACCAGTATTTACCGCAGGGCACTAAAGAAGTTCATGCGATCATGACTGCGATCGCTGAGGGTGCTGAAGGAGTAAGTGCTACTGCTACTGGTGAAAGACTCTTCGGAGTCATCTGTGACACATCCGGTTCTATGGGAGGGCAGAAAATTTATGCCGCCAAGGATGCGATGGTTAAAGTGGTGAATTTGCTGCCTGATGATGCTTCCTTCTTCATCGTCACCGGCTCTAATCGCGCCCGCGTAATTTTCCCTGTGTCAGTAGCTACTCGTGAGCACAAAGAGCGAGCGATCGCCGCTATCAAAAAGATAGATGCCACTGGTGGCACAGTCATCTCTAAGTGGTTATCTGAAGCTTTGCAGCAGTTCCAGAAGCTGCCGAATGCAGTTCGTCAGGCGCTACTCCTCACCGATGGACAAAATGATGATTCGGATGAGAACCGACTGAAGAAGGTTTTGCAGGAGTGTGAGGGGGTGTTCCAGTGCGACTGTCGGGGTGTGGGCACTGACTGGCAGGTTAAGCAGCTACAACTGATTTCAGGAAGGCTGCTGGGGACTACCGATATCATTGCTGATGCCTCAATGATTGAAGCGGACTTTCGGGCGATTTTAGGGAAAGCCATGAGCAAGGATGTTAGTGATGTGGCAATGCGCCTGTGGACTCCGCAGGGTGCCAAGGTTTTATTTTGCAAGCAGGTGAGTCCGGAAATCGTTGACCTCACCAATCGCGCCAAACAGGTCAAACCCCAAGTCTCTGACTATCCCACTGGTGCTTGGGGGAAGAATGAATCCCGCGACTACCACTTCTGCATTGAGGTTAACCCAGGAAACGTCGGCGATGAGATGTTGGCGGGTCGGGCGAGTCTCATTTACACGGTAAACGGTGTGGAAACCAAAGTCGCCGAGGCACGGATTCTGGCAACTTGGACGGATGACGAGGCTAAATCAACCAAAATCGACAAGCGGGTTGCTCACTACACCGGACAAGCAGAACTTGCCCAAACCATTCAGGAGGGGTTGGAGGCTCGTGCTAAGGGCGATACTGAGGTAGCAACCGCCAAGCTAGGAAAGGCAGTTAAAATTGCCCATGATTCTGGCAACGAAGCAACCGCCAAGCTACTTAGAACCGTAGTCGATGTTGAGGATGCGCCAACTGGTACGGTGCGGATTAAGAAAAGCGTCGCCAAGGAAGACGAGATGGCGCTGGAGACTCGCTCTACTAAGACTAGTCGCATACCCAAGTCTTCCTAGTAGCCTGTCAGTCTGTTTTGAGGGGTTGTAGGTTAGTTGTTGTTATCCGAATTCCTGTTGTGAGACAAGATACAGTTTTCTACCAAATCTTCCAGCGCTTCCCCAGTCTCTTCTTTGACTTAATTGGTCAGCCTCCGGCTCAAACACAAGGCTACCGCTTTGAGTCGGTGGAAGTCAAAGAACCTAATTTTCGTATTGATGGGGTCTTTCTGCCGCCAGATGATGCTTCACCCAAGATGGTGTCTTTTGTCGAAGTGCAGTTTCAAAAAGACCAAGCACTATATCATCGGTTTTCTCGGACTTACCTTAGTGAAGTCTCTATAGTACCCCCTCGGATTTGAGGGAAGTGCCAATTTAACTATGTCCATCTATAAGTGCCCAAAAGGCCACGAATCAAGCGAGTCAGATTTTTGTTCCGAATGTGGTGCCAAAATTCAGGGTATCCCCGGAGTGGCGATCGCAGCGAACCCCCTCACTGCAACTGTGCAGCAAACTGCCCAAATCCAAACCTGTCCAGATTGTACTGCCCCTCACGATGCTAACAGTGGCGATTTCTGTGAAATTTGCGGTTATAACTTTGTCACTGGAGGGCATGGCGAGGTGCCAATGTTGAGAACAGGAGATAAGGGACGGGGAGAAGACAAGGCTCTTCTCTCTCCTTTGTCTTCTCAATCCCCAGTTACTAGTCGCCAATCCCCACTCCCCACAGAAGCTGCTGTCGCGCTTGAGGTCGTTGTGACCATTGACCCGTCCCTGAGTGAAGAGGGAAGCCCGCCACCACCTGCCAATCTAGCACCGCTCGTCTTCCGGTTGGATAAACATAGCCATCTGATCGGTCGCACAAGCGATCGCCGAGGCATTCACCCAGAAGTGGCACTGGATTTCGATGAGGCTGTCTCGCACCGCCATGCACTGCTGCTTCGTCAGCCAGATGGTACTTTCATTTTGCGTGACATCGGTTCTACCAACGGCACCAAGTTAAACGGGAGCGAGCTTACTGTGATGGTTGACGCACCGATTAAAGAGGGTGACGAGTTCACCCTTGGGTATTGGACTCGGATTGCAGTCAAAGCTGTCCGGCAACCTGGCAATTAAAAAACTTAGTTAATTGAAAACGCAAAACTTTTATAAATTATGAGCAAGACAATCGCAGCTTCAAGTCAGGCTAGCCCAAAGTTAACTACCCCTCAATTGCTTAAGGGAGGCTTGTACCTCACTTGGGGTGCCAGCCTGCTTCTCTTAATGACGACAATCTCCGGAGTCCAAGGACAAAGGCACGCAATCAAGACAGTCGGTGAAGATGCGGTCCCAAGCATCGTCATTGCTCAGCGTATTAAGGATGCTCTGGCAGGTATGGATGCCTACGTCGCTAACGAACTACTTGTTCCACCTGGCCAGAACCAAAATGCCATCAAGGGTTTCGAGGAGCGACGTCAGGCACTTGCCGAACGGCTAGTGATTGCAGCTAAAAACATCACCTACGGCGATGCCGAACAAGTTCCGATCACGAATCTGCAACTAGCACTAGGCGACTACATGGCAAAAATTCAGCAGGCGCGGGACTTTCACGAACGCAGTGATCCCACCGCCATCCTGAGAGCTTACCGTGCGGCTGCCGAAATCCTAGATCAGAAACTTCTGCCAGCAGCCGATGAGTTGGACAAGGCAAATTCGGATGTGCTCAACCGCACCTACACTAATCAGAAGTTGGCCTCGTTAGGCTCTTTAGCTGTTATAGAGGTTTCTGGTTTGCTCGTTATTGGCATGCTGGTAGTAATTCAGCTGTTTCTCTACTACCGCATGCGCCGCATCCTCAATCCCATGCTGCTAGCAGCCACTGCGATCATCATCATCTTTCTCGGCTATACGACACGGGCAATCCTCTCCTCTTCTTTTCATCTGAAAGTTGCCAAAGAGGATGCCTTTGAGTCGATGCATGCATTGCGACAAGCCCGCGCCCTTGTTTACAGCGCCAATGGCGACGAGAGTCGCTACTTGCTAGATCCAGCACTTGCCTCTACCCACGAACAGATTTTCTTTAACAAGGTCGATAAAATTGCCCATCTGCCTGCTGGTCAGACTTTCGAGACAGTTGTAGCAGCATTGGCAAAGGGCCAGAAGGTGAATGGTTTCACAGGCTACCTGGGTGACGAACTGAACAACATCACCTTTCCTGGCGAGCAAGCAGCTGCAATCCCAACCCTCTCTACCTTCGGAACCTACCTTGCCATTGACAAACAAATCCGCCAACTTCAGCAAGCTGGCAGGCATCAGGAGGCGATCGCGTTATGCGTAGGTGACAACCCCGGATACTCAAACTGGGCGTTCAACCAGTTCTTAAAAGCCCATCAAAAGACCTTTGATATCAATCAGCAAGCCTTTGACGATGCAATTAAGCGGGGCTTCAACGATGTGGACGGCTTCGAGATCTCAACCCCAGTTGTGGTTGTTTTTGTGGCGCTACTGACCCTATTTGGACTTTTACCGCGTCTGAAGGAGTACACCATGTAGTAACATACTTAGCACATTCTCAAGATATCTTTGGAGTTTGTAGTTGAGTTTTTACTGAAGCAGGGCTAGATATGTCTTAAAACCTGCTATGCCATCTACTGTCAAACCATGTTGGCGCTGGAAGTTAAGTAAGGCGTCACGAGTCGCAGGCCCAAAGTCTCCATCAGCTTTGATGCCAAGTGCCTCCTGTAGTTCAATCACTGCATCACCCTGACTGCTGAACTTAAGTACAGGATGAAGCTTGGCCCAAGTTGCTGCACCAACTGTACCATTGGCGCTAAGACTGTTGCGAGATTGAAAGCTCTTCACCGCACCCTGAGTCTCGGCACCAAAAACACCATCGATTGTGTCAACACCCAACAATTTCTGGAGATGTGTGACTGCATCTCCCGAGGCTCCTAGGCTAAGAGTGGGATGCTCAGTTTTAAATGTGTTAGAAGAGGGTGAAGGTTGAGGTGGGGGTGTTGGATTGGTTGTACTACTATCTTTAAGGATCTGTTGTGCCCGATCAATAATCTGGGGACGCTGAGTCTTAATGGGATCGCCAGGGCAATCATAGTGCCCACCCCAATCATCACCTCCCATTCCATGCCAACCTAAGCCCGGAGTATTAGGGTCGTCAGAAATCTGGAGTGGGATGCCTTCTGTGCTGTGAAGCCAAGCCAATAGCTGAGCAGCATTCTCTAGCTGGTTATCAGTTAACGACTGGCCTGTGTACCCTTCATTCTCTATGCTAATCCAGCGCGGATTACCACTGGCTTCAGCCCACGCCTTATCATCTGTGTCAACCCACTGGTCAATCTGACCGTTCTTGGGATTACCAAAGTGAGAGGATGCCTGAGCCTCATCTTGATGAAACCAGTCGTCCGTTCCACTTTCGTTACCTTCTTGAATATGAAGTATCAGGCCAAGGAGTGGTCGCTGTATCCCGTTGACAGTTCGATTAGGAACGGGTCCACGCCAACGGGCAAGAGGACATAGAGCCATAAAAAACACCCCTTTTTCTTACTTTCTGTCAG
>CAZZWA010000430.1:0-3286 GCA_964657555.1 uncultured Microcoleus sp.
CAATCCTGAAGAAACTCTAGTTAAGTAACCCGAACGATTATCAAACGAGGAATTTCGGGAAATCGTTCTGTTTCCAATATCTCAATGCCTCAGCTACTATTTTTTGGCGAGCACCAAAGTTTCCGGTCTACTGAATTTAGTTCGAGTTCAAAATCTTAGTCACTTTTACCTTGACCTGACCCTCACCAAGCTGAACATCTAACTCCTGTCCTACAACTAACCCATCTGTAGAACGAACAATCGATGCGTTTTCTTGCCTGATGACAGCATAGCCTCGTTGCAGCACAGCTTGGGGAGCGAGGGTAGCTAGCTTTTCTCTCAGCATCTGGCAGTGCTGAGTTTCGCTCTTTAATCGATAGTTTGTGGCTTGGAGCAATTGGTGACGCCTCTGGGAAATTTTCTGCATTTCTCCCTGAATTTGTCGGTTAACTTGCAGATGTTGCAATCTTCCTTGAAGTTGTTGTAGTTGAGCTTGCGCTGTCTGAAGATATTGACTTGCGGCTTCATGTAATGCGGCTTTTCGCGCCTGATGCTCGATCCACAAACCAGCGAGTTCTGGAACGACTTGTTCTGCGGCTGCGGTAGGAGTGTGAGCACAGAAATCAGCAACTAGGTCAGCTAGAGACTCATCCCGTTGATGACCAATGCCGGTAATGACTGGGATAGAACAATTAGCGATCGCTCGCACCACTTGTTCGTCATTAAAGCAAGCCAGCTCCTCAACTGCCCCACCGCCCCGCGATAGAATCAATACTTGGGCTCGACCATCTCTGTCTACCCGTTCAATGGCTTGTGCAATAGATGCTGGTGCCAACTCGCCCTGCACTGTGGCTGGGGAGAATAGGACATGTAAACCAGGATATCTTTGTTTTAAAGTTCGTTTAATATCACCCCAGGCAGCTGCTTGCGGCGAAGTAATGACCGCAACAGTTTGAGGATGGAGAGGGAGCGATCGCTTGCGTTCTGAATCGAATAGCCCCTCGGCCTCTAGCCGGTTGCGCAACTGTCGGTAGCGCAATGCCTGTAATCCTTCCCCTGCTGGTAACGCTTGCCAAACAGTTAGTTGGTACTCTCCTCTCTGAGGATAGAGACGGATGCTGCCTAAAACTATTAACTGCTCCCCTTGCACTGGCAACTGTGCCAGTTTAGCCAGCTGGCTGCTCCACACCACACACCGAATGGCAGCTTTGCCATCTGGGTCTTGGAGCGTAAGGAACAAACCACTGCGATGGGTGTTAGCACTTGAGACTTCTCCCGTCACCCAAACCTGTCGCAGCTGGTCATCCTGCTCTAACAGCTCTTGAATGTATGTGGTCAGACCGGAGACTGACAGAGCGGTATCTGGAATCAGATTGGAGATATAATAGGCCATCGTCTTGAGTTGTATTGCGGCTTGCTACAGCAACCTCAAAAATGGTGGCAAACCTGCAAATATCTTGATTTTGCCAAGTTTTGTCGCTCTGGGCAACTGATGGTACAATAATACAGATGTACCAATTACACAAATAAGCATAAAGTGGTACAACTAGGCAAACTATTCCCAAACCAGACATATTGTATAGATTTGCACGAGTTTGGCATAGAGGTTAAAGCAAGATATCTAGACTTAAGATAAATCCCCTCTGTGAACCCCTGATATCCAGCACTGTTGTTGAGGCATTAATGGCAACCCCACTCACAAAAAATCCCGAAAAGGAAAAAGCCCTGAACCTGGTGCTCAACCAGATTGAAAAGTCTTTCGGCAAAGGCTCGATCATGCGCCTGGGAGATGCCACCCGCATGAAGGTGGAAACCATCTCCAGTGGGGCGATGACGCTAGATCTAGCATTGGGCGGTGGCTTGCCGAAGGGACGGATTATTGAGATTTACGGCCCAGAAAGTTCTGGGAAAACAACGCTGGCACTGCATGCGATCGCTGAAGTGCAGAAAGCCGGTGGCGTTGCTGCCTTTGTCGATGCCGAACACGCCTTAGACCCTGCATACTCTGCCGCACTGGGTGTTGATATCGAAAACCTGTTAGTTTCTCAACCAGATACTGGTGAAGCTGCACTGGAAATTGTAGACCAATTGGTTCGCTCGGCGGCAGTGGATATCGTTGTCATTGACTCAGTGGCAGCTCTCACACCCAGAGCAGAGATTGAAGGCGAAATGGGTGAGACCCAAGTTGGTTTGCAGGCTCGCTTAATGAGCCACGCTCTCAGAAAAGTTGCTGGGAATATCGGCAAATCCGGCTGTACCGTGATTTTCCTTAACCAGCTGCGCCAAAAGATTGGTGTTTCCTACGGGAACCCAGAAACGACAACTGGCGGTAATGCCCTCAAATTCTATGCCTCTGTGCGCTTAGACATTCGCCGGATTCAAACACTGAAAAAGGCTAGTGAAGAATACGGCAACCGTACTAAAGTCAAAGTTGCCAAGAATAAAGTTGCCCCTCCTTTCCGGGTGGCAGAGTTTGACATTATTTTTGGTAAAGGCATTTCCCGGATTGGATGTCTGGTTGACTTGGCAGAACAGACTGACATTATTATTCGCAAGGGAGCCTGGTACAGCTACAACGGTGACAATATTGCCCAAGGTCGGGATAACACCATGAAGTACCTGGAAGAAAATCCCGAATTTGCCGCCAACATCGAGCAGCAGGTGCGGCAACAACTTGATGGGGGAGCCGTTGTTGCAGCTAACTCAGTAAGCCCTGTGGAAATTGAAGAAGATGAGGAGATTTTAGAGGACGAGTAACCAATACTGCTAAAGGCAAAGGCAAGAATTTTTCAACCTCTTTCTTTTGCCTTTCCACTAATCTTTCTTTTCTAAGCGAAACAGCCAAATCATCAGAGCAACGACCCCAACTTGTAGAGCAAAGTTAGGAAGGGCTGAGGCAACTTCTCGTCCCGCGACTAACTGAGCTAAAAAAATAACAGCACCAATGAAACCAGATGCGCCACAAGCGAAGTAAACAAATTTCCTCAAGCCTTTATAGGGCGCGGCAGCTTCTGCTTTCAGTCGAGCATAAAGTTCAGGGTCAACTTGCTTGAGATTTCTAGCTTGACGCTTGCGATTGTTGGGAGTCGGGTTTGCCATGAATCTGAAGTTCCACAGGATCTAGATCCATGGTGACACGATGGGGCGCAGGGATAGGGGCAATTTCTATGTTGTTGCCCTGCCGGAAGTCTTCTAAAACAGAGAACGCCTCTAGAAATAGCACTCTAGAGACGTTCTCACCCTTGATTAGGTTGCTTAGTCATAGTTATTTTCTGTATATACCTATAGTTTAGTGAATCAAGGTCGA
>CAZZWA010000430.1:3386-5154 GCA_964657555.1 uncultured Microcoleus sp.
ATCCATATTTACCGACAGGTGCAGTGCCTCCTGTTCTTTAAAAATCCTGCGTCTTTGAGTAAACCCTACCATTTTAAAAGCCAGCTCTTGAATCTGGCAGTAAAGAGGCCGTGGTAAGAGGCAGAGTGAATAGGCAGCAGCCAAGGTCAAAAGTGTACGACGTGGCTCCTCCCAAAGGATGCGCCAATAGGTAAACACGGCTTGGTGGCTTAATTCTACAGCTTTTAAACTCGATTTCAAACTTACTGCCCTTCGGGATAAATACCGTAGGTGATAAGCCATAGCTGGATTTTTCCACCGACTCATCTTTTCTGGTGCATAGGAACAAGCTTTTTCCAGCATTTTTTCCCACGAATTCAGCTTTTTCAGTAGTTGAGCTGAATGTCCCTCCGGATTGACTCGATACATGGTCAGGTCTTCAGGAATCCCCTCAAATTGCCATTTGGTTTGAATGGCAATGCGAAGCCAAAACTCAACGTCTTCAGATGGATGCAATTGCCGATCGTCATCGAAATAAAAGTCTTCTTCAACGCCATAAAGATTGTCTTTAAATCTAACGGCTTCAAAAACCTCTCGCCTAATTACTGCGACAGAGCCATTTCCAACTGGGGTACGACAAAGTAAATCCAGGGGGGTAATTCCCTTAAGCTTGGGTATTTGGTAGATACCTAAAGAGTTACCTTCTTCGTCAATAAAAGCAGAGCGACTAAAGCTAACCCCTACATCGGGAGATTTAGCTAGATGTTCAACATGTTTTGCTAATTTTTCTGGCGACCACAGATCGTCGGCATCCAAAAAAGCTAAATATTCTCCTTGAGCATGGCGAATGCCAGCATTTCTAGCAGCAGCTACTCCCCGATTTTCCTGACGAATAATTTTAATTCTGGGATCGATAAAGCGCTGACAAATTTCTATACTTCGGTCAGGAGAACCATCGTCAACAATCAAAAGCTCCAGATTTTGATAAGTCTGCTCTAGAACAGATTGCACTGTAGCAGCTATGTACTTCTCGACTTTGTAAACAGGAATAATGACAGAAACTTTTTTCATACGGTTTTCCGATGCCTCTGGTTTGAAGATTACATCTTTGTAACAAGCCGTAGATATGCGACCCTAGTATACCTAAATGTTTATGGCTATATTAAGAAGTACATAGCAATACTACCTAAGTATCTCCAGATAAAATTTAAAGAATTGGTAAAGTTGTGACAGGAATTATAAAGTTTTAATATAGTTACTGTTGAATACATGTACTAAGGGCTCGCTCTTTGCCGCTTCTGCCAGTTTTTGCTCGCTCAGCGCTTTGCTCTCTGTGCGTTCTATTGCGCTCCGTGTCTAAAGCGAGTTGAGGTTGTTGATCGCCTCCTGCGGTGACACAGCATGAGCATTAATCTGGTGCTGCTTCATGAAGTCCACAATTCGCGCCACCTGGTAAGGCGGGAACTCCTGCAACAGCATAAAACTGGCGCTGCGGTGTTCGATGCTGCTGGTAAGCAAGTTGCCGACGAGGACTTTTTTGTGGTCGCGCACATTACCATGATGCTGATACCCTACAGCTAGGTGTCCCTAGAAGATGGGGTCAAGTTCCACCATCATCTTGTGCAATTCTGCTATTTTGCCTAGCTCTCGGTGCGGCGTGGTGAGCAGGCTGTTACAGCAGATTGCAAGTTCATGGATTACACCTCTCCCCAACTCTCCCCTTAGTAAGGGGAGGGTGCGCGATAGGGCGGGTGGGGTAGTGTACTTCACTTAGATGAAAAGCGCTGTA
>CAZZWA010000431.1:0-5152 GCA_964657555.1 uncultured Microcoleus sp.
AGGGGTAGTTCACGGAAATCGAGATGATCTGACGATGCTAGGCTTGAGGGCTATCCACTAAAGGTTACGACTACTTCCGCTTTGTCAGCAATTTTGGCACATTAGGAGCGACAATAACTTATTACAGGAGGGCGATCGCGACCTGTGGTACAAAGTCCAGCTGTATTTAATTGGCATGCTTACTAAAAAAAGGATTCCCATACTTTGGCAAGGCCAGAATTTGGGTGAAAACTATTACCATCTCCGACACAGGTCTTGGGCACGTAATGCTGTTCTGACCTATCTACTGGAACTATATTCTAGGATGCTATCGGTAGCAGCCTGGTTGCCTTAGTAAGAAAGCTAAGAAAATTGCACCACTAGCAATTACTGTTCCGCTATGGCGACTATTCTTTTAAAACCAGTATGACTAAGCTGTTCCACACTTAAATTGCGTAGCAGTTGGGGCTGGTAGTAGGTGGTAGGTGGTAGATAACTCATATCAAATCTGAATCTACTACCCCCTTTTTGGGCAATCGGCTCTCACCTTTTAGAGACTTTCGAGCGTAACGTCTCTAAGACTGGAAGAGAAAAGCGGGTTTGACAAGTAGATTTTGTATACCTCTTACCCCATTACTCATTACCAGCTTCACTCCAATTGTGCTAACTAGATGTCGAACAGCTTAGACTATGAAACGCGCCAACGGAAGCCCCCTTGAATCTTTTTGCCGATTACTTACCTGTAAACCATGATATTAACCAAGACCCGAAAGGAAGGCAACTTTAACATCGCCCACCCCGTCGTTGTTGTGCAAGACGCTAATGGCATTCTTGGCGGGTATGTATGGTGGGAAGAACGCTGGCATTCCGCTAGCTGGGATAAGTCGGGAAAGTTCTTGCGCCCTGGCTTATCTCAGTCTAGTCAGCCCCACGCTTGGGACTTGGATCTGCAATCGCCATCAACAGTGTACTGATGTATTTCGCAGAGGTTGTTTGTCCGTTGTCTGTTGTTGAAACTCTTGTACAATCAGGCTTGACAACTGTTCACTAACTAAGGACAACGGACGGCATTGGGCGTGGGATACGGCAATATAAATGCATGGCAAGACAGCCGATCAGCCTGACTCCTGGTAGCTGCTGGGGTTTTTTCTGCTTGCAAATGCCTACACAGCTTTGTTTCTTTTCCTATTGGCAACTAGCGTTCTTGAATAGAAACGTAGGAAGCATGGCGGTGACCAGTGTAGATTTGAGTAGGACGGTAGATGCGATTTTGCTCTAGCTGTTCTTTCCAATGAGCTAACCAACCAGCGACACGAGCGATCGCAAATACTGGCGTAAATAAATCAGAGGGAATGCCTATTTTTCGGTAGACTAGGCCGGAATAAAAGTCTACATTCGGATAAATCCCTTTGGAGCCTAACTTTTCCTCAATTACCCGCTCCAACTCGATGGCGATGTCATAGTATTTGTCATGGCCAAATTTCTCAAACAGCTGTTCTGCTAAGTTCTGGAGAATTGTTGCTCGCGGATCTTTCACCTTGTACACGCGGTGACCGAAGCCCATAATTTTGGCCTTTGGGGGTAAACTTTCCACCCAAGGTTGGACATTTTCCACAGAGCCAATTTCTTCCAACATGGTAATGACTTCTTCGTTAGCACCTCCATGTAGTGGCCCTGCGAGAGTTCCTACAGCTGAGGCAATCACTGCATAGGGGTCAGTTAGTGTGGAAGCCGTCACCCTAGCTGAGAAGGTGGAGGCATTCATTGTATGTTCTGCATGCAGCGTCAGGCAGACATCCAAGATCCGCGCAGATAGAGGATCGGGTTCTCGCTCATTCATCATGTAAAGGAAATTTGCTGTATAGTCTAAGTCATCGCGGGGCCGAACTGGGTCATTGCCTTTACGCATCAGTGCAAATGCTGCCACCATCGTCGGAATTTTTGCCAATAATCGCACTACGGCTTCTTGAATGTAAGCTGGGTTATCTAAAGCACGACGAGAGTAGAACAGGCCCAAGGCAGCAGCAGAGGCTTGCAGGGCATCCATAGGGTGGCCTGTTTCAGGGAAACATTTCATCATGTCCCGGATGCGATATTTGATCCGCCGATGGTAGCGAATTTCCTTTTCAAATTGGTCTAGTTCTTCCCTCGTTGGCAATTCACCCCAGATCAACAAGTACGACGTTTCCACGAACGTACTCTTTTCTGCGAGATCTTCAATGGGAATGCCACGATATTCCAGTATTCCTTTTTGGCCATCAACGTAGCTGATACTGGATTCGGCAGCCGGAATGTTTTCTAGACCTGGTTTGTACTCGCAGACAGTCATGTTACTACCAGTTGGGTGAATGAAATATTATCAGGCTAACTTACTGGAGATGAGGTATCAGTTGCCATCTTTACCAGATTCATTTTATCCTCAACGGCGAAGCGCTTCCATCATAGCCACAACGTTTAACCAGAAAGGATGTTAAGGGAAAGGCCAAAACTATCAAAGCATTAACTTGGGTGCGGTTAGCCAAAATAGTTGGCCGCGACCGACTAAAGACTCAGTTTCTGGAACGGTTAACCCTATGACACCTGCTTTTTTCAGGCTCAGTTTCTCTTTAGCCTCACCCCACACTAAAATTTCTGCCCAACTTCCTAAATCGGGTTGATGACCAACTAATGCTAAACCTTTGCTGTCGCTAGCCTGAGAGCGCCATTTCTCTAACCAGCTCAAGCCTGCATGGATGTCAGAAGCGGGAGCAAGGTAGGAAGACTCTTCAATCTGGGAACTTAAACCAGCAGATTGAAGAAGTTCAGCCGTTTGACGAGCCCTCACTAGAGGACTTGTCAAAATCAAGTCAAAACGCAAACCCAATTGGTACAGCCGTTTTGCCACTTGGCTGGTCTTCTGAAGTCCCTTGTTAGTAAGTGGACGCTCTTCATCATTGGTATAGTTTTCCTGATCAGATGCAATCCCGTGACGGACTAAGTAAATTTCCATAAGTGTGGGCATTTCGATAGTCTTGCGTCGAGCATCAGCTTTTACCACACTTCTGATTTGTGTAGTATTGATGCCAGACTGGCTTATTTATTGTGAATAAGGTTGTCCTTGGGGTTAACCAACCTCAAAAGCTTTTGCTTAATCTGAGTGTCAAACACCTCCCATTTCATCTGGGCATATTCGGAGTTTTTATTGAATCCGCCCAAAAACCCCATCGGAATTTCAAAGCCGCCTGCCATCATGCGTCCGCCACCAAAGAAGCGTCCCTGGCTATCCTGACCAAAAGCTTCTTTGATAAATTCGTCAGGATCGAGGGTGAGCTTAGTTGTTCTTAAAGAGCCAATAACGACTTCTAGTTCTTCATCTTCATCGTGGACAATTCCGTAGACCACAGCTGTATGGACGTTTTCTTCCGTGACTAGAAAGTCAGCTGCTTGGGGAATGGCATCGCGATCATCGTAGCGCAGATAGCCAACACCTGCAATGGAAAAGTTATTTTGCACCACGCGGTTAGTGAGCGATCGCTCAATGACATCCATCACCCGCTTCGACCGATACGCTTGCAGCACTGCGTTCAGCAACTGAGCATCATAAAACCGACTGAGATACCCAGCTGCCTGAAAATCCTCTTCCTGCGCCTGCATCAGCCGATTGGTATCCGAACGCAGACCATGCATTAACGCCGTGGCACACTTGACGTGTTCACTGATGCTACTATCTAGGTGTAGTACGCCTGATTTCAGGTACTGAGTTATAATCGTCGCTGTTGCTCGCCCAGAAGGACGAATATCAGCAAATTCCGGCTTGAGATCCTGCTGGACGCTGTGATGATCGATTACTACCGTAATCGGCAGCTGTGCCTGTTGCACAAAAGGCATGATTTGGCTAGTTGTGCCCTGATTATCAATTAAAACACAGCCTTGGTAAACAGATAAGTCTTTGTCTTTTAAATTCTGGAAAGCCCAGCGCTGGGCGGGTAAGCTGGTCAGTTTCACCAAGGCAATATTTTCTTGATGGCTGAGAACGCCTGAGTATACTATGTCGCATTTGATACCGTACTGCTGTGCCATTAACTGATATGCCCAGCCGCAAGACAAAGCATCGGGGTCTGGAAAGTCTTGGAGAATTACCAGTTGGCGCTCAGAGCGGTGTTTTTCCAATGTCTGTCGCAGTGCCTCTGCCTTCTGCTCTGTGGACAGATCTGAACCTAGCTGAGTCTGTTGATGAACAGAGGCTCTAAGCCTAGATATCGGATGCTCTATAACTGGCTGTTCGACTAACGCTGAATCTGTATGGGAATCCGACTGCGTCACTGCCGATACAGATAAACTATTAAGGGGTTCGAGCGATTGAGCTTGCATGCGTTGAGTGTGGGAGAGGCTAACAGAGCTGCTACGGAATCTGCTGCAACGGCAGCTTGCCTAGCTATGTCAGTTTTTGTGTTTTAAATTACTACTATCTCGATCTTTGCAGAAAAATCAAGATACGGCACTCAGTCTGTAGATTTAACTGTGGGGCAGATGTTTTGAGCAACTGCTTTCTTAGAAAGCTCTCCCGTACCTAAATATTCAGGGTACCTGAGCCTTGAGTTTTGATACAGTTGATTGAAGTGAATTATAGGGTACCGCGTTTGAGAGTAATTGACTATAAAATTTAACTATCTGATGCTAAACCAATAACGTATTTTGTCCACTCCTGATGCGAACCGCTTTTGAGGTGCTTTGCCACTTCAAAATGAAGGCTGCTGTAAGGCTTGCGAGGCGGATGATGCAACAACATGTTGGCTTCTTTAGGTGTGCGGCTGCCTTTGTTAACGTTGCAACGGACACAAGCCGTTACGATGTTTTCCCAACTATCACCGCCGCCTCTAGAACGAGGAATCACATGGTCAAGAGTGAGATCGTCTCCAGTGTAACCGCAGTATTGACAGGAGTGACCATCACGGTGGAGGATATTTCGGCGGGTGAGCGGAATTTCTTTGTAAGGAACCCGGACATAGTAGCGCAGTCTGATCACGGTTGGGAGTGGAAATCCCAAATACACAAATTTGCCGTTGTGTTCAACCTGCTCTGCTTTTCCTTTGATCAACAATACGACCGCTCTCCGCCAGCTAGTGATGTTGAGCGGTTCGTAGGAGGCGTTTAACACCAGAACCTTGCCCATTGGTGATCGAGGTGAGAGAAT
>CAZZWA010000432.1:0-5135 GCA_964657555.1 uncultured Microcoleus sp.
CTTTATTACCTAGACACCGTGAGAAAACAGGTGTTTGATTACTTAGAAGTCGCACCTTTAGACGAGCAAGAACGCCTTTGGCGCTGGCTGATTCAGCATGAAAGCCAGCATAGCGAAACAATCTCCTTTGTGCTGCAATTGCCACATTGGGATTGGGGCAAGGGGACTCTAGCGAAGTGGCGCGACAGCGCGGGACAAGCGGGATTTGGTAATGCCTCGCCATCTCCTTTGTCTTCCCAATCCCCAATTTCGGATGAAATGATGGAGATCCCAGCGGGTGAGTTTGAAATGGGGAACGATTCCATCGACGCTTTAGATAATGAGCGTCCAGTCCATCGTGTGACCTTGGATACCTACTGGATTGATCGCTACCCGGTTACTTGCAAGCAGTATCGAGCTTTTATGGAAGCTGGGGGCTACCACAATTCTAGTTGGTGGTCAGCATCTGGATGGGAATGGTTGCAAGCGAACTCAGTCACTCAGCCTCTCTACTGGCAAACTGACTCTGCATGGGATGATCATCCTGTCTGCGGCGTGAGTTGGTACGAAGCAGAAGCATATGCCCAGTTTGCCGGTAAGCGGTTGCCAACAGAGGCAGAGTGGGAAAAAGCAGCTAGTTGGCATCCAGCAGATGGGTATCGTCGCACATATCCTTGGGGAGAAGCAGATCCTAGTCCCCATCGGTGCAATTACTACCATGTAGAGATGCAGCCTGTCGCGTCTAGGCAAACGACACCAGTCAACGCTTACCCACATGGTCAGAGTGCTTATGGTTGCTATGACATGCTGGGCAATGTTTGGGAGTGGACGGCTGACTGGTTTGATGGTTATGACGGTTTTGTGAGTTACCCTTACGCTGGTTATTCCAAAGTCTATTTTGATGGGCAGCACCGGGTGCTGAAGGGTAGCAGTTGGGCAACTTGCCCTTGGGCAATGCGCTCTAGTTTCCGCAACTGGTATTATCCGGGAATGCGTCAGATTCTAGCAGGATTTCGCTGTGCCCGCAGTAAATGACAGCTGAATTTGCACCAGTCAAGCAAGAAAGCAGGGGTGTAGCAATAGCAATAAGCTACTGCACATTCAACTTGCATATATTTATCAGCAGGGAAGCACAGAATCTTGATTCTTCGGTCTCCCCTGCTTCTCTCAAGGATGTTGTTAGTGCGGTCATACAAATAGAGAGAATCGTCCCAACAAAGGATTGCTATTTTCTGGCCAAGTGTGTGATTTGAGTTGCATGCAGACTTGATAAGTGCTCGGAATATTGCACTAAGGACGTTTGTTTCCCGAAAAGACTGGGAAGCAACGGGGCGCATTTCGACCATCCTTGATGTGACAGACAAAGAAGCCAAAGCTGAGCGCAAGAGAGAGGTTTCCGCAGTTGCTATGGAGTCTAGATACCATCCCCGACCTGCTGGCGCTGAGGTCGAGGTAGTTGAAGTTAGAATAGGCAATTTGCCGCAAATATTTAGCAAAATGGCATGAGTCTTAGCAGTAGAGTTGTGGCTGTGGCAAAGCTAGCTGGATCGTTAAGCTCATTCCCACGAATGATTCTGGGAAGTTCCCGTTAGTAGAGAGTAGCTAGTACAGGTTGGCGTAAATAAACCATCAGTTTCCTCTGACGTGCTGTCGCGCCGCTAACGCTAGAGTCTCCTTGTCCCCCCCTCCTTTTATGGAAGTGGTGGAAAACTTATGCCGTCATGCACTAGTAGTTGGCAGTAGTGATTCCTTGTCGCTCTTTTAAGGAAAGACAATTGAGTTGAGAGACAACAAAAAGCTCTTGCAAAGCCGAGTCTAGGCGACAACGATCCTATTTTGACTGAAGCTGTACTCCCCGACTACCTGCCTGGTGGTGAGCTAACTGTTTTTACCCCTCAAGGGGAGCGAAGATTTTTACTACCGCGATCATGATCGAGACTAGAGGCGAAGTCTGCTGGGTGAGCTTAGAGATTATCTGAAAATTGCCTATTTCCATCCCTACTGAACTCAGGTTCAGGCTTTATCCTTTACTATAGGCAGCATCAGGGAAGTTATTTCCTCTACTTGGTTTGGTTGAGAATGACAGACAAAGTTGAATTTTTTAGCTTTTTTTTTGTTTAGACTATACAAAAGTGCATTTGTACTGGTATTAGTTGATTAATGTTTGGCCCCATAGCTTGAATGATCCCTCGGCAACTGGTTCTCAAAAATTTCCTCAGCTATCGCGAGGCAACCTTAGATTTTAGCGGGCTGCATACAGCTTGTATCTGTGGTGCAAATGGTGCAGGTAAATCTTCTCTCCTAGAGGCAATTACCTGGGCGATTTGGGGTGAAAGTCGCGCCGCTTCTGAAGATGATGCGATCCATACTGGTGCTGCCAACGTTCGGGTCGATTTCACTTTCCAATGTAACCAGCAAATATATAAAGTTATTCGTACGCGCAACCGTGGACACAGTAGTGCCCTGGAATTTCAAGTGCAGACGCCCACTGGCTTTAGATCTTTAACTGAGCGAGGGTTACGGGCAACACAACACATGATCGCGCACCACCTGAAGCTGGATTACGACACTTTTATTAATTCGGCTTACCTACGTCAAGGTCGGGCAGATGAGTTTATGCTCAGAAAACCCAATGAGCGCAAACAAATTCTGGCTGACTTACTGAAACTAGATCGGTATGAAGAATTGGCTCTTCAAGCTAAGGATTTGTCTCGCCAGTTTAAAGGGCAGGCAGAACAGCTAGAGCAGAATTTACACTCAATTGAAATTCAGCTGCAACAACGGGAGGAGATTGCCCAACAATGTAGAGATGTCGAATCTAAAGTTGCTACCCTACAACAAGAGCAAACCTCAGATACCGAAAGAAGACAAACTTTACAGGCCATTCAGCACCAGCGACAAAGCTGGGAACAACAGCTCACCTGGCAGCGGCAGCAATATCAAAATCTCACCCAAGACTGCGATCGCTACCGTCAAGACATAGCTGCCACGCAACGACAAAAGCAACAACTAGAAGCATTACTGAATCAGGAAGAGCAAATCGCTGCCGGATACGCTCACTACCAAAACCTACTTTTCTCAGAAGAAGCTCTCAATTCCAAATTTCAAGCTTACCAAGACGCCCAACAACAGCAGCAACAACTGCAACAACAACTTTCTCAAGCAATCAACGAGCTGAATCTACAACTTAGGCAAGCCCAAGGGCAGCTAGATATTCTGCGGCAATCGCGGGCAGATATCCAGCAAATCCTTAGTCGCAAAGAGGAAGTGGAAGCCGGACTCTCCCGCCTACAGAAGGCACGAGCTTATGTCAGTTACCTCGACCAACTGCAAGCACAGGTGGCTCCCATACTGCAATACCGATTGCAAGTCCAAAATCGGCTTCAGGGCTTCCAAGCGCGACTGGTTGCCCGGTTAGAGGAACTCCGCTCCTCCTCTGGTCAACTGCAAACACAGCAACAGCGCCAACCCAAGTTGCAACAGGCAGTTATGGAAGTTGCAGGTCAACTCGAACATCTAGAGAAAAAGCGAGTTTATCAGCAGCGGGTGCAGGAAAAAGGACTAGAGAGGCGCAGCTTCCGAGATCGCCTTCAAGAAAAACAACGGGAATATGAAGCGAAACTGGCAGAACTAGGGCAAAAGCTGCAAATGCTGGCCTCCCCTGATGCGACATGTCCCCTATGCGATCGCCCAATGGATCGAGAACACGGCCACCGGGTATTGGTAAAAACTGAAACTCAGCAACAGGAACTGCAAAATCAATTCTGGGTCGTGCGGGAGCAACTCACAGTCTGCGAGCGAGAGCTTCAGGTGCTGCGACAAGAATACACCCAACTCTCTCAGGAACTTGCTCCTTACAATCACTTACTGGAGCAACGAGGGCAACTCGCAGCACAGTTGGCAGCTACTGGTGATGTGCACAACCGAATACAACAAATTGTAGCAGAAGCACAGGGGCTTGAGCGAGCCCTGCAAGCAAGAGAGTATGCACCAGAGCAACAAGAAGAACTGCAACGCATCGACCAGCAGCTACAACAACTCAACTACGATGAAAAAAATCATGCTTTGGCTCGCAGTGAAGTTGATCGGTGGCGCTGGGCAGAAATACGCCAAGCAGAAATCAAACAGGCTCAGCGACGTCAAGACCAAATAGACGGCCAGCAACCAGAACTGTTGGCAAAAATTGCTAACTTACAAAAACAGATAGAGCAGTTATCAACTCATTCAGATTTATCCAGGCAAATTGCTAATACTGAAAGGTACATCGCTGAAATTGGCTACGAACGTTCGCAGCATGAAGCAGTTCGTACAGCATTGCGACAGGCTCAGTCTTGCCTGATACGTTCTGAGGAATTGCGTCAAGCTCAGCAGCAATATCCTGTCTTAGTTGAGCGCGTCCAGGATTTGACTCAGTCTCTGGAAGGGCGATCGCAGGATATGCAGACAATGAAGGCTCAGATAGAAGCCATCGTCCTCCAGATGGAACAAACACCAGACACGAAAGCTGAAATTCAAGCCTTAGAACAGCAGATATTCACTCGTCGCCGACAACTTGATGACCTGTTGGCAACGCTAGGGCGTCTGCAACAGCAACAACAGCAACTAGAAACCCTGCAAACTCAACATTCAACACTTAGCACTCAACACACCAAGACGCTGCGGCAATTTCGTGTCTACCAAGAATTGGCCCAAGCTTTTGGCAAAAACGGCATTCAGGCGCTGATGATTGAGAATCTGTTGCCCCAACTAGAAGCTCAAACCAATTCTCTCCTCGCCCGCCTGTCTGGCAACCAGCTGCACGTTCAGTTTATCACCCAAAAAACTGGGCGTAGTGGCAAGGCTTCAGCTAAGAAGAATCCTAAACTGATTGACACCCTAGATATATTGATAGCTGACGCCCGTGGAACGAGACCTTACGAAACCTATTCTGGTGGAGAAGCGTTTCGGATTAACTTTGCAATTCGTCTGGCACTGGCACGACTGCTAGCACAACGGGCTGGGACAGCACTGCAAATGCTAATTGTGGATGAGGGATTTGGCACCCAAGATCAGGAAGGGTGCGATCGCCTAATTGCTGCCATTAATGCGATCTCCTCAGATTTTGCCTGCATCCTCACCGTCACTCACATGCCACAATTCAAGGAAGCATTCCAGAC
>CAZZWA010000433.1:0-2129 GCA_964657555.1 uncultured Microcoleus sp.
ATGAGCGATCGCGCATCAAGCAGGGCAATTCTGGGAACACTAACTATTAGGTATAACCAGAGTGCGGGAGTAAAGATGCTTGTGTCAGAGAATTCTCATCAGCCCAGAGACTACAACTCACAACAGCAGAGTCATGCAGTCTTGGGGGGACTGCCAGGAATCAAGCTGCGCCTAGCCAGTAATAATGTCCAGATTCGACTTGCTGCTCTTGAAGAAGCTTTGAATTATGGTCAAGCAGGGTTAGCTTTGATAGTTCAGGCTTTGCAGGATGACTCAGAACAGGTGCAGCAATTGGCCTTTGTGCAGCTTTTGTCTTTGGCAGAACCAGAAGTTCGTGAGGCACTCAAGCGATGCAATCCCTATCAGCTTTTTCAATGCATCCAAACTCTCAGAGGTCATAGAAAATCAGTTAACTGTATTGCTTTTAGTCCGGATGGGCAGATTTTAGCCAGTGGCAGTGACGATCATACCATCAAGCTGTGGCAGCTGAGTACGGGACGGACACTCGGCTTTCTTAAGGAGTGTACCAAGCAGGTTAATGCCGTCACTTTCAGTCCAGATGGCCAGATTTTAGCAAGTAGCAGTGACTATAACACCATTAAGCTATGGCAGTTAAGTACGGGACAGGAAATCTGTATCCTCAAGGGTCATACCAAGCCAGTTATTTGTCTCGCCTTCAGTCCGGATGGGCAGATTTTGGCGAGTGCCAGCGACAACAGCATTAAGCTGTGGCATGTCAGGACGGGGCAAGAATTACACACTCTCAAAGGTCATCCCGGAGTGACTTCCATCGCGATTAGCCCGGATGGTAAGACTTTAGCCAGTGGTGGCGAGGACTGCACAGTGAGGCTGTGGAAGCTAAGTACGGGAGAAGAAATTCTCAGGATGATTGAGGAGGATTATACAGCTATTGTTAAGTAGGAAAGTGACATGCTCCCATCGCACTTTTGTGTTAGCACAACCGTGTACCAGTAAATCATCTAGTAGCCGATTATTATCTAAGTTCAACATGATGGCTCTCTGATGAGAAAATTGTGAGGCGAATGCTGCTTAATCAAGGCAACAATGTCTCTCGTCTCCTGACGAAGCAAAACTTCAACATGAGCACCTCTAGAAAGCTTTGCCTCTTCTCGACTATTGAAGAGACCAAGGTGATATGTTTGCTGGGAAACAGAAGTGTAGACTTCTACCCACCAAGGTAATGTTGTTTGATGCCGTGAAAATGCATTCATCAGAGCTACCTGTAGTTTTTTAAACCTGACTCAGAGCGGAATCATCAAATGATGTATCTTTTTGTTTAACCAATTTAACACAATTGACATAATTACCAAATCTATCAATTGGTCGAGATAAAGTTATAGAAAGTCACAGTTTAAGATGAAGCAAAGCAACAATGACTATGTCATCAACTATATTAACTTAAATATGACAGAGGGATGATTGAAATCATGTCCATCTAAACTTTTGAATTGTTTGATTTGTATCAAAAACATTGTATTGAAGCTTTACTAGTAGTTAGCTATGAGGCTTTAGACTGTGATTAAAAGAGCAAAAAAACTGGTAGAGTCTTTCCCTCAAAGACGCTCATCTATCGTCGGCAAAGGCTTTCTCAAACTTTGATTTCATTTTTCTTTTTTGTAAAGATTTAACTCTATTTATTACAAGTAACCAACTTACACGCCGCTCAAACGCTTAATTAAATATGATTTATAACACCAGGATGTCATACTAAATCTTGTTAACTCAAAGGTGGTGATATGATGCGTACCGAAGTATTATTAAAGTAAATCATTTTGATGACAAAATAAGGGTCTAGACTCAAAGTGTGGAGATCGCCCCTGATCCCAGAACAACTCACTAAACCGTAACGGTTACTATTTCCTCGGATGGCAGATATAGTAGTTCAGCTTCCAGCAGCTCTTTTGGGGGAGAGATGCTTTTTTCAATTGCTCAATGGGAAGTCAATTTCGTAATCATTTGGGAATGCACCTATGAGTTTTGCTAATAATTCACAAGCCTCCCACAAGCAGATACTTCTAGGGAGAAATGTAACTACTTCACATTCAACTCATTCCATTTTTACCCGTGCGGCGATCGCTTTCAATACCATCCTCACCACCGCAGGCGCA
>CAZZWA010000433.1:2229-3287 GCA_964657555.1 uncultured Microcoleus sp.
ATTATCAGCACCCAACTGCCCTGCAATATTACCCATCCGTTCATCAATCAATACATTTTTCCTAACATGCGGGTGTGGAATTGTGATGTGCTGCCACAGATCAATCGAGATCTCAAAACTATTAGCCAGTGGTATATCAATGGTACCAACTATGCACAGACACTAAGAGTCTGGCTCAAAAACTTTGATGACAATCAATCCCAGATTCAAGGACTTAGCTATGGTATGAGCTATAGTAAGTTTCGGCGGATGTGGAGACTATATTTGCTGCTCTGTATGCAGCATTTTGAGAGTGGCGCGGGTGAAGTGCTGGGTAATGCTCAATATCTATTAGTTCGAGCATGACCACTATTCGGGCAGTTTTGGATCATGACAGGCTTCAAATGCCTGCCCCGTCAAGCTTTTAGAGTGAATCTACGGGCGACAAGTAAAAAACTTATTAAATATGCCAAAACAAAATAGGGATAAGACATTGCCTTATCCCTATTTCTGTTGTCTCGATTAGAGGCTATAATCTAGCTTCTAGAAGTTTTCACAGCAGTAGCTGGTTCTTGGGCTTGTTGTGGTTCAGGTGTTGAAGTGTGCACAGACGCTTCCGCGATCGGAGCCCATTCGGTGTGGAAGACTCCTGGCTTATCAGTGCGCTCATAGGTATGAGCACCAAAGAAGTCGCGCTGAGCTTGGGTGAGATTTTGTGGCAAGCGATCGCGTCGGTAGCTGTCAAAGTAATCCAAAGACGCACTAAAAGCTGGGACTGGAATACCTACCGTTGCTGCTGTTGCCAGGACTTCCCGCCATGCAGTCTGTCTATCTAGAATTGTTTGCTTAAACTCAGGAGCCAGCAGCAGGTTAGGTAACTCTGGATTTTCTTTGAACGCGGATTTAATCTTGTTCAAGAATCCAGCCCGGATAATACAGCCCCCTTTCCAAATGCGGGCAGATTCACCTAGGTCGAGGTTGTAATTATATGCTTTCGATGCTGCACCTAACAACGCCATCCCTTGAGCGTAGGAGCAGATTTTTGAGCAATACAAGGCATCCCGAACCTTATTTACAAA
>CAZZWA010000433.1:3387-5129 GCA_964657555.1 uncultured Microcoleus sp.
TACTCAATACCGTTGTGTACCATCTTGACGTAGTGACCAGCACCACCAGGGCCAATGTAAGTAACGCAGGGGCCATCATCTACCTGAGCCGCAATCTTGGTGAAAATTGGCGACAGGTACTCGTAAGAGCTTTTTGTGCCCCCTGGCATCAAGCTAGGGCCATTGAGTGCGCCTTCTTCACCGCCACTGACGCCCATACCGATAAATCTCAACCCTGTGGGTTCTAATTCACGGGTGCGGCGCTCGGTATCCTCAAACAGGGAGTTACCGCCATCAATGAGAATATCACCCTCTTCTAGAAAGGGTTTGAGTTCCTCAATCACCGCATCCACTGGCTTACCAGCTTTCACCATGATCAGGATTTTGCGAGGGCGCTCTAGGGATTTGACAAATTCTTCAATTGTGTAGGCGGCTTTGACATTCCTGCCTTTTGCCCGCTCGGCCATAAAGTTGTCAGTTTTTTCGCGAGTACGATTGTACACGGAGATGGGGAACCCATTGCGCTCTACGTTCAGGGCTAAGTTCTCGCCCATGACTGCTAAACCAATTACACCAAAGCTCTGTAGTGCCATAAAATTCAATGTCTAACTCTGCAATGAACAATCTCTATTTCTTTCAGGTTAGCCCGATCCCCCCAGTGCATCCCGTAAAGAAGATATTAAGAGACAGTCTCTATTCTTTTCAGGTTAGCCTGATTCCCCAGGTGCATCCCGTAAAGAAGATGTTAAGAGGCTGTTTCTCTCTACCCCGTCAACTCTAGACAGATGGCTAATCCTTGTTTGTATCTAAATCAACAGTCTCCAGATACATTTAGTTAATGCAGCTCAAGGGCAGATTAGATCTATGAGTTAATGCTTACGGGCGATCGCTTTTCACAATCCAACAGAAGTATCACTCTCAACTATTCCTCATTAACGAGGATGCTGGAGCGACTTTCCCATGTAGAGCATTGTTGATATTGCAGGTCTCAGGGTTTCCTGATACCATCTGAATACGTCCTAGACGAACGGCACGATAGGTACGGTCAATCATGCGGTGTTCCTCTTCACTTAGTGATTTTTCTAGGAACACTTTGCTCAGCATATATCGATCTGCTGCTGTAACTTGGCGAGAATTAGCAATTCGAGCTGCTATCTCAAATACTAAAGATGGCACGAAACAGTCTTGGGAAGAAGTAGACGGCGTCATAGCTAACCTTTCCGAGGAATTACGCTGGTGTTTACACCCATCTCATACATTTATCATTCTGCTTATGCAGTCATCATTAGGTGATTCATCACTCAGCAAGTATGTGATTTTACTTATGCTTTTTTGTGATCTAGATCAACGAATGACAAGAGAGCCAATTTTGTTTACAGAAAAGTTCGACTACATAGATGGGATGAAGACTAATAGGGTAGATCTCCCTTCTGAAGGAGTAAATTAATCTACTAAATGAAGTTGCAGTATTCCGGATGTTCTCATAAATTTTTTTTGCAAAACTGAGATGCTACTGTCAACTACGAATTGTGCAGACTTCTGACTAGGTGTTATTCGCGATCACCTCTCTCACGGCTTCACAATTTATGATGTTAAATATTATACTCAATAACGCGCACTTACTTACTGACAAAAGTATTGGCATTAAGTCGCCTACTGACCAACAGTATAAGTACGATATTAGAAAGCAAACAATCGAAAAATCACTGAAGCGCAGATTACATAGCGGATTGCAACTGTAGTGAAGTACACCCCTCCCAACC
>CAZZWA010000434.1:0-5123 GCA_964657555.1 uncultured Microcoleus sp.
CTGGATGAAGTTCCCGAACCGAAAATTCAAGATCCCAATGATGCGATTGTGCGTCTGACCGCTAGTGCCATCTGTGGCACTGACTTACACATGATCCGGGGCACATTTTTGGGAATGAAGCCGGGAACCATCCTGGGTCATGAAGGGGTTGGTGTCGTAGAGGAAATTGGGCCTAACGTTCGCAATCTGAGAATTGGGGATCGAGTAGTTATTCCCTCTACCATTGCCTGCGGGTATTGTTCCTACTGTCGGGCAGGTTACCACTCCCAGTGCGACAATGCCAACCCAAACGGGGCACAAGCAGGAACAGCCTTCTTTGGGGGGCCAGAACTAACTGGTCCGTTTCAAGGTTTGCAAGCTGAATTCGCCCGTATTCCTTACGCTAATGCTGGTCTGGTGAAGCTGCCACGAGAGGTAGATGACGACCAAGCAATCCTCCTATCTGACATTTTTCCCACTGCCTACTTCGGCGCTGATATAGCTGAGATTGAGCCGGGTGACACAGTGGCCGTCTTTGGCTGTGGTCCAGTGGGTCAATTTGCGATCGCCAGCGCTCAGCTTCTTGGTGCTGGTCGGATTCTGGCGGTTGACACTATTCCTTCACGTCTGGAAATGGCTCGATCTCAGGGAGCAGAGGTCATCGACTTTAATGCCGAAGATCCCATAGAGATTATCCAGCAACTTACAGGCGGGATCGGCGTGGAGCGGGCCATTGATGCTGTTGGTGTTGACGCTACCCGCCCCCATAGTGGCCCTGCTGCTCAACAGGCAGAGGAACAAGCGCCGCAGTTTCAGCAGGAATTGCAACAAATTGCCCCCGAAACCAACCCCCAAGGGGGCAACTGGTATCCTGGTGATGCACCATCTCAGGCTTTAACTTGGGCTGTTAAGGCTTTGGCAAAGGCAGGAACTCTGTCAATTATCGGGGTTTATCCACCGACGCACCGCTTCTTCCCTATTGGTATGGCGATGAACAAAAACCTGACGATTAATATGGGAAATTGCAACCATCGCAAATACATTCCTACACTCGTCGATCTGGTTCGCAGTGGCCAAGTCGAGCCAACGCAAATTCTTACACAGGTTGAACCCCTAACTTCAGTTCTTGATGCTTACAAAGCCTTTGACAAGCGGCAACCCGGTTGGGTCAAGGTAGAATTAGTGCCTGGGATGTAATACCAACATCCGGGTTTGATATCTCCTTTTTCCGCACAACCTTGTAGAGACGTTCCGGCGGAACGTCTCTACAAATAGAAAAGGGGGTTGTCACAGTGGATTTGGAATAACGGATAACAGGTTGAGCTTTTGCGTTATCTACGACCAATCCCAACGAGTATGCAATTTAAGTGTTGAACAGCCGCTCGCATCACGTGTTTAATTTCATTAAACTGAAGAATTAGTCAGGAGAAAAGTAAATTCTGTTTCATTCTGAATCACCTTAAGCTGTATTGAATTTAAGGAATTATCAGATGAGCAAAACATTATTCTTCTCAGGAATTGCTTTATCAACAACAGTTTTGACTACAGGTATGGTAACTCCTGCGATCGCAGCAAGTACAGATCAAGTTGAAAATAACTCGAAAGTGGTTGAGATGACTGCACAACCTCCATCCCTTCGCTCTGAACTATTGCCAATGTCGTCTTCTGGGCAAATTGCCTTGCAGCACTGTGTGTACAGATGAGTCTATCATCGCGGGTACTATACTCGAAGGTTCCCACTGGTTGGACAACGGGTTTATCATCCGGGGTACTACACAAGTAAACGGGTATGTTACTAAAGTCTCGGTAAGCTTAAGGAGACTGGGAACTAAAGTTGCGCGATCGCTGCAACAGCCGATCTGTCTTAGCAGCCCATGGAGTATTGCCTTGCTTGGTATAGAGGTCTTTAGCGTATTTCAGAACTTGTTGGGCGTCAGCATACTTGCCTTGGCGCATAAACACCACGCCAGCTGCATAGTAGGCATTGGCGTAGTTAGAATCAGCCTCAGCTGCTTTACGAAATGCGTCCAAGGCTCCATTTAAGTCTCCCTGTTTCATTAAGATTGAACCCAAGTTGTAGTGAGCCTCTGGATACCTAGGGCTGATTTGAATTGATTGCAGTAACGACTTCTTGGCCTCATCAATCTTACCTTGATGCAGATAGACTAACCCCAAATGGTAAGCCGGCTCCGGTGCATTGGGGCTATACTGCATAGCTCTCTTCAAAGATGTGATCGCGCTTTCCCAATCCTGCTGCTGTTCCATGACCAAACCGAAGTTATAATGGGCGACTCCCAAGTTGGGTTCTAGTTCCAGTGCCCGCCCTAGATAATCCCTCGCCTGCTGTAAGTTATTGCCTTCTAATAAGGCTGCTCCTAAATTGGCATAGGCTAAGGCAAAGTTCGGATCGGCCTGCGTCGCCTTGTAAAATGCATTAGCTGCTGGCTGTAATTGCCCTTGTTGCCGCAGGGCAAGTCCCAAATTGTAATGGGCAGATGCCATGTTAGGGTCTATCTGGGCTGCTTGCCGGAATGCCGCGATCGCTTCCGATAATTTCCCCTGCTGAATCAGCTGTAGTCCCTGATTAATCCAGGTTTCTGCTGTTTTACTACTGTTTTGCGCTTGGGCTATTAACGTCTTTGTTTGCAGTTGAACTGCTACTGACGGGATGCTAGTGGCAAGCAATAGTGCAGAGGTGCAGAGGGACAAAGGGGCATAGGAGAATTTAGCTCTATTCTCTAACCTTCCCCATATCCCCTTGGATAACGAGCGAGAAAGATAGAAACAAAGAGACAGACTTTGGCGACGCTGTTGACCAATGCTTTGACTTCCGTTGCTTTTTTTCATAAAACTTACAAGTTAGTAATACAGGAAAATCTTACTTAATTTTTTGCGGGTTTTGCATTAAAAGAGATTGCAATTGTTATTTCATTGACATCAGAAAGAGTTAATCTCACATTCATAGAGATCTAAAGCCATCTCACTATTACCGCGAGCAGCACCGGCAGAGTGGAGTGCGAACAAATCGCCAGTGCGTCAGAGTGTTTAAATCATTTCTATCTTAATAGGTGACTTATGAAAGAAAAAGTCATTTCAGGCAGGCGTAATGTAGCAATTGTTGGTTCCTATCTAAGTGGCAAAACAACATTGCTAGAAAGTTTTTTGTTGGTCACAGGCGCAATTTCTCGCAAAGGCCGGGTGTCAGACGGCAATACCATAGGCGATAGTGCCACTGAGGCGCGCGATCGGCAGATGAGTGTGGAAATCTCAACGGCCAGCACGGAGTATAGCGGTGTGCGCTTTACCTTTGTGGATTGCCCTGGTTCCGTTGAGTTTGCCCAAGAAACCTACAATGCCCTGCTTGGCGTCGATGCGGCAATTGTCGTTTGTGAACCGGGCAGCGAACGTGTTCTGACTCTCGCTCCTCTATTTAAGTTTTTGGACGACTGGGAAATCCCCCACTTAGTCTTTATTAATAAAATGGATCGGTCGAACAACTCCTTTATGGATGTGTTGCACTCCCTTAAGACCGTTTCCAGCCGTCCCCTTGTCCCTCACCAGTATCCCATCGGTCAAGGGGAAAACTTGACTGGTTTTATCGATCTCGTAACCGAGCAAGCTTATCATTATCATCCTGGTGCCCCAGCCGATCCGGTGCCGTTGCCAGAATCTCTAAAAGAGCAAGAGCAAGCCGCACGGACAGAAATGCTAGAGGCATTGGCCAATTTTGACGATCACCTGCTAGAAGAACTGCTAGAAGAAATTGAGCCACCCCAAGAGGAAATTATTCAAGACTTGAAAATGGAGTTAGGGGCAGATTTGATTGTGCCCGTGTTTATCGGTGTTGCCGAGCAAGATTATGGGGTGAGACCGCTACTAGAAGCGTTATTACGGGAGGCTCCCGAACCAGCCACGACTGCCGAACGCCGGGGGATTATCCTGCATGCAGATGCCCCCCTAGCACAAGTGATCAAAACCTATTACACTCCTCAAGGCGGCAAGCTTTCCCTAGTAAGGGTTTGGCAAGGTACGTTGACAGATGGCATTGTCCTCAATGGCGTGCGAACTGGTGGTCTATACCAGATGTTGGGTCAGCAACAGCAGAGTGTAACAGAAGCGCCAGCTGGTGAAATTGTGGTGTTAGGGCGTCTGGAAGGGATTAAAACTGGGGATACTCTCACGACGGCTGCGGCGTTGGCCTCAGAACTGCCCAAAGCTGAGCAGGTGGCACCAGTTTTTGCTTTGGCGATCGCGCCTCAGAAGCGCAATGATGAAGTTAAACTGAGTGGTGCTCTGACTAAGCTGTTGGAAGAAGATCCGTCCCTCGCTTGGGAGCAACACGGGGACACCCATGAAATTATCCTTTGGGGCCAGGGTGAGATTCATTTACAAGTGGCATTAGACAGGCTGCGGCGCAAGTATAACCTGCCGATGGCAACTCACCTGCCGCAAGTGCCCTACAAAGAAACTATCCGCAAAGCCGTTTCGTCAGTACATGGGCGCTACAAGCACCAATCTGGCGGACACGGCCAATTTGGTGATGTCTATCTCGATATTAAACCACTGCCGCGTGGCGAAGGCTTCAGCTTCAAGCAGACTATTGTGGGCGGAGTGGTGCCCAAGCAGTATATACCAGGTGTAGAAATGGGTGTACGGGAGTATATAGGACATGGCCCCCTAGGGTTCCCAGTTGTCGATGTGGCCATAACGCTGACTAATGGTTCTTACCACTCTGTAGATAGTTCGGAACAAGCTTTTAAGCAAGCGGCGCGACTGGCCATGCAAACCGGGATGCCCCAGTGCGAACCAACCCTGCTAGAACCGATTGCCTCAATTCAGGTGTGCGCACCAGCAGAGTTTACATCCAAAGTACTCCAGTTAGTGAGTGGTCGTCGCGGGCAGATTCTTGGCTACGAAGGTAAATCTGATTGGCCTGGTTGGGATTGTGTTGCAGCTTATTTACCCCAAGCGGAAATGCACGACTTTATTGTCGAGTTGCGATCGCTCACGATGGGTGTCGGCTTTTTCCACTGGCAGTTCGACCATCTGCAAGAAGTGCCAGACAAACTAGCTGAACGCATGTTGGCAACTATAGCAATCCTAAATGAGTTATAAACAGGGTACGTACTGTTGCAGCTTAGGAA
>CAZZWA010000435.1:0-5114 GCA_964657555.1 uncultured Microcoleus sp.
TACATACCAAGACAGTAGAAAATATTCGGCAATGACAGAGTCAAACCAACCAGAAAAAGTAGCTATATCTAATGAGCGATCGCTCTCAACCCTATCTAGAGCCATTACTTTCTCTGAAGGGCATTTTGCCCTAATTTTAGTGCGCTGCAACTATGTGGCCTTGCAGGAGCAGATGCGGTATCGGCTAAAAGAACTTTGCCAACTCCATCTCACAGAGCTAGTTCTGCCTCAGTCTGTCAAAACCCTGTTTAGCACCACCCTTAGTGCGATCAGTCAAGAGACAACCTGCCAAGTATTAATTGTATTCGGATTGGAGTCAGTCACAGCGCTTGACCAAGTGCTCATTTCTACCAACCAGGTTAGGGACGAGTTTCGCAAAAGGCTACCCTTCCCCCTAGTCTTGTGGGTGACAGACGAGGTGCTAGCACGCATATCTCGGTTTGCACCTGATTTTAAAAGTTGGGCTGCCACTTCAATTAAATTGGAACTGAGCACCGCCGAGTTGATCTCTTTGTGGCATCAAACCGCCATAGATCTGTGGACAAGCGTTTTGGATGCTGGTGTTGGTCAGTTTCTACCCAACCACACTCTGGATTTAGCACCCGGTTGTCGCGGACGTCAGGAACTTGAGTTTGCTCGGAGGGACTTGCAAACCAGAGGCATCGTTTTAGAACCATCGCTGATTGCGACTTGGCAATTTATTCTGGGTCGTGATGCCTATACCAGCGACCAGATAGATTCTGCTTTAGCCTATTATCAACAGAGTCTTGCCTTTTGGGAGCAGGAAGTAGAGAAGGAAAATCAAAAATCCAACCTTCCCTTACCCTCCCTTAGTCAAGGGCAAAGCCAAAATCCCAAATTGAGAGCGGGGATACTGCTGTTTCATATTGGGTTGTGTGATTGCCGTAAGGCAGATATACAACCAGCAGCAAGTTTTGGACATTGGATGTCAGCTAGAGATTACTTCCAGCAAGGAGTTGAGGCATTTGAGGCGCAAGGGCGTCCAGACTTAGCGAATCAAGTGATTAACCAGCTAGGTGAGGTACTGCGACGTCTGGCAGCGTGGGCAGATTTACAAACTCTGGCTGAGAAATCCCTGGCGCAGTCTCACACCTACGACAATCCCGTTCGACTAGCTCAAGCCTACGGCTTTTTAGCTGAAGTTGCCAAGCAGGAAGGCAAATGGCGGGAAGCCCGCACTTTAGCCAATATGGCTCTTACGACTTTAGATGAGTTCTCAGCGCAAGAACCTCAATATCAAGGCTCATATCTGCTAGTTTTGGCAGCAAGCGAGCGCAGTATAGGGTTGGTGGAAGAGGCTCTGGCTCATCTTGAACTCGCCAGAGAGGTCACTCAACCACAAGCTGGGAGAGTTAAATCCCAGGTAAGTCCCCAACTCTACCTTGAAATATTAGAGGAACTGCGATCGCTCTACTTCGATCTCGGTCATTATTTGCCAGCCTTTCAACTTAAACAAGAACAACGTTCGATTAAGCAGCAGTATGGGTTCTGTACTTTTTTGGGTGCTGGTTCATTGCAGCCCCATCGACCAGTAGTTAGTGGTTCTGCTTCTTTCTCAGTAGTCTCTAGATCCTCAGCACCAAACACAGGACTCAGCACTGAGATGGCAGCAGCTGGGCGCTTTAAAGATGTCAATTGCCTGATTGAGCGACTGAGTCGCAATGACTATAAACTGACGGTGATTCATGGAGCTTCTGGGGTCGGCAAAAGTTCTCTAATTAATGCGGGGTTAGTCCCAGTTCTTAAGTCTAGCATTCTGGGAGCGAAGCAGGCGTTGCCCGTTGTGCAGCAACTTTATACAGATTGGATAGAGGAATTAGAGAGATGTTTGGCCGAAGCTCTAAACGATATAGGATTGGAGGAAATTGGTCAGAGTCAGAACTCCATCGAACATACAAACCAAAAGCCAGAGGCTATTGCTTGTGACAATCAACCTAATCATGCGGAACTTAAAATCCGAAAAATCCTCGACCTGCTGCGGCAAAATGCCGAGCGCAATCTGCTAACAGTGCTAATTTTTGACCAGTTTGAAGAATTCTTTTTTGCTTGCACTGCTCCAGCAGAGCGACAACAATTCTATGATTTTTTTCGCGACTGTCTAAATCTGCCGTTTGTAAAAATCATCCTGTCACTGCGAGAAGATTACTTACATTATTTGTTAGAGTGCGATCGCTCTTGCTATCTGGATGCTATCAATAACAATATTTTAGATAACAAGATTCGCTACTATCTACAGGATCTTTCTCCAGAAGAGGCGACATCGGTCATCCACAGCTTAACAGAACGCTCCCAATTTTATCTAGAACCAGCGCTGATTTCACAATTCGTACTGGATTTAGCTAGAGAGGGAGGAGCCGTGCGACTGATCGAGTTGCAGGTGGTGGGTGCTCAACTGCAAGCCGAATATATCAATACTTTAGAACAGTATCGGCATCTAGGTTCTGACCCTTTAGCAGAATTGGTTAAGCGCTCTCTCCAAGATGTGATTGCCGATTGTGGCATCCAGAACGAAGATGCTGTCTGGGCAGTCTTGTTCTCGTTAACAAATGAACGAGGCACCCGTCCCTTAAGGACGAAGCCAGAGTTATTAGCGATCGCTCAAGATTCATTCACCGTTAGCGACGGACAAATAACAAGTGACGATGGACAAAGGACAAATAACAAATTAGACTTAATCTTAAAAATTTTGGTGGGTTCTGGTCTAGTGTTGCGGGTACTGCAAGAGCCAGAAAACCGATACCAGCTAGTTCACGATTATCTGGTCGGGCCAATTCGTGATGCATACGAATGGCGGGCTCAAGTAAATGTAGAAGCACAGATCGCCGCCAGAGAACTGGAGCTGAGGCGGGTGCGTTCTTCAAAACTACTTTCGGTGAGTGTTGGTATTGTAATGGCTATCCTGGCAGTTGCCGCCATTGGATTTGCGTGGCGAGCCGAAGCTCTGAGAAAACGGGCTACGGATGCTGAAACTAACGCCTATTTGAAGGCGATGAGTGCATCTTCAGAAGCGCTATTTGTCTCGCATAAACACTTTGATGCAATGATAGAAAGTCTCAAAGCAGCGCGGCTGATGAAGCAGGCATCTGGGGTAGAACCAGATACCCAGGCAATGGTTGTGACAACCCTAGAGCAGTCAGTTTACGGCGAAAAAGAGCGTAATAGCTTGGAAGGCCATACTGATGTGGTCTGGCATGTCTGTTTTAGCCCAGATGGTCAAATTTTAGCTTCCAGTAGCAGAGACAAAACTGTGAGACTCTGGCGCACTGACGGGAAAAACTTGGCCGTTCTGAGAGGCCATGAAGATAGCGTCACGAGTTCCAGTTTCAGTCCTGATGGACAGACAATCGCCTCTACTTCCTGGGACAAAACTGTGAGACTCTGGCGCACTGATGGGCAGCTCTTAAGAGTTCTCAAAGGCCATAAAGCTCATGTTTTTAGCGTGAGTTTCTCCCCTGATGGCAACCAGCTGGCTTCTGCAAGTCAGGATGGTACAGTCAGACTGTGGACGGTTGAAGGCAAATTAATCACAACTTTGAGAGGCCATCAAGGAGGAGTCACTTGGGTAAGTTTCTCCCCCGATGGCCAGATGATTGCCTCAGCCAGTGATGACAAAACAGTGAAGCTCTGGGATCGCACGGGCAATCTGCTAGCAACCCTCAATGGCCATAGCCACAAAGTTAACTATGTCAGTTTCAGTCCTGATAGCCAGACGATTGCCTCAGCCAGTGATGACAAAACAGTGAAGCTCTGGAATCGCACGGGCAAGCTACTTCAAACGCTCCAGGGACACCAAAGCTGGGTTTTTGGCGTGAGTTTTAGCCCCAACGGTGAAATGGCCTCTGCCAGTCAAGACAATACAGTCAAACTCTGGAGTCGCACTGGCAAGTTAATGAAAACTTTGTCAGGTCATAGCGATGGGGTTACTAGTGTCGCCTTTAGTCCGGATGGCAAAACACTGCTGTCAGCAAGTTACGACAAAACTGTTAAACTGTGGCAACTGAGCAACCCGTCACGCACAGTTTTGAGAGGGCATCAGGATGGGGTTGTCGATGTTAGCTTCTCTCCTGATGGTCAGATACTTGCCTCCATTAGTAAGGACAGAACACTCAAACTCTGGAAGCGCACACTGAGGGTCAAAACTGCACCTTTACAGGGAAACGCGAGTAGTGAACAACTATTTCCACCCACTCTTGATTCTCCACTGTTCGCGCTTGACTCTACTCTTAAAGGGCACGCAGAACGGGTTGAGAAGGTGAGTTTCTCACCCGATGGACAGATGATAGCTACTGCAAGTCGGGATCGGACAGTAAAACTCTGGAGTCGCACTGGCGAGTTAATTGACACTTTAATCGGTCATCATGATTGGGTTTTGGATGTCAAATTCTCGCCCGATGGTCAGATGATTGCCACTGCAAGTCGAGACAAAACGGTGAAACTTTGGAGTCGTACCGGCATGTTAATTCAGACATTGACTGGTCATGGCGATCGCGTTAACGCCGTCGCTTTTAGTCCTGATGGCAGTTTGCTGGCCTCTGCCAGTGATGACAAGACTGTGAAACTCTGGCATCTGGGTCAAAGGACAGACACGCAAGCAACGCTTCTACAAACTCTTAAAGACCATAGCAATTGGGTTTTAGATGTCAATTTCAGCTCAGATGGGTCGCTGCTAGCATCAGCTAGCTATGACAATACAGTAAAACTGTGGCATCGCTTGGGGCTAGAACTAGAGTTTTCTAGCCGCCCTGAGAAAACTCTCAAAGGGCCTACGGACAGCGTAGCCAGGGTCAATTTCAGTCCCGATGGTCAGGTTTTGGCGACGACGAGTTGGGATAATCGGGTACAACTTTGGCGGCTTGACGACACGTTGATCAAAAACCTGGAAGGGCACTCCGGTCGCGTTACCAGTGCTAAATTTAGCCCCGATGGTAAGATTCTGGCCTCAGCCAGTAATGACGGTACTGTGATTCTGTGGAATTTGGATCTGGACGATTTGCTCTGGCACACCTGTAGCTGGTTACATGACTATCTACAGACCAACCCGAAAGTGAAACAGAGCGATCGCCATCTTTGCGATCTAAGCTAAAGCCCATTAC
>CAZZWA010000436.1:0-5097 GCA_964657555.1 uncultured Microcoleus sp.
CTTGAGATATTGCTCGACTTTTTCTATCTCGTACCAATCAACGCCTCAATATCTGCTATTGAAATTGTCTGTGTTTGGGCACTTGGCACTTCTATCAAAATCATATAGCCAGAAAAATTCTCACTTCCGGCAGCGGTAGATAAGGCATTGAGAATTTTGGGCATATCGGCTTGCTGTAAAGCCCCAAACTGATCATATAGTTCCAAGGCTGAAAGACAGCCGATACTAGGATTCCAGTTAGTGCTATCTGGATGCCGTCCTTTGCCGCCAAAGAAATTTGTGGCTTCACCACTGCCGTGGATACGTAAGAGCGATCGCCCAATCTTTCCCGCCCAATAACTTTGCTGAATCGGGAAATAGTTACGCCAAGAGGGAGGCAAAAGGGTGCGGTAAGCTTCGAGAGAGTCTATCTTCTTTCCTGGAAAGAACTCTTTAATTCCCGGTTCAAAGGGCAAAAACAGGTTGACCAGAGGGAATTGACCGTAAGCTCTAAAAGACTGCTCATCTGGAGGCGTGACGCCCTCGATCCGCTGAATTCCTTGAGGCGTTTGTCCTCGGAAAAAATTCCAGGCTAAACCGTTAATTGACTGCCGCAGCAACAGCGCAGACCATAGTTCATGATCCTGACGGACAAACTGACCATTCCTGTCTTTAAGCACAGCTCGACACAGCACCCAGCCATCAGAGGAGCACAACACGTAAAGATGCGGTTGGTTAGGAGCAACTGTCCAGTTTAGTAAATCTTTTAAGGGAGGAAAGGAGGAAGGAGTTAATAACTCCGTTACATTCTGTAATGTTGTGTATAAGAAGACATTCTGTGACCAGTCGGGAAAACGCTTTTTGACTTTAAGTTCCTGTTGCTGTAACTTATCTGGAGCCATCCCCCCTTTTGCCAATCCTGACAGTGCCATGGCCACCCACTGCGGATTGCTACTCAATTTAATAGTCTGAAGAAATTGCTCTCCCACTCCTGCATAGATTGCAGAATTGCTCAGATACAGTTGCGTTCCTACCTGCATCGCCATCTGAACAGTCCGCGTCTGGGATTCGGACAAGCCAGTGCTGACTGTAAGAGAAAGTATGGCACGCAATGCACTGTCAACGTAATCTTCCATGGGTTCCACTACTGCGGTTGTCCACAGTTGGTTGCGCCAGTAGCTTTCGTTGCTATCTGTCACTGGATAGCGACTGAGATCGTAATTCTCAGGTTGTACCCGCGCCACTTCTTGCTGCCGTTGCTCGTTTCTGAATGCTGCCGTTGCCTGAGGCTGCACTATGCTAGTTTCAGCTCTTGTCACGGCTAATGGTAAAAGGCAAAAGGCAAAGGTAAGTAAACCGCCCCATCTACAAGGTGACGGGGCTTTGTCCCTAACTTCCACTCAAACTCATGATCAATAATTGCCTTTCCAAAGATACAAGCAAAAGTCGAAACTCTGGGCTGATTTACAGCAGCCCTAAAAGTTAATCCAGAATCCCAAATTGATTGACGTGCTGCTTGTCTACGCTGTTTCTGCTTGTGTCTCTTCAGCGCTGCCTTGCGGAGGCAGCACGCTCACAACCACTTGCCCTGGTTCACTCAAAGCTGTAACGCCTGGAGGCAAAACGATTTCGTGAATGTGGAGGCTACCTCCTACCTGTAGATCGGAGACATTAATTTCAATCGCCTCTGGGATGTTGTTAGGTGCACACTGAACCTGGAGTGAGTTGAACACAGTATCCAGCATGCCGCCCTCAAGCTTGACACCAGCAGCTTCTCCCACGTAATGCAGAGGAACTTCGATGGTGAGCGTGTCTTGAGACGCAACAGCAAAAAAGCTCAGGTGATAGGGAAAGCGTTTCCAGGGATGGCTTTGCACTTCCCTTAGCAGTGCTTTACCGCTCCAAGGAATGTCAGTAATCTTGAGATCGATTAGGGTATTATTGACTGAGGCATCTCTAAGTAAGATTTCAGCAGCTTTCGCATTGACTGTCAGCGCAATTGATTCAGCCTTATTATGACCGTATAAAACGGCTGGGATTAAGCCAGCTCGACGAAGGGCTTTTGGTTTGCTTCCTTCTGTTCGCTTTTGAGATTCGACTGTGAGTTCCATGTTGTGATTCCTGCAATCAAATAAACTTTATCAAAATTAAACAAGCCCCTACGTGGTTAGGGGGGAAGGACAAGGAGATAGAGAAGAAGGGAGTAGTCCAATCTTAGTTTGTTAAGTCTGTCTCTGTTCTGTTTTCCCCTGATCCCCTTGTCTTTCATTACTATTGTGCTTTTTTACATCAAGGTGCAGCAGTTACCGGCGTTCCGTTGGCATCCAATAGTGCTCGTTTGGGGCCGTGGATTGGGTCTTCTACGATAATAGTCTGGTCACGGCTAGCACCGAGGGAGACAATCGCGATCGGGACTTCCATCAACTCTGCGAGGAATTTGAGATAATCCAGCGCCTGCTTGGGTAAGTCTTCCAGAGTCCGGCAGTGAGCAGTGGATTGTTTCCATCCCGGCAGGGTTTTGTAGATGGGTTGACAACGGGCAAACTGGCGGGCGCTGTTGGGAAAGTCATGGCATCTGTGACCATCGATATCATAGGCAACACAGACTTGAATTTCCTCTAAGTCGTCTAAGACATCAAGTTTAGTGATGGCGAGACAGTCAAGTCCATTAATGCGGACGGCGTAGCGACCAATCACAGCGTCGAACCAGCCGCAGCGGCGCTTACGACCTGTCGTGGTGCCAAACTCCGCACCGCGATCGCCCAACAACTCACCAATCTGACCGTCCAGTTCTGTAGGAAATGGCCCTTCTCCCACCCGTGTCGTGTAAGCTTTGGCCACTCCAATCACGCGGTCAATCATTGTCGGCCCTACCCCAGTGCCTACACAAGCCCCACCAGCGACGGGGTTAGAACTGGTAACGTAAGGGTAGGTGCCGTGATCCAAGTCTAGAAGTGTGCCTTGTGCCCCTTCAAACAAGATATTGCGCCGCTGTTGAATAGCGTTGTATATTTTAAGGGAACTGTCCACGACATGGGGTCGCAACCGCTCAGCATATTCCAGGTACTGGTCAATCACCTCTCCGGCATTTAGGGGTGGCAAACTGTACAGCTTCTCTAGAATGACATTTTTATAATCAATTGTCCATTGTAGCTGCTTTTGCAATCCCTCTTGATCCATCAAGTCTAGTATCCGAATTCCAGTTCGCTCTGACTTGTCTGCGTAGGTCGGGCCAATGCCACGTCCCGTAGTACCAATTTTATGGCTACCCCGACGCTCTTCCGAAGCTTGGTCAATTAACCTGTGATAAGGCATCGTTACGTGAGCCGTTTGGGAGATCAGCAGATTGCGGGTGGAAATGTTCAAAGCCTCTAACTGATCCAGTTCTTCAATCAGAATCTGTGGATCGATGACAGTTCCGCAACCAATGATGCACTCAGTCTCGGGGTACAAAATTCCAGAGGGAATCAGGTGCAGCTTAAAGGTCTGATCTTGGACAACAACGGTGTGCCCTGCGTTGACCCCCCCTTGGTAACGTACCACAATGTCTGCTGACTTGCTGAGTAAATCAGTTATCTTACCTTTACCTTCATCGCCCCACTGGGCACCGATCACAATTACGTTAGCCAAGGGTTTCCTAGAGTCGCTAGAGTTTTCACAAACTAAAATTATGTACAGTTGGCCCTACTAGTGTCAACTTACAAGGTTAATAATCGGCAACATTTGTCTGTTCCAAGTTCTTGAGAGGTTCCTGTGGCTTTATATGCTGACCTACACCGCCATCTGGGCGGTTCGGTTGTGCCTCGTATTCTCTGGCGATATTTCCATCGTAGAGGTTCTGATCTGGCTCACCGCTTTCCTGAGTATCCAGAGTTCGAGGAATTTTACACCCGGCCTCGCAACACTCTTGATGAGTATTTGGAACTGCACACGCTAGTAGAAAGCGTGCAAACGGCAGAAACTTTGCCCTACTTTATCTATCGGCTAATTCGGGGTGCCTACATTTTTGAAAATCTGGCCTATTTGGAGTTGCGCTATACACCCTATCTGCGGACTCCCGAGGATTTGCCTGTCTCAGCGCGGATTGATTTGATGGCGCAGATTGTGCAGATTGTCGGCGAAGCCAGTCGGGTGCCAGAGTATCCGATTGTGACCAGTCAAATTCTGTGCATGCACTCGCGGTTGCCTTATGAGGTTAATAAGGCGATTGTTGACCTAGCAGCGCAGACAAAGGAGTATGTCTGCGCGGTAGATATGGCAGGGGGAGATGCCCAAATAGCCGAGCGATTGGATGAATTTGTAGGGCTGTACAAATATGCCCAATCCCTCGGCATTAAGACTACTGGTCACTTGTATGAAACTCCATCTGGGTGTTATCCCCAACTGCTACCCTACCTACAGCGAATCGGTCATGGCATCCAGATTCCGCTGAAGTATCCAGAACTCTTAGGGGAATTGGCAGCACGGCACCAGTGTCTGGAAGTATGTCCTACCACTTACCTAAAAACAGGTACCTTAGAAGATATGCGTCAACTTAAGGTGGTGTTTGACCGTTGCTTTGAGGCAGGGGTAGATATTGCCATCTGTACTGATAATGCTGGGTTGCATAACGTGCGCTTGCCTTTTGAGTATGAAAATCTGCTGACTCTGGATGTGATTGATTTCAGGCAGTTGCAAGCGTGTCAGGATGCCGCCTTTCGTCATGCCTTTGCTTGGCCTTACAGTCAACGTCCAGCATCGTTGCTGACAGGTCTGCTGAAGCCTCAACCCACTGCAACTTTGGCAATCAATAGCTAGTACGACAATGAGACTTTTCTAGTTCCCTAGCAGCTTGTCGGTTAACTCTTAAATCGTAGGGTGTGTTACGCTGACGCTAACACACCGTCTGACTTGTAGTTCAGTGCCCTGCGGCGAAGCGCCTAACCCACCCTACTGAGATCTGACAACGCTGGGTTGCACAACGTGCGCCTGCCTTTTGAGTATGAAAATCTGCTGGCTTTATCTGTGATTGATTTCCATCAATTGCCAGAGTGACAGGATGTTGCCTTCCGTCGTGCCTTTGCTTGGCCTTAAAGTCAACGTTCGGCATTACTGCTGACAGGCTTACTGAAGCCTCAA
>CAZZWA010000437.1:0-5085 GCA_964657555.1 uncultured Microcoleus sp.
TTTGGTGCTGTTAGGGCATCGTTAACAATGTTAAATAGTTCACTCAAGCTGGATATTTCAACATCTGGAATCTCACTGTTTTTAGAGGAAACTTTCCCTAAACGGTTAATTCAACTGTCTTCTACACCATTTTAATGCTGCTTGATGGTTTCAATCAATGTTGGAATATCAGTTGGATAATTGGCAATCCAGTCAGCACCATGTACTTTTAGTTCCTGCTCAGTTCCATAGCCATAAGTGACTCCAAGCGAATAAACACTATTGTTTTTAGCTCCGATTATGTCGTGTTCTCGATCGCCAACCATGACAGTAGCGATGGGTGACAACTGCTCTGTTTGTAAGATGTGGCGAATCAAGCTGCTTTTATCACTACGGGTACCGTCAAGCTCACTCCCATAAACGTGCTCAAATAGTGACAATAGATTGAAATGTTTAATGATTCGCTCGGCATAAACATATGGTTTTGAGGTCGCAACAAAGGTTTGATAGCCAGCAGAACGAATAGCTTGTAGGACTTCGGGAATCTGTGGGTAAAGAGAGTTTTCAAATAGTCCAATCTTGGAAAAGCGACTGCGATACAGCGAAAGTGCCTGATTGAGGACTCTATCGTCTGATGTCTCTAGTAGCCGCGAAAAACTGCATTGTAATGGAGGGCCAATACACCAGTGCAAATCATCTGCATCCGGTGGTAGGTGACCAAGTTCAGAGAGTGCATACTGAATACAACGGGTAATACCAGGTTTGGGATCGCTCAGCGTTCCATCTAGATCAAAAAGGACAGCGTCGGTCATGCTACTCAATACCATTCCTTCTTGGGGTGGAGAGAAAACTTCATTTGGCAACCATTCTAGAGATCTGCTCAAACACTTGCTTTAGCAGAATTAATCCTTCGTCAATCTGGGAAATTTGCTCGTCAGTCAGAGAATTAAGCAGATCGGCAATGTAAACCTGTGTTTGTGCCCGCGATCGCTGAAGATGCTCTTTCCCGGCTTTGGTCAGGTTCAGGACAACCCGTCGCCGCTCTTTTGGATGGTCACAACGGTGGACAAAATCACGTTGCACCAACAGTTTGGTGTTGGCGGATGCGGTGGCCAGGGTGACTCCCAGATGCTTGGCAAGTTCAGATAGGGAAGCATCGGGATTGCGATCAAGAAACGCCAGTGTCCGGAATTGGGGAACCGATAGTTCAGTAAACTTACGTGCCCGCATATCTGCCCGAATAAAGCGCATGACCATAGGAAGGGTTTCCATGACATTGGCAGCACATTTTTCGGAGGCTTTTTTCCGAGCCGGTTTCTTCAATCCCATCTGATTCTGACGTGTCCCCTATCACTGCAAGATAACGAATGTAAAGGCAGTTTGCCCTACCTCTACTTTCGCTCAGTTTGCCGCGATCGCGGTTGGAGACAGACAGAAGCCTTCCCTTACGGGAACTACAAAAAATAAATTATCCAATTCCTGCATTTAACACCTAGGGTGTACACACAAGTGAGCGAATCTAGCCAAACCACCGCCGAACTGCCCCCTCTGGGGGAACCGAACCGTTCAAAGTCTCCCCGAATAAGCCCTGACGGGCATTCAAGAAAGGGGGATTTAGAGGGCGAGAAAGACTTGTGTGTACACGGTAGGCATTTAACACGGGGAGCAAATTCTTCTGACCCTGCTCAAGAACAGCTTTCCCAACGATTGGATATTTTTTTATTTGGAAATCTCTACATCCCTACTCGCGGATACAGTCGCGCACAGATGACCGTCAGAACCGCCACTGCTAATACAAGCACCCCACAGTCCAGCCCGAACCCATAGAGACTGGGGCCGTTTGCCAGCATCACCCCGCGCAGCGCGTCCACCTCATAGGTTAGAGGGTTCAGGTGAGAGAGTACCTGCAACCAGGGAGGCATGAGGGAGATGGGATAGATGGCATTGCTGGCAAAAAACAGGGGCATGGTCATCAGTTGTCCCATGCCGTTGAAGCGCTCCCGTGACCTCACCAGACAGGCAATGATCAGGGAGAAGATGGAAAAACAGGCGGCTCCCAGTAGTACAATCCAAACCACTCCCACGATTGACAGAGGATTGGGATTCAACCTGACGCCTAGAATCAGGGACAGGACATAAATAATGAGAACCTGAGATAGGCTGCGCACTCCGGATGCCAGAGCCTTCCCCAACACCATAGCAGCGCGGGGTGTGGGACTGACCAGGAATTTATGGACAATCCCCAGATCTCGCTCCCAAATAATAGACATCCCGCCGCTGAAAATTGCAACAAACAGGACGCTCTGAGCCAGAATTCCGGCTGTCATAAAGTCCAGATAGCGCAGATTTCCTGTGGGAATGCCTCGGATGCGGGTGAACACCTGCCCAAAGATCAGCAACCACAGTGTAGGTTGAACGGCTCGCAGAAACAGGTCGCTGGGGTCATGGCGCAGCTTCCGCACTTCCAGTTCTGTAATCACCAGGGTTTTGCTCACCAGTTCGGCGATCGCCCACAGCCAATTACCCTGCCGGACGGGTTGCCCATCAACCCAACCGTTGAGCGGTGCGCCGGATTCTTGAAGTTTCACGATAACTGACTCCCGAAGTTAACTGATCGCCGGTGTGGTGGATAAACACGTCTTCTAACGTTGCATCACTCTTGTCTAAAGATGCTTTTAAATCGGTAGGCGTCCCTGTCACCATCACACTGCCACCATGCATGATAGCGACGCGATCGCATAAGCTGTCCGCCTCGTCTAAAAAATGCGTTGTCAAAATGATCGTAGTGCCGTAATCTGTCTGGAGTTGTTTCATCAATGCCCAGACTGAACCACGGGCGAGTGGATCTAAACCCACGGTTGGCTCATCTAAGAACAGAACGTGTGGTCGATGCAAGATAGACTGAGCAAATTCCAGTCTGCGGATCATGCCACCAGAATACTGCCGCACTTGACGATGAGCAGCATCCTGCAAACCCATAAACTCTAAGACATCCCGGATGTGGTGTTCTCGTTGGCTGCGGGGAATGTCGTACAGTTTGGCAAAAATCAACAGATTTTCATAGCCCGTCAAGCTGCCATCAGCAGATAATGCTTGGGGAACGTAGCCAATCAGCCGTCTGACTGTTGATGCCTGCTTGGTGACGTCATAACCCGCAATCGTTGCCTGACCTGAACTGGGTGGCAAGAGCGTAGTCAGTATCTTAATCACCGTACTTTTGCCCGCGCCATTTGGCCCCAGTAAGCCAAATACTTCACCTGGTTGCACAGCAATCGTCAGGTCATTAACGGCGGTGAGCTTGCCAAACCGTCGTGTTAGAGAGTGAGTTTCCAGAATATGACTGCTATTGCTAGGTATGAATGGAGGTTGGGGCAATCGCCCGGTGTGTCTTGTCAATCCGGTCAATGAGATTCCCTCCATTAGTTAGATAGTCTAATTATTTGCTTATCTGTATAATAATCTTTAATGGTTAGATTATCTAATAAAATACGATTAGATTATCTAATATGACGGGTTGTATAGGTTTAAGTGCGAAAGGTATTGCCTTTTAGAAAGGACTATGCAATACTGCAAATTAATCTACGGTAAGTCGGTCGATAAGCCGAACTTTACAACAGATTGACGTCAATCTTTTCTAATTCATTAGTCTTTCAGACTCTTAATGGGTCAACACAGTCAGCTGCTTTGAGCAGGTCATAAGTACAGCATCTGGGCTACTGGCAGCTATCGGTAGAATGTCGGTTGAGGTCAGGGACGGTGCCTTTCGTTATACCCCAGAACAAATTCCATGGTTACTGAAAGCTTATGAAGTATAACCAACTTGGTGAAAGTGACCTCCGGGTTTCTGAAATCTGCCTAGGGACAATGACCTATGGGCAACAGAACACTATTGAAGAGGCTCACCAACAACTCGACTACGCCATTGCCCAAGGTGTAAACTTCATTGATGCCGCTGAGATGTATCCTGTTCCTGTGCAGGCTGAAACTCAAGGATTAACCGAGTCCTACATTGGCGAATGGCTTGCCCGACAGCAACGAGACAACCTGATCATTGCCACTAAAATTGCTGGCCCCGGACGGAACTTTCATTGGTTGCGCGATGGAAAGCAGGGAATTGATCGCAAAAACGTTGAACAAGCAGTTGATGCCAGTCTGAAACGCTTAAAGACAGATTACATCGACTTGTACCAGATCCACTGGCCTGACCGCTACGTCCCTCGATTTGGTGAAACTATCTATGACCCCAGTCAGGAACGAGACACAGTAGCGATCGCCGAGCAACTCACCGTCTTTGCCGACTTGATCCAGGCAGGCAAGATTCGCCACCTCGGTTTGAGCAATGAGACCCCTTGGGGAGTGTCAGAATTCAGTCATGTGGCTAAACAACTGGGATTGCCCAAGATTGTATCGATTCAGAATGCATATAACTTAATTAACCGGGTATTTGACTCTGCCTTAGCAGAAGCCTGTCACCGGGAAAAGGTCAGTTTGTTACCCTACAGTCCGCTTGCTTTTGGTCTGCTGTCGGGCAAGTATCTAAATGGTTCGCCGGGACGCACCCGCCTAAGCCTGTTTCAAGGATTTGGTGGTCGCTATCGCAAGCCGAATGTTGAAGCTGCTGTTGCTGCCTATGTGGAAATTGCCCATGCCCATAATCTCAAGCCAACTGCCCTAGCACTTGCCTTTATTCGCAGCCGCTGGTTTGTCACCAGCACCATCATCGGTGCCACAACACTAGAACAACTGCGCGAAAACCTGGAAAGTGTAAATGTTGTGCTTGACCAGGCAATTTTAGCTGAGATTGACGCAGTACATGCTCGCTATCCCAGTCCCGCACCATAGCACCATTTCAGGAGAGCAGGGGGAGCCAAGGAGGTGATTTGTCGTGGATATTTAACTATCTAAGCGCAAGATCACAATGAGTCAAGAATTCTTGGGGCATCACAAACCGCAGCCAGTGGAACTTGCTATCCATCGTGTTGATATTAGAGAAATTCCGCATCTTCATCAAATTCTAACGGCTTGCGCTGTTGACCTAAAAGATCGCTGCGGACTCAATCACTGGATGCCACCAAACTACCCAATGGAGAGCATGCTCAAAGATGC
>CAZZWA010000438.1:0-2484 GCA_964657555.1 uncultured Microcoleus sp.
ACAGAAGCATGAGAGCGGTATGGATACGATCTAGACTTGGTTTCCGTACCATTGATTGCCAAACCCAAAATTTGGGCATGGTGCTGGGCTAGTTGATCGAGGCTGTAATTCACAGAGTTACGATAGCTGGTACCAGGTTTAACGACAAATAATACGTTAGGGATGACGGCAGCCATCAAGGCTGTTTCAATTGTCAGGCTGACTGGAGCGCTGTCAACGAGGACGTAGTCATATTCACCGAAAGACTTGGCAGCAGCTAGGACTTGCTCAAATCGTCCCTGCCTCACTAGTTCAACAATTTTGCCTTGCTTAGGTAGAGTTGGTAGTAAATCAAGACTTGGTTGTATCTGCACTGGTTGCCCAGCTGTGTTTAGATCGTGCATGTAGCCTACTAGGCGTCGGCTCAGTGCTGCCTGCCGGAAATCTCCATCCACCATCAGTACGCGGAAGCCTAAATCGACTAGAGCTGTAGCTAGCCCCAAGGTGACAGTCGTCTTGCCTTCCCCCATAATGGCACTGGTAACTAAAAGGCAACGGTCTTTCAGAGACTGTAAGCTAATCGCTGAGGCCAGACGTTGAAACTCGACCTCTGTTTCTTGAATCGGCACCAAGTCCGCGCCAGACTGCTTGATCCAGGGAATGGTGACTACAATCGAGGATGTGATTCCTTGCAAATCCTTTGGACTCAACAGAGGGTTGCGTCTCTCTAGGAGCAGCACCAGTGTAATGCTACCGATAATTGATGCTAGAAGGGCATTAATTACCATTAAAGACATCTTGGGACTGACGGGCTTGGAGTCAACGGTGGGGGGGTCAAGCACTTGTATGTTTGGATAAGCATTAAAGGAATCAAGATTGTTCTGCTGCACTTGGGCAATCAGACCTTTGTACACCCCCTCGGCGATATCTGACTGTCGCTGGAGTTCCTGTAGCCGTGCCTGATTGGCCGGGATGGAGTTTAAGTTTTTGTTCAGTTTTTCAATCTGGAGTTGCAGTTGAGTCGCCTGTCGCTGCTGAGCACTGGCTTCGCTCTGGGCGAGAATCAGTTGCTGAATTAAAACCGCACGTCCTTGAGCATCGCTGGCGATTGTAGTGTCTATTCGCTTGCTAGTAGCGACTTGGATGATGTATCGCTGAAGCTGACGCTGCAACTCATCGCGTTGAGAGAGTAGATCTCGCACTTTTGGATAGTCATCCGTGTAGGTGCTTCTGAGCTGCACCAAATTGGCTTCTACTTCAGACAGTTTAGTACGAACGAACTGGTAGTCTTTATTCTCACCCAGGGCAAGTGACCGGATTGCCTCGGTAGGTGTAAGATTCAAGCGATTTGATAGAACTTCGACTCTACTTTCACCAGCCCTCGCTTGAGCCTGTGCCTGTGCCTGTGCGGTGACCAGATTATTGATCGAAGTCACAAGTCCTTGGATTTGCGCTTCGCTGTTGGCCAAACCAGCAGACTCCTTAAACCGTGCTAATGCTGTCTGCGCCTGACTCAATCTTGCCTTTGCTTGCTCTAGTTCATTTTGGCTGAACTGCTCCCGTTCCATACCATTTGCTTGACGTAGTTCGTTCAGGCGCTGCTGATACGCCTTGGACAGGGCCATCGCCCGCTGGAGTGCCAATTCCGGACTAGAACCATTGGCACTCATTAAAATAATGGTGGACTGTTCCTGAGGGGCGACATTAAACAATTTGCCGTAGCCAAGGGGGTTGGGAAATTTACTTTTTTCAGGGTCATTAGCCCACACCCGCTCTAGCAAAGCATCGCTGGTTAAGATAGCTGCCTGCACCTTCAGAGGATTGACTGTCGCAGAAAAATTAGGATCACTATTTTTGATGGAACCAAGCGTTCCCAGATTGGCTTCTAGATGGCTGCTTGTATCGGGCAGAATTAACTTTGTGGTAGCAGTCCAAACTTTTTGCGACTTAGCGATCGCTCCCACCATACCCGTAGCCACTAAGAGATTAAAACCTAGTAAGTACTTCCAATGCCTGGTTGCGATTTTAGATACTCTATTCATATTTGGTTTTAAGGGAGGGGTTTTAATGTTTCTCGCCCTATTATCCTAAGAGTTAACGAACACAAGCTCCAAGTCCTACTCGGTCAAGCAGAATAGACATTCCCAGAGAGACAGCAAGCAGTAAACTCCACCCGACTAACTTGATTGCTAGAATCTCAGGAAAGGTAAAAATAGCTGCCTCAAACATGTAAGCACCCATTTGGCTACCAACATAGCTCAATAGCCCGTTAAGGCAAAAAATCCCTAGGCTATATTTCGATAAAAGTTGGACAGCTTGTTGGACTGGGATAGAGAGTCGGTCTTCTTGAATGTTAGCAAAGCACAAAAATCCAACTATTACACTAAATATGCAGGAAAACATGACGTACTCAAAGGGTGAGAGCCTTTCGCCTGTCGCCCAGCGTAAGCAGCTATACTCTGCAATCATAATCAAGCTGGTCAGAGAAAGCAAAAATATTTTTAA
>CAZZWA010000438.1:2584-5069 GCA_964657555.1 uncultured Microcoleus sp.
GGTAATAATTGCAGCATGATTAGCAAATAATACGCACCATTAAATACATTGCCTTGAAAAATCGCAATTATGAGTTTAGCTGCGGTCGTTTGATTGAGGATTTGGACACTAGCCCCCAGAGTAAACCAGAACATAATGGGAATGAAAAGACGAATCAGACGCTTTTTGAGAAGAGGATATACAGGTTCATTAGCAGATTTTTCTAACCCGCGTTTTAATAGAAAGAAAGAGATTGTCAAGAAGACTGGAACACAAAACCTTAGGGGTGTAAACAGTGCCTCCATAAGGTATGCTGCTGATTGATAAGTGGACTGGGGAACGAAAATAGAGTGGAAGGAAACAACGGCGGTGATACTTGCTGCTTTAAGGAAATCCATGGGAAACAGTCTGCCTGCTTTAGAGTCGATGTTGGCTTTCAATTATTCCCTCTCTGTGAGAAATATTTTCGATGCGCTTTGCTAGATAGAAGTTCCTAGCCAAGATAATGTTCCTATCCTTGTTGACTAGACTTTCTCTTGGCACAGATATTTGCACAGATCCGTTAATACCTATCAACTCATGTCAAGTAAGCAGGATTTTTTTTGCCTGGAGTTTTTGCCAGACAGAGACTCTCCCTCTTTCCTGCTTTGCGAGCCTCATCATCTATTATATAAACAATTTTTGCAGGCAACATATCATAATTTGGCAAATTTTAGACAGATTTTACAGATGGTCTTTATCAAAAAAAATAACGTGATAATCTTTTTTAAAAAAATAACCTGAACAACACAATTTCTATATGTATTTTGTAAAAATGCCATATATAAACTTGAGAGCTGATTTATAAAGTGAAGATTAAGAGCGAAAGCATCTACTCTTATATAGATCCCCTTTTTAAGGAGTGAATTAGAGCTGTTTTAGCCCAACTGTCACTGAAATAAGCCCAGAATTTTAATTCTGGCTAAAAGCTAAAACCCGTTACAACGAGTTCAAAGGTTTACCCAGTAAGCTAAAGCTTACTTACAGCAATTTTCGTCTTGGTACAATACAGTTCGACCCCCCGCTTGACAGGTCCCCTCCTTAGTAAGGGGGACTAGCTATGTGTGGTATCTCCAACTGAAAATCGCTGTAAGCTTTGAGCTAGAAATAAATTTCTCAGCTCTTGCGTCAGTAACATTCAACTTAAGCAAATGTTGAACATCCCCTCTAATAATTCTCATTCTCAGACAAGAGAATTTAAACTAAGTGCTTTGTCATCTTCAGAGCGAGTGCTTTATTGGGTCATCGTTCTCACGCCTGTCTGGTGGCTGTTAGGTATACAGCCTCTTTTCTATCCCGGTGTTATGGTTTTTTTGCTGGTACGCAACTTTGAAATTGATAAGTTGGTTCGGGGTTCCCTGCCACTTGGTGTCTGGGCCTGGTTAGGAATGGCACTGGTGATGCTTTGGACAGCCTTACTCGGCATCATTACGATGGGATTCAATGTGCAGGTAGCTGCTGCCGCTGTAGTTACTTTTTTCAAGAGCTACTTCTTAATCTTTGCTTGCCTGACCATCCCTTTCTGGAGCAAAGTAGGAGTTGACGTCATTACGCGTGCTGTTGCTTGGATGTCAGCAGGTTTCTTAGCCACTACGGTTATTGAGGTAATCATGATGGTGCTTAGGATTGGCAACGGTGGCTTGTTACCTCCCCTAGCACGCCTACTTCCAGGAGATAAAAGCAGTCTGCGGATAGACTTTGCTATCCTATATCCCTCCTTTGGTCTGCCTTTACCTAGGACAGCCTATTACACTCCAGATCCGCCGATTGCGGGAGCTTGTGCTCTGCTGTGTTTCATCATCTGTCTTGCTGAACCGAACCGCCGTCTGCGCCGACTCGCTTTAGCTGGCTCTTTATGCTCTCTTATTATCAGCACTAGCCGCTTAGCCTTGATCTGCTTGCCAGTGGCACTCCTAATTGTTGCCTGCTTTCGCAGTCCTTTAGTGCGTCAGATGTCTCTTTGGTCAACTTCTTTGTTATTTTTATTCTGTAGCATATTGGAACGTTCTTTAGGGGACTTAATCAAGGGAGGTATGGCAGCATTTGATGGTGCTCGTGCAGAATCATCAAAAGAGCGGGGAATAGTTGTGAGCAAAACTCTCGAAGCTTGGCAAGAGTATCCTTGGCTAGGCTGGGGAGTTATCCGAGGACAAGCACATTTGTATGAAAATACATATCAGGCTCTTGGCTCTTTTTCAACCTACTCAGCAGTCCTATATTTGCACGGAATTGTTGGCTTTATCTTCCTAATGTCTGCAATGCTGCTTACACTAGCGTTTTTTTATGCTTCTGCAATCCGGGGGAACTTGTTATGCAAACGGGCATTTGCTAGCCTAGTTATCCTGTATTTATTACTTAACGGAGAGCCTTTAAGTTGGATGGCTGTGAATATTTGGTTCTTTTTTGTCTGGTTGGGGGCAATTATGCAGGAAACACAACAGGATAGTGTTTCTATATCTAGCTGGGA
>CAZZWA010000439.1:0-2554 GCA_964657555.1 uncultured Microcoleus sp.
GTTCAAGCAGCAAGTGATTGCTGACTTCAATTCGAGAATTAACTACGACTTAAGCGGGACTTTTCACCCTCGTCTTGCCAATCGTCTGATTGAATTAGCTCAACTGCGCAGGGGACAAACAGTCCTCGATATCGCCACGGGAACTGGTCTAGCGGCGATCGCGGCTGCTCGGATTGTGGGCAGCGAAGGTCATGTCGTCGGAGTAGACATTTCCCCAGCGATGCTAGAACAGGCCAGACGAAAAATTGAAGCGGACGGTATTGTCAACATCGAACTAGTTGAAGCAGATGCAGACTATCTAAACTTCAATGACAACAGTTTCGATGCAATTTTGTGCTCTTCGGCAATCGTTTACTTGACCGACATTTCTGCTACCTTACGACAGTGGTATCGTTTCCTCAAGCCGGATGGACTAGTTGCGTTTTCTTGTTTTGCCCAAACAGCCTTCCCAACAGCTGTCATGTTTAGGGCAAAGGTACAAGCTTATGGCATTTCGATTCCAAATCCGAATGAACCACTCGGTACTCCCCAGAAATGTCACGATCTTTTAACAGAGACAGGCTTTAAAGAGATCGCAGTGAAAACTGAGCAGTTTGGTTGGTATCTCAGTAGTGCTAGTGGTGCAGAAGGGTCTTGGAACGGAAACTCAAAAAGCGCCTTCGGTTTTCAGGTGTTCGAGCTAGCACCAAAACAATTAGAGCAATGCCATGCTGAATACATTGCTGAGGTTGAGGCGTTAGTGACAGACCAAGGAATCTGGAATGATGCTACAACCTTCTTTGTACTAGCTCACAAGTGAACAGACAGTTTTAGAGATCATCGAAATTTCTTTGTTATGCTCTGTTCTGTCCCAACCCCTGAGGATTGGAAACGCTCATCAGCAGTCTCAATTCCAGCAAGCCTTGGATAGAAAACAAACGTTTGTGTACTGGAGATAGATTTTGTGGGATCGTACAGACTTGTGGTTTGTAACGATTGCATCTGTTGTGATATTGATATTTTGGCAGGCTAGCAACATCAATGGGCTGATAGCCTTCCAGAAGGAAACTCCTATGCCGAGCTTTTCCAGAAAATACAAGTTCACCACAGGAATTGGTTTTCTGGTTGTGTAAGGTTTTTTGTTTACCGGAAGGCATAACGTCTTGAACGTCATAGACTTTTTTAGGTTGTAGCCCGGTAATAACGACATCACGTTTTTTGATCGTCTTGTAGGAGGGGCATCGGGCATTAGCGGCAGAACCCATCAGCAGAATCCCACTCACCGCAATCGCTATGACTTTTGAGAGCATGCTGGTATCTCCAAGTTGATACCTTATAGATTCGCCTACTTATCTTAACAATACTTCAGCACTTTCTCTTAATCTTTTTCAGCCATATAGCTGTATGCCAAGGATAATACTAAATCCGCTTGTAAAACCCTTTTTTCCCATTTCAGTCGTAGAGACATTCTGGTGGCCCCTGAGCCTAGCCGAAGGGCAGAACGTCTCTACAAGTTGAGAGCAGATTGCCCAAAAAGGGTTAGTAGATCCGGATTTGGGATCAGCTGCTATGCATTTTATGACAGATTTTTAGTTGTTCGCTGGAATTTTGCTCTAGTGCAGCTTGGCAGAAATAAACCATCAGTTTCCTCTCCCGCGCTATCGCGCCGCTAACGCTAGAGTCCCCCCTCCTTTTATTGAAGTGGTGGAAAATTTTTGCCGTCATGCACTAGCTATGCAGCAGGCTCTGGATTGAGTTCGGGAACAAGGTCAGGTTCTGGGTCAGGTGAAGAAGCTGGCTCTGGATCGGGAGCTGGTTCTGGAATGGGTTCAGGACTAGGCTCTTCAGGTGCAGGGTCAGGCGAAGGAATTGGATTCAGTTCAGGAGGAGTTGATATCGCCGCCAAATCCAAGTTCAGGATTTTTGGGAACGGTTGAGGGGGCCTCATATCTTACCATCAATCGCGTTAGCAAAGCTGTAAGCAAGCGCTAGTTGGCGCTTGCCAGCCCTACCATATAAAGTAGGGCATAGCACAACACTGCATTTAACTACTTTTTCCCGTTAAGGGAGCATTAATCTTTTCATTCTCACCAAGGTTTCCAATGGGCTCGCCTGTCGTTAGCGCCTTGACAAACCCCACGAAACGCACGACGGCACTCGCAGGCGAATCCCAATATTCCGCCTGTTCAACGGTGATCTTCAGCAGTGCCAAGTCTGGGTCGTCCAAGCCTTTGGGAAACCAGGCTTTGTATTGTGGATTCCACAGTTCCTCTATTTTCTGGCGATCGCGCACTAGTTGAGCAGTACCAGATACCGAAACGTACTTTTGGTCTTTTGGTTCGGCGTAGCTGACGTTGACATGTTGATTCTGCTGCACTTCATCAACCTTGGGGGCGCTGGCATTGGTAAAAAACCAAAGGTCGCCATCAAACTCGGTTTGCTGAGTCACCATCGGGCGGCTGCGCAATGTGCCATCCTCTTCAGCCGTTGTCAGCATTGCGAACTTGATATCTTTGATCAAGTCACGAAGCTTTTTGATGTTTTCGTTGTGGTCTGTATGTTCTGCCATGACTAA
>CAZZWA010000439.1:2654-5054 GCA_964657555.1 uncultured Microcoleus sp.
AAGTACGTCTGTCAACAGTAGGTATTTTCTTGACTTCAACCCGCACCATTAATCTTTCCCAGGCTAGTTGTTTGCTCTACTTAGAATAAGGTTTAGCGAGGTGAATAGATGTTGTTATACCTAGAGGAGAGTGCTTTTGGCAGGATTACCAGTAAAGTTAGAAGGCAGCAAGGTTGAGCAGCTTTACCTGATAACTCTTGTTGTCACCCTGTCAGCAGGGACTGGCTGCCAAATTTTAACGGTCTGATCGTAACTACCACTGACTAAAAAGTCTCCAACCGGGCTGAAGGCAACAGCTTGAACTGAATTTGAGTGCCCAAACAAGGCGTATAGCCGTTTGCCTGTATGCGGATTCCACAACTCAATGGTTTTGCCAGTAGCACTATCAGCTATGCCAGTACAGCTAGCAAGAGTCTGGCCATCAGGACTAAAAGCAATGGATGTAATCCCGCCTGACTGGCTGGAAAAGGTGCGCAACTGTTTGCCTGTATGGGGATTCCATAGCTCGATAAATGTGCCTCTACAACTAGCAAGAGTCTGACCATCAGGACTAAAAGCAACAGAAGTCATTCCACCTAATTCACAAGAAAAGGTGCGCAACTGTTTGCCTGTGTGGGGACTCCACAGCTCAACGGTGCCGTTCCCACTACCTATGACATAGATCTGACCATCTAGGCTGAAAGTGGCCAGCCGAGCTGAATCTGAATGCTTAATTAAGGTGCGCAGCAATTTACCTGTACGCACAGCCCAAAGTTGAACTTCTAGACCACTACTAATCAGAGTCTGACCATTGGGACTAAAGGCCACAGAACGCACTCGATCAGAATGCCCAACTAGGGTTTGTAACAATTCTCCGGTGCGCAGCATCCACAGCTTAATGGTTCTGTCATAACTACCACTTGCTAGGGTTTCACCATCTGGACTAATGGCAATGCAAGTCACTCGGTTCGTATGGCCAATCAGGGTGTGTGACAGTTTTCCGGTGCGTAATGCCCACAGCTTGATAGTTTTGTCATAACTGCCACTAACTAGAATCTGGCCATCTGGGCTAACTGCAACAGCTCTAACTACATCTGAATGGCCAGATAGGGTGCGACGTAATTCAGCCTGTTGCCAGGGACTGGGGGGTGTTATGGTTGGCAAAAAGCTGGAAATAAAGCTGAGGAGTGATTTCTTCTGGGTGACAATGAGATTGCTGTTACGGATAACCTGATTCGGCGATCGCCGACTCTCTTGACTCGGAATAACTGGAGGCGGCAGCGACGCAGAAGAAACAATTTCCGCTAGGCAGTTCTCAATCATCTGCGGTGTTTGAGGTCGTTTTCCTGGAAAGGTTGCCATCAGGTAATCCATCAAATCAGCTAACTGCTTTGAAACTTGTGGGGCACTGTCTCTCCAATGCAACCTTCCCGTTCGAGAGTCTTTATCAAAATCATTAGGGTGTTTGCCCGTTAGTAAGTAAATGAAAGTACGTCCGAGGGCATAGAAATCTGATTGCATGACAGCTTGGCCCTCCATTTGCTCAGGCGGTGTGTAACCTACTGAGAAAATTAACGTACCCATCTCATTCATGCTTTGTTTTTGTAAGTAGGTTTCTGTGACTTCCCGGACTGCACCAAAGTCTATCAATACAAGTTGCCCATTGGCCCTCAGCATGATGTTGGATGGCTTGATATCCCGGTGAATCAGTCCCTGTCGATGGACTTGAGCTAGAATCTGCGACATTTGTATTAACCAGGCGATCGCTTGCTCTTGGGTAAGAGGTTGATTCCCTTGATTCTCCAGCCACTGCTTCAAGTTCAGTCCATCAATTTTCTCCATCACCAGGCAATGCACTGCCTCTTGACCAGCTTCAGCTAGCGTGAAATATCCATCTAGCTCTACTTTAGGAATGCCGGGATGCTGTAGCCGACTCAAGACGGCTGCTTCTCGCTGGAATAGAGAGACTGCCTTTTGTTCAAGTTCTAAGTTGCGGCAGCGATCAAGATTCAGCACTTTTAGAACTTTCAAAGTCCCACTATCGTCCACTTCATAGGTTCGACTAAATCCCCCTCGACCCAGGTTTTGCCGGACTTGATAGCGGTTTTGCAATAACTGACCTGGATGAATCATAGTCGCAATCATCCTTCCTCAGCCATGCCAAGTGAATTTAGAGTATTGAACTCTGTATATCTAACTGCTTGTGAATACTTCCCATATAGTATTGATAATAGTTTATTTATCTGTTGTTTAATACTTTGTTTGTTTTTGTGTAAAATCAGTTTTTCTAGCCGGGATTGCCGTTTCAGAAATTCTAGAGCGGCCATTAATTCGGACAATGATACTGATAACCGCATATTTACTTTTTATTCAGGTAGAGAAGTGGGTTAGTTTCTAATAGTTAGCCCGTAGACACTCTCC
>CAZZWA010000440.1:0-2680 GCA_964657555.1 uncultured Microcoleus sp.
TCTGAACGAAAAGTCCGCAAAGCTGTGATTCCGGCGGCTGGATTCGGCACTCGCCTGTTTCCAGCCACAAAAGCTGTCAAAAAAGAACTGTTTCCCATTATTGATAGAGATGGCCGTGCCAAACCTGTAATTATGGCAATTGTGGAAGAAGCCATCAGTGCCGGAATATCAGAAGTTGGCATTGTGGTGCAAAGGAGCGATCGCGCACTTTTTGAGGATTTCTTTAAAACTCCACCAACAACGGAACTTTTCAATAAGCTATCCCCACAGAATCAAGAATACAGCCAGTATTTACAAGATTTAGGACGCCAGATAACAATTCTGACGCAGGATGTTCAGGAAGGCTTTGGCCACGCCGTATTTTGTGCTCAAAAATGGGTGAGAGATGAGCCATTTCTGCTGCTGTTAGGAGATCATCTTTACGCCTCTGACAATGAAACTTCGTGTGCACGTCAACTTTTAGAGGTTTATGAACAGGTTTCACAAAGTGTGATTGGCCTAAGAGTGACACCAGCAGAAGTAATTCACAACTATGGCTGTGTCACAGGAGTCTGGCAGGAACCGAACTCTATTCTTGAGGCTACACAGATTTACGAAAAGCCCAATATTGAGTATGCTTGCCAGCATCTCCATGTGGAGGGAATGGCAGATGATAGGTTCCTGTCCATATTCGGCATGTATGTGCTAGAGTCAAAAATTTTTGACTTTCTGGAAGAACATATCAGCCACAACATTCGTGAAAGAGGTGAATTTCAGTTAACATCCTGTCTGGATAGATTGCGGCAGGATTGGGGTATTACCGGGTACCTTGTTAAAGGGCGGTGTTTTGATACAGGACTGCCAGACGTCTATAAGCAGACAATAATTGATTTTGGCAATGCTTTTCAGGCTAATTCGTAGCTGATTAATTCTCATTTATAGTAAATTTACCTATTATTCTACTAACCAGGAATAGATGAGTATTGGTTCGGCAATTCCTTTAAAAGAAAGGGTAATTTCAGAAAAAGATGACTGCATGTCATCAATTTTCGCAAATGTATTTTCATCAATGAGCATCTCGCTTGGACGTGCTTGACCTTCAAGGCGGGCAGCCAGATTAACATGATGACCGATGGCGGTGAAGGTTCTGCGGTCTTTAGTACCAAGGATGCCCAACGCTACTGAACCTGAAGCTATACCAACACCGATTTTGAATTTTGACCCCTTTTCTGTTTGCAGGGCTTTACTGACATCGCCGACAGCTTCAATCATTCGTAATGCCGCCTTGACGGCTAGCTTTGGGGGAGATTCGTTTGCCGGAAGAACACCAAATATCCCCATAACTGCATCTCCAATTAGCTTATCTACCATGCCAGCTTCATCAAGAATCGGCTGGATCATCGCCGGGAGGTATAAATTCAGTGTTTTAAAAACTACCTCAGGAGACTTATTGACACTGTAAGAGGTGAATCCACGGATATCGGCAAACAGAATGCTTACATCTTTGCGTTCTCCTTTTTGATCGAGAATAAAGTCTCCTTGAGCTAGGCTTTCAGCGACGTTTTTTCCAAGATATTGGTTTAATAACTTGGATTGTTTTTCTCGAAGTAGGCTTAACTCGTTCCCTTTTTGCTTAAACAAGCTCTGTTGGATTTCGTCCGACGTGGCATCTAGCAGTAACACCCAATCTCCTTGCTCTCCGGGGAAAATATGGATATCTGCACAAAGTCCCTGCTCTGTTCTAATACATTTAAGAAAAATGGGAGAATCATCTAGAGGGAGAAGACCTTGCAGAAAAAAGACTCTTTCCTCTACGTATTGCCCTTTTTCCAAGTCTCTAATTCCGTAAGACTCTAGCTTTCCACCCCAATCTGACAAACGGCCATTTTTTTCTATCAGCAGAAAGGCTGGAGAACAGATTTTAATGGTTGTGGTATGTATATAATCCAAAACTGGACTGGGGAAATCGAGCATCTATTGCTCCACCATTTTTTTAGTAAGGATCAGGAATGCTTCTTCTACACCCAAGCCTGTTTTGGCGCTCCCTTGAATTACTGTCCAATCTCTTTTGGAAATTTCGTCCATATCTGTGGAGCCGATCTCCCACTCATCTGTCAAATCCGACTTGTTAAGTATGATCACAAAAGGAACTGTACCAAATGTCTGTTCTATAAGCTGCTGAAGATTCAAGGCGATCTCAAACGTAGCATAGCGCGTTCCATCCACTACCAAAAGATAACCAGATAAGCCCCGTAAATATGACATCTGGAGATCCTGGAAATCGTCTTCGCCCTGGATATCCCAGAGGATGAGATTTACTTCCTCTTCTGCTAACTTTACTAATTTCTTATCAATCTTTACACCCACAGTTGTCTGGTATACGTCAGAGTAAATGCTGCTGACAAAACGCGCTACCAGACTCGTTTTGCCTGTAGCGAAGGCTCCCACCATACAGACTTTTTTCTGGAGCATGGCTAAAGAATCCCTGCATTTAGACTATCTGTAATCGTTATCTTGAAAGGCTTTTTCAACTTATTTTTTGCTTGAATTAAGTGACCTTAAAATTGAAGCTAATCACTGAAGTCAATTTTGCACCTGCACTTTACCTGTAAGAGCCAGCGCTGGGTCATTGACTTTCTCGCGATCTGGCTGGCTATCTAGACTAGAAAACCCAGCCCAAGTTCCCTGAGCAACTATCATA
>CAZZWA010000440.1:2780-5045 GCA_964657555.1 uncultured Microcoleus sp.
GACAATTTTTCTAACTTTACCGTCTTGCTTGGATGTCACATAAATTTCTCCCAACTCATCTATCCCAAATCGGACACCGGAACGGCTTTGACCGATAATTTCTAGAAAAGAGCTTTCTTTATTGCCATCAAAAAATCTGAGTTCTTTGATCGTTGCCTGACTACCATCGACAAGTTTATGGACAGGGACAAGGAAAAACCGCCCATCATTACTGAAGTCGGCAAAAACATAGTGACCTACTAATTTGGGAATGGCCATTCCCCGGTAAACAAAACCACCAGCGATCGAAACCCCATAAAAGCCTGACACGTTTGGCGGTATATCATGGTCGTATTGGGCAACTGGGTAGGTGTAATGAAAATCGCTATCGTTGTCAGGTAAGTTATAAAGGACGTGTTCGTTATCTTTAACAGTAACAAAGGTGCCCTCGCGCTGCGACCAGCCGTAATTGGCTCCTTTCTTTCCGAGATTCACTTCCTCAATAAAAGCCTGACCAATGTCGGAAATCAGCATCTTGCCACTACCACCTGTATCCCAGCTGAAACGATGAGGATTTCGCAGTCCATAAGCCCAGATTTCACCCAATGTATCAGAATTGCCATCGTTAACAAAAGGATTGCCAGAAGGTATGCCATATTTACCATTGGCGCTACTATGGCCGAAGGGATCAATCCGCAGAATTTTTCCTAACGGTGTACCAAGATCCTGTGCATTATCTAGGGGATCTATAAGGTGGACAGGAAAACCGTCGCTGCCACCATCGCCCAGTGCGACGTAAAGTTTACCATAATCAGCATGGCCCGGTTTGGCATTGGGATTAAAGCCCAATTGCCCCATGTTGTGATCTGGGTATGGCTGTTCAACGCGAAGGATCTCCCGAAATGTTCCAGAAAAAGTGTTGGCTGTAGGATCTGTGGCCGTCCACTCGCGAATCACGTCATGATGAGAGCTGGCTATGATATTACCTTGGCTATCAACGATTGTTTTCGTAACGGGGAAGTCAGGCGTTCCTGTATTTTTATCTTCGCTGTGTACTGTGTAAAAGATCCCGTTTTTGGCAAATTCTGGGTGAAAGGCAAAATAGGTAAAGCCCTGTTGATCGGACTCCTCGTGAAAACTGCTGCCCACTAAACTTTTAAGATCCATGTACACAGTGGCAGTGCTGTTAATAATGACATAGAGCTTGCCACGCGTATCGTTGACGAATAATCGTCCGCTACCGTCACCTGGGGGAAGCAGCAAATTCAATCGTGCAGGTTCTTCGTTATCGTCGTTAGGAATTTGCAAGACCTCTTGGAATCCAACGGAGATTGACGACTGTTTAATCGGGTCAGGAATGGGGTTTGCTGTTATTTGAGCAGAAGCAATACTGGAAAAAGCCAGGGTTACGAAAAGGATACTACAGAGAAAATAGATGATGGTAGATTTTTTGATTCTCATAAAAATAGCACTGAGTAAGGACTGAAGCGAGATTTACCATTTAAGCCCTGAATTATCAGCCGAGTTTATGAAAAAAACTCGGCTGTTGACAGAGATTATAAGCTGAATTATTTATATCTTGCACCTAAGCTGTCAGCCCGAGTGCGATTCAAATCGCGCAGCTTAAGAGAAAGTTCTCTCAAGGAGACTAAAAAATTTAATTTCTCATTTCCAGGCTCTGCCAGAGAAGGCAATTCTTGAGGCTCCGCCTCGTTTTAAGCGGATTGCTCTAACAGATATCTTTAGAGACAGAGCTTTTAAACAGGGATTCCTGTGAAGAGCGCACGAACGAGAAAAGTGTTGGCTTTGCCCTTGCAACTCATTTAATCGAGACTGTAAAATTGTAGAAGTGATTAGTTGGACCTGCTCCTCCCACAATGTAGTAATTGCCTGTTTTTGGGAGACGAACGCGAATCTCTTTACCTTCACCCTGAGAACCAATTAAAGACGACCCTATAGACTTACCGTCAACGCCATAAAGAGTAACGCTTGCACGAGCCCCCAGGCTATTTGCTTTCAAAAATAGTAGCTGTCCAGCTTTAGCTCTCAGCATGTAGATATGATTGTCAGCGTTTTCAATTGTGGCGCTGCTAGTTCCAGGAGCAAAAACCACTCTGGAAGTAGGAATCGCGTTTAACTTCTGTCTCACATCAGCGAACTGCGCCTGGGATGGGTATGGTAGGAGCAAGGGCAGAACACTGATAGCAGAAGCGAGCACTAATGGTTTTAGCTTAATCATTTTAGAGAATACCTTTTACTAGATAATATCGGATACGTAAATGTTTG
>CAZZWA010000441.1:0-3749 GCA_964657555.1 uncultured Microcoleus sp.
ACAGCATTCGTCAGCAAATTGGTGAGAATTTGCCGTAGCAGTCTTTCATCCAGGCAAGCTTTTGTGCCACAACCTTGACTGATAAAAGTCAGCGTGTGCTTGTTGCCTGCATTGACTTGTAACTCTTCCACCAAGTCACGGCAGAATTCTTCTATGTCTAGCGGTGCTGGTTGAAACCTGAGCTCTCTGGCTTCTGCTTCACCAACAACTAGCACGTCACTGACTATCTGGGTTAAACGTGCGACGGCAGTTTGAATGCGCTGAAAATGAGTGTTTTTTTTCTCTTCCGTCCACTTGTGGCCGTAACTTTCTAGTAACCCGGCTGACAGTTGAATCGTCGTCAGGGGCGTGCGGTACTCGTGAGAAATAACACTGATAATACGGGATTTGAATTCATTGAGTTCTCTCTCTCTCTCCAAAGCTTTGAGCACTTCTGCTTCCGCCCGTTTGCGCCGAGTAATGTCCCGCCATGCAACAACAAAGCCATCGCCTAATTTCACAGCGCGAACATCAAAGACTCTTGACAGCCGATGCTGGTTAAAAACTTCCTCATAAGCCAGCGATTCTTGTACAAATGGTTCGCCAGTTTCTACCACTTTCACGTATTCGTCAAACAGCCCTATTTCCCGGTGAGCTGGCAGCAATTCACACATTCCCTTACCAATTTGCTGCTCTTTCGTCCTCAGGTTGTGGATGCAAGCTGCTGGGTTCACATACTCAAATCGGAAGTCTGTAATGCGTCCCGAACGATCACGAATGCTGGTGAAAATAGCAAAACAGTCGAGCATATTCTCGACTGAAGTGCGGAACCGTTCTTCACTGGCTCGTAATTCTGCTTCTATTTGTTTGCGCTCTGTAATATCTTCAGCAATTCCGCCGAGCCTGTAGACTTTTCCAGCTTCATTGAGAATGGGAAAGGTGTGGGAACTGATCCAGCGAATTGACCCGTCAGGCCGGACAATCCTAAACTCCTCGTTAACATATCCCTCTTCTCTTAATCGCTTTTTGCGAGCAGCGATGACATGCTGATAATCTTCAGGATGGACAGCATCAAGCCAGGAAGTAGGTTGCTCGTACAAACTCTGACAGCTTCTGCCCCATATCTTTTCATATGCAGGACTGATGTAGAGCGGTTGGCTCTGATCAGCAGAATATAAGTAGAACAACTGAGAAATGTTTTCTGCTAACTGACGAAACTTTTGTTCGCTTTCCCTAATTTGCTCTTCCATCCGCTTACTCCCAGTGATGTCAGTAGAAATGCCACAAACAGCATAGAGAACCCCGGCAGAGTCGTAGAGAGGAAACTTAATGGAAATATAAGTGTGTATTTCGCGCTCAAATTCGGTAACCTCCTCAAACTGCATGGAAGTTCTGGCGGCAAGTACTTGTTGATCATTCGCCCACAAGGCTTCGGCTACCTGAGGAGGAAAGAGTTCGTAGTCGGTCTTACCTTTGACCTGCTCTGAGGTTAAGCCGTTGAGTATTTCACACTGATGATTGTAAAGTATGTATCTACCCTGAACATCTTTAAGGTAGATAGGCATTGAAGAGTTATCCAAAATGGCTTGGAAATGGTTTTGGAGCTGTTGTAGTGCTGCTTCTGCCTGCTTGCGCTTGGTGATGTCGGTGGATGTGCCGACCCATTCCCGGATGCGACCATCTGGTTCTAGGACGGGTACTCCACGCACCAAGTAGTGTCGATAGTTCCCTTCTATCATCCGCACTCGATACTCAGTTTCGTAAATACTCTTCGTTTCGACAGCTTGAGTCCATTTTTGAGTCGTGCGATCGCGGTCATCTGGATGGATGGCATCCAGCCATCCCCAGTGTTGGCAGTCTTCCTGTGTTTGACCAGTCAGGGTGTACCAGCTCAATGAAGGATCTAGTGGCTCTCCTTGGGCATCTTTAATCCAAACCCACTGCGTGGTTGCCTCTACGAGTGAACGATATCGCTCCTCACTTTGCCGCAGTGCCGATTCTGCTGATATGCGATCGCTAACATCCAGAACCAAGGACAGCACTGAAACTAAATTACCAGACTCGTCTAATAGAGCCGAACTGTACCACTCACAATGGATAATTGAGCCATCTGACCTATAGTTACGGTTTAATAAAACCGTGCGCCGTTCACTACCGTTAAGTAGACTTGCGAGCACACCATTGACAGCCTCTGCATCCTCCTCACAGATGAACTGCCAATCACTCGGATGTTTGCCCAGCACTTGGTCAGCCGTCCACCCGAAAATTTTCTCTGCTGCCGGTGACCACCTCGATACCTGCAAGTTGTGGTTCCACTCAATGACTGCTAACGATGAGTTCTCAACGTGGAAAGTCAGTCTTTGGAGGGCGTCAAACAGTTTTTCCTCCATCTGCACGCGGAAGGTGATATCCTTGGCCGTACTCATGACTAAACGTCTGCCATCTGGCAGTTGACCTAAGGGAGCGGAGCTGAAATCCCAGATCCTTGTCTGACCGCTCTTGGTAATGATATGAAACTCGCCCTCTTCCACTCTTGTATTCAGATGATACAAACGGTTTATAGCATCCTTTACCAATTGCTTTGTTTCTTCCACATAGGCTTTCTCAATCCACTCAGCTATGGTAGGTATGTCGCTATGGGTGTAGCTAGTCAAGTCTGTCCAGGTTTGGCTGATTTGTAGAACTTTGCCATCTTCTGCATGAATCATGACTGGGATCGGCGCATTGAGCACAGCACGACGGAACCGTTCTTCACTTAACCGCAGCACTTCTTCCTCTCGCTGGCGATCAGTCACGTCTAGGAAAACGGTCATTCCTGCTCGAATAATGCCAGCTTGATCTTTTAAGGGACTGATGCTAGCACCAGTCCCTTCTCCCCCAAATCTGACTTCTCGCTCCTGATAAGCCTTTTGTAAAGCTGCTTGTGCCTGCTGTAGGGCTGCTTCAGTTTGTTTGTGATTGATGATTTCATTGTCTAGTTCTTTTTTTACCACCTTCAGTTGCTGCTCTTTTTGAGTCAGATAGATTATCAACGCCAGCAGCAACGCACTCAGAAATCCCCAAACCAAAACGTCTTCAAAAAAATCTATTCTCATTATTTTTATAGATAGCTTCAGTGAACTGCTGACTAGCTAGTATGCAAGCGGGGAACAACCTAGCTGTTAAGACTCCGATGCCAGCGAGAACGGAAAGTCTTAACGCCACGGCGAATCGGTCTATGGTCAACTTGACAAACTGGAGCCAAAGAAGTGATGTGCTTATCTGTTTCATTTCTGAATTCCTCACCTCTTGATAACTATAGCTTCAGAGTATGACTAATACCTTGTTGTGTTGCAATACCTTCTATAACTTGGAGTTACTGAGATATTTGATACAATAGTTTTATGTATTTTTACTAAATTGTTTCCCTGGTTACTGACAAACATAATCTTCCATACATCTACTATAGAATCTGCAATATTAACTCACACTTAGGTAAATAAGCGGACTAAGTATAGATTCACTTATATCATTAGGGGGGTTTTTAAAACAACAATACTGCTGCTGAGACGGTTATGAGCTAGTTGACCTGCTTTTCCGATGCTTCCTTAGAAACATATATACAGTTGGCGCTGGGTTTCATCTGTCTTAGCATCTGTATATTTACTAGAGAGGCACTACTAACCCAATCAAAGCACGCGAATCCCTAGACTTGGTATCAACTACTATTTTTTTGTTTATACAAGTAAAAGTTCGCTCTGCATATACTTGTGAAAAAACTTGAACTACTA
>CAZZWA010000441.1:3849-5028 GCA_964657555.1 uncultured Microcoleus sp.
GGGGAGTTATATCCAGAATTAGTCAAACTGGGTCACGAAGTCCACTTGCTGACTGTAGAGTTTGGTCAAGCACCTCTGTATGAGATGGTGGAGGGCGTACACATCCATCGGGTGCCGGTAGGTTATGGTCATGACTTCTTCCACTGGGTTGTGAACCTGAACGATAGCATGGGACGTCACGGGGGCAAACTGATCTTAGAAGATGGCCCGTTCGATTTGATCCATGCCCATGATTGGTTGGTAGGAGATGCGGCGATCGCCCTCAAGCAAGCCTTCAAAATACCATTGGTGGCGACTATTCATGCCACCGAGTTTGGTCGCCATAACGGCATACATAACGATGACCACCGCTACATCAGTGGTAAAGAAAAGCTGCTTGCCTATAATGCATGGCGAATTATTGTCTGTAGCGACTATATGCGGCGAGAAGTAGAACAAGCCCTAGAAAGTCCTTGGGACAAGATTGATGTTATTTACAACGGCATCAGACCGGAGAAGAAGCCACGCACTCACGAGTTTGATGCCTGGAACTTCCGCCGCCGCTTCGCCGAAGATCAGGAAAGAATTGTTTATTATGTGGGTCGGATGTCCTATGAAAAGGGCGTTTCAGTGCTGCTAAATGCTGCTGCCAAAGTGGTTGAGGAAATGGGAGGCAACGTGAAATTTGTGATTATTGGGGGCGGCAACACCGATCCCCTCAAGCAGCAAGCCTGGAACTTGGGGATTTGGGATAAGTGCTATTTTACAGGTTTCATGCCTGACGCCGACTTGGATAAATTCCAAACTGTTGCCAACTGTGCCGTATTCCCCAGTCTCTACGAACCCTTCGGCATTGTTGCCTTAGAAAGCTTTGCCGCCCGCGTTCCTGTTGTTGTCTCCGATACTGGTGGTTTGCCAGAAGTCGTGCAACATGCCAAAACTGGTATCGTTACCTGGACAAATAACCCTAATTCCTTGGCATGGGGCATTTTGGAAGTGCTGAAAAACCCAGGTTATTGCCAGTGGCTAATTGATAACGCTTATGAAGATTTAGAGCGTCGCTTCAATTGGTCTAAGTTAGCTAAACAGACCCAGGTAGTCTATCAAAGGGTAGTAAAAGAGCGATCGCACGTCAACTGGGTCTGATATCAAGTCCGAGCGATCGCCCCTAATTACAATCCTGTGAAATCAAGGGGTTCA
>CAZZWA010000442.1:0-4978 GCA_964657555.1 uncultured Microcoleus sp.
ACCATCTGAAGGGAGCATTCATGCAACTTACGCCACAGGAAAAAGATAAACTGCTAATTTTTACTGCCGCTTTACTAGCAGAACGACGTAAGGAAAGAGGCTTAAAGCTAAATTACCCAGAAGCTGTTGCCTATATTTCTGCCGCCATTTTGGAAGGAGCTAGAGACGGGCGCACGGTTGCAGATTTAATGACTTATGGCACAACACTGCTGACACGCAATGACGTCATGGAAGGAGTGCCAGAAATGATCCATGATGTGCAGGTGGAAGCTACATTTCCTGATGGCACCAAACTCGTCACAGTTCATAATCCCATTCATTAAGAATTTTAGATTTTAGATTTTGGAATACAAATTAATTGCGTCTCGAAACTTTTTTGACTTTTTACTTCTAACTCCGAGACGCAATCTCAATGACCGGCTGGGCTACACTCTTACAGGCTGTCCGGCTGTCGCCTTAGCTGTTTTGAGATAAGCCAGCATTGTGTCTGCGTCTGATACTTCAAATGGGTCGGTGAGGCAGTTGTCGGCAAATTCAGGCTCGACAAATATCTTTTCGATTTTGCCGTCGTTCACGACCATGGAATAGCGCCAGGAGCGCATGCCGAAGCCGAGGTTGGACTTATCAACCAGCATCCCCATCTTGCGAGTAAATTCGCCATTGCCATCAGGGAGCAAAAAGACCCGATGAGCACCTTGATGCTTGCCCCACTGGAACATCACAAAGGCGTCGTTCACTGAAATACAGATGATTTCGTCGATCCCTTGGGCTTTGAATTCATCATAAAGTTCTTCATATCGAGGTAAGTGAGTCGAAGAACAGGTCGGGGTAAATGCCCCAGGCAAGGAAAACACAACGACTCGCCGCCCTCCAAAAATCTCTTGAGTAGTGCGATCTTGCCAACGGTAAGGATTAGGACCAGCAACAGACTCATCGCGAACCCGAGTTTTGAAGATAACGTCAGGAACTTGTTCGAGAATAGGCATAATGACTTCCTTGAAAAGTGATGTGCAAACTTACTGACACATCTCAGAATAATTCTTATATAAGAATATGTAAATAGTAATAATTGCCTAAATATAGAAATCAATTAAACTCATGGCTGTTTCCGGTAAATGAAGTCTTATAATATAAGGAAGACCTGTAAATTGATAGAGTCTGGTGCCCCCTATGCAGCAACAGGCAAACGAGATCGTGCAAACTTTGAAGTCTAAGGGTTTGAGAGTCACCCCTCAGCGGTTTGCCGTCTATGCCAATTTGTTATCTCGCTCGGATCACCCAACAGTCGAGCAAATCCTCACCGATCTCAACAAAAATTCCCCCGTATCTTCGCAGGCGACTGTTTATAGCTCTCTGCAAGCCCTGCGACATGTGGGGTTGGTATGCGAAGTGCTTCTAGAGGAAGGAGTGGCCCGCTATGATGCAAATGCAGACCACCACCATCACTTTTGCTGTCGTCAATGTGGTGCGATTGAAGATATTCCCTGGACTATATTCCAAGGGCTTGACTTGCAATGCCTGCGCGCTGGTTTGCAAGCAGAAACTTATGAAGTCACGGTACGCGGGCTCTGCGATCGCTGTACTGACTAATCATACCAAATCCGGGTTAGCTACCGCCTGTTAGGCAATCCGCTCTCACCTTGTAGAGACGTTCTGGCGGAACGTCTCTACACGGTGATACTTACTCTCCTACTACTTCCCGGACTCGATAAATGGGTCTTCCCTGAGATTCGTGGTAAGTCCGCATCAGTAGTTCTGCCAGCAGCCCAAAACTAAACAGCTGGACGCCAGCTAACAGAAGTACTACGGCCAAAATCAGTAAAGGGCGGTGCCCAATGCTCTCTCCTAGTCCCAACTTAAGGAAAGTCAGATAGCTCCCTAACAGTATACCCAGCACCATCGAAATCAGGCCAAATAGCCCAAAGACGTGCATGGGACGGGTCAGAAACTTCTTCATAAACCAAATGGTTAACAAATCCATCGACACCCGGAACGTCCGCCACAACCCGTACTTGCTGCGACCGTAACGACGGGCATGATGCAGGACGGGCATTTCAGTAATTCTCGCTCCTTCAATGTACGCTAAGGTAGGCAAAAACCTGTGTAATTCGCCGTAGAGGTTCATGTCTGCGACCAGTTCCGACCTATAAGCTTTGAGGGAACAACCGTAGTCGTGCAGCTTGACGCCAGTGACTATCCCAATCAGCCAATTTGCCGCTTTGGATGGAAGCAGCCGAGTTAGAGCAGCATCTTTTCTCTGTTTGCGCCAACCACAGACCAAGTCGTAACCTTCATCTAACCTAGTTAGTAGTCGGGGAATATCAACAGGGTCATTCTGCAAGTCGGCATCCAACGTAACTATGGCACAGCCTTGAGCATAGTTAAATCCAGCTGCCATCGCCGCTGTTTGACCATAATTACGACGCAGAATAACCGCTCTTAAATCACTGCGGGTTTGCGCCAGATGCTTGAGTAATTCTGCTGAGCCATCTGTTGAACCATCATCCACACAGATAATTTCGTAGCTCAGCTCAGACGAATTTAAAGCGGTAGCGATCGCCTCAATCAAATGGGGCAAACTTTCTACCTCGTTGTACACAGGTACTACTACGGAGACAGTAGTGCTTCCGACCGCAGAAGCACCATTCTGCCTTAATAATCTTTCGGGAACTAACATTTTTACCTCACACCAACTCCGCCTAAACAGAAGTTAACCTGCTGACGCGGGGTCATATCAAATCCTCAGACCTCACAACATATCATGGAAAGTTGTCCTGAACTCCTTTGTGCTAGTAGTCCGCTAAAGCAACTTTGACGAGTAGAGAAAGGAGGTGATGGGTGCAGGTATTCCCCCTGTCCCCAAATCTATCTCAACCAGTCAATTTTCGGTTGGTGATCTACTAGCCACAGGAGCTTAAAAAATACATGGGGAGAGGATTACTTTATACCCATTAGTACTGTTTTTGGGGTTCATAACTTCTCACCACTCGTCCACAAGATCGCAGTTGCTGATAATATGACCGACTAATGGCATCACTCTGTTCCGAGAGGCGATCAATACCAATTCCATTGCGCCCCATTTCTTTACCGGAACTATGAATATAACTTCCTTCTCCCAAATACAAACCCACATGGGTCACTTTCTGGACTGTCCCGAAGAAGATCAGATCCCCCGGTTGTAGTTCCGATATAGCGATTGTCTGGGTAAAAGCCTCCTGCTGGTATGAATCGCGGGGCAACCAAACTCCCACCGAAGCAAAAGCTGCCTGCATCAGCCCAGAACAGTCGTAGTTTGGCTCAACTGTACCGCCCCAAAGATAGTAGTTTGGCTGTTTCATCGCCTCCATGGTAAAAGCTATGACCTGCGGCAACTGCTTGTTAATTTCAGCTTCAGAAAGAGCGATCGCTTGATAGGGTGTTGCAGCAGCAACAATTCCCTCCATGTCACTTATTGGCAACCAACCCTGATAGTCATCCTCACAAAGACAGACTTCAACAGCAGTATTTTCATAAAGCGATAAAATTCGCAAATGACGTCCGCGTCCAGCCTGAGTTGCTAAACGCACACAGGTGGGAGAATCATATAGGTTTAGATTGACTCGGCATTGGTATTCGGTTGATTGTAGATTTTGGATTTGGGATTTTAGATTGGACGACATTCTCTAGGATTTAGTAACTAAGCAATGGCATTCTTTAGAAAAGACGAACAACTAGAAAAGCTGGGCAACAGCATTCTGGAGGCCACTTGGGCAGAATTTCCAGGGTTAGCCCAAAACCAAATTGCCCTTACCTGGATAGTCTACGACTCGCCAGTACCAGTGAATACCGGCGGTGCTCTCTCTGCCGAGGAATTCTGGAAATACTCAGTCCGGGGCTTTAGCTATAGCGGCGTCGGGCGCGTTTATCCAGCCAGTATTGTGAAGCTGTTCTATTTGGTAGCAGTACATGAGTGGCTGGAAAAAGGTATGCTCCAAACTTCATCTGAGTTAGAGAGAGCCATGCGTGACATGATTGTTGAGAGCAGCAACGACGCCACTAGTTTGGTTGTGGATATGTTGAGTGGCACCACCAGTGGCCCAGAACTGCCGCCTGGGCCATTTGAAACCTGGAAGTTTCAGCGCAATATTATCAACCGCTACTTTCACTCTCTTGGCTGGCCAGAGTTAGAAACGATCAATGTGAATCAAAAACCCTGGTGTGATGGCCCTTATGGCCGAGAGCGGACTTTCCTGGGAGAGTTGATGGAGAATCGGAATATGTTGAACGCCGATGCCACGGCTCGGCTGCTGCATAGTATTGTAGGTGGCGTGGCGGTTTCGGCGGTGCGCTCACAAGCGATGATGGCTCTCATGAAGCGCAGCCTCAATCCAGCTGATTTGTTTGATGATGAAGAGAATCAAGTGACTGATTTCTTAGGCGGCGGTCTGCCTCAAGAGGCTCAGTTGTGGTCTAAAGCGGGTTGGACTAACGATGTACGCCATGATGCTGCATACATTGAGCTACCCAACCGGCAGCCCTATCTGAGCGTTGTCTTTACCGAAGGCAAAGCCAACAGCCAAAACAAAGGGATTCTGCCCTTTGTCTCCCAGCAAATTGTTGAGGCAATGAACACTCTCACCTAGTGCAAATTCAGCAATCCTTTTGGGCAATCCTGGGATATGGAAGGGGAAGCTTCGACCAAGTCTTTTCCCTTCCCCATGGCAAAACCTTCTGTGGAAACAGCACTAATTAATACCATTTTGTTAACTATCTGCCGTCAATTACTCCCCCTGCTGCCTCTGCCTTCCCTATGCTCCCTAATCCCAGAGGAGACACCAAGTTACCCCTACCGAATCTCAGTAGCTAATTTAAAGCGAAATAGTATAAGTTTATTGCAGAGTCGTTAGCAGAAATTGGCAAAATCTCCTAAATTAGCGGCAGGGAAGTTTAGTTGCCAAAGGCTAATATCCGACCAAGTAGATGATCCAGCGCTTTTCAT
>CAZZWA010000443.1:0-3702 GCA_964657555.1 uncultured Microcoleus sp.
AGGGTGGATGGATTCTCCGTGTCTTGGATTCGGGATGAAATATTGTACTGGTGGTCTGAGGGGTTCCGTGGACGCTCATCTGTGGATGAAATCCGCGCCCTGCTAGAAGAAATGGTCGGCTTAGGGATTTTACGTGTAACAAATGAAGGTTACTTCACTCTTAGAAGCCCCAATGTGGCGTTGCTCATGGGCACACTAGAAGAGATTCAAGAAGAACTCCTTCGAGACCGTGAAGTCCCTCTTGAATATGAGGCTGCTACTTTTCGGTCTACTCTTGATCTCAAAAATGATTCCAGGCGCAGTCCTTTAACAGCTCAACAGGAATCAAAACTTCAGAGCCGTGAGAATGGTGTCTCCATTATATTTGGCTGCAAAGTCGCTGGACTGGGCGACTTAAAGGTTTTCCTAGAATCAGCATACGTCAAGAAAAAGGAATTTTTCCACTATTGGGACAAAATCTCATATCAAGCTGATTTTACTCAACGTTTACAAGAGATTAGTCGCAATCGCCAGAAAGATGGCACAACTCTCATTGTTGTTTCCTTTCAATGCAATTGGAATGAAACTTGGGTTAATGAGGCGATCCAGAAAGTCAAAATATTGAAGAAAGACGACTCGTTTATGCGAGTTGTATTCATCGCTGATCCCCAAAAAGCTTGGCAGTTGGTCAGTCAGAATTCCACACGATTGGATTGGTTAGAAGAACGAGCAATTCCTCTCAAAACTTGGCGCGATTGTGCGCTGCATCATTGGCTAGAAGATTCTAATTTTCCTAGTGAGCAAAAAATCCGAGAAAAAATCACGGCTGTTACAGGTAATTGGTCAACCCTGCTTCAAGACTTTTACCAACTCTTCCAGTCCGATCCGCTTCGTTGGGAAGATTCTTTGCAGAAATTAAAAGAGCGGTTGGACGAGCCTGAATTTGCCTGTGAATTGGCTCAATCAATAGGGTTTGACGGTTCTCAACCTCTACGAGAACAGGTATTGCGCGATTTGGCTGATTTGGAAAAAGCATCTGCTGAGGATTTAATCGACCTTGTTGAGGGTGCATCCACTAGAGTGGTTAACCAGATTCTCATCTGGGCAGATCTACTCAGCCTCGCTAAGAAAGACGATGGGAAAGATTACTGGAGCGTTGACCCAATGGTGAGACGTATTCTCGGAGCTATGGAGTAAGGACGCATCGCTAGATTAGCCTACATTGGCCTACTTTGAGTGGTATCAGCGACAAACCTCTGAAGGTGAAGACTAGCAGAATGAAGTAGACTGGGACACAACGCAAGAAGAGGATATTAAACCCACACTCCGCACTTCACTTTGAAGTATACAAAGATTACAGCTAAGAAAAAGACCAAAAATCAGAATAATCAAGAAAAGAATACTCAACCAATCTGATAGTGAAGAAAAAAATTAAAGAGAAAATATGTTTTCTTATCAAAGAGCCTGTCTAAGAAAAACATGAAAAAATAATTAAACTTTATTATGAATGCCATGAAAACATTGAAATATCCATCTTAACGTGGGACGAATCGTTAATTTTCCTAATTGATTCTTCAGGGCACCTTTAGCTCTTTTTAAGCTATTTCTCAGTTCTCTTTGACCGAGATTATAGACTAACAAACATAGAGACATTAAAAATAACACCTGCTAAATCGAAAGCAATGTCTGAATGACTAGAGGCTGAGCGATTAGAGGTAATTCCAGAAGTAGTGAGAATTGACGTGGAAGCCATGCCCAACGATTGAGGAAAGAACTGTGGGTAGGAATACCCTTACCCCACCACCATTGCCGCAGCAGGTAGGCTAAACCAGTGCCATGCCAACGCCAATAGCACAACAACGATCGCCCCTATGAGTGTATTGATAATATTCACAACCTCATTGGTGAGCCAGCCTACTTTAGCTTGCAGTGTTGCCCCAATCACACTCTCCAGGTTGGTAGCAATGAAAGCTGCCACCACGCACCACCCTACACCTACCAGATCTATCAAACCGACACCCCAGCCGACTAGGGCGATCGCCAATGCTCCCACCAATCCAGCCAGGGTTCCCTCCAAACTCACAGCGCCTTCCGTTCCCCGCGCTACTGGTTGCAAGGTTGTGATCAGAAAAGTCCTTTTTCCGTAGGCTTTACCCACTTCACTAGCGCAGGTATCTGAGAGCTTAGTACTGAGACTTGCTACATAGCCCAACATCAGCAGAGATAAGATAAATTGTGCTTTGGCCCCATGGTAAACCCTAGGAACAATCAATGTGCCTAAAGCACATAAGGCAGCCGTCAGCGCTGACCCCCAAACATTTTCTGGCCCCCGCGCCCCGGAACGCTTCTCAGCAATGCCCTCGGCTTCTTTCTGCGCCATGCCAATGCGGGTAACGCCAGAACCAACGAGAAAATAGAACATTACCACTAGATATCCTTGCCAGCCGAGAGTCGCCCAGATTAAAATGCCTAGTATCCAGGCGTGGATTAAACCTGCTGGGGTAAGCAGCTTTTTGGGTGTAAACCATGCTATTGCTAGTAGGACTGTATTCAATCCCATAGCAACCAGCCAGGGATTGCGAAAATCTATGATAGAGAGCATAACTGCACGAGTTAGGAACATCCTGATTGCAATTCTAGATTGTAAGTCTTAAGATTTGCGATGTTCCGCAGCAAAAATCCTTCATTAGAAATCATGAGCCAAGTTCTTTTTCATCTGGCCTTCCCTGTGAGTGACATCGACCAAACAAAAGCCTTCTATGTCGAAGGTTTGGGCTGCATCGCTGGTCGCGAAACTCACCAGGCTTTGATTCTTAACCTGTACGGTCATCAACTGGTGGCTCACGTTACTAAAGAACCCCTAACACCGCAACGAAGTATTTATCCCAGGCACTTTGGATTAATTTTTACTTCAGAACGTGACTGGGAGAACCTGCTAGAGCGATCGCAACACCGACAGTTGCTCTTTAGGGAGGAACCTAAGCACCGCTTTCCCGATCTGCCCACAGAGCATCGCACTTTCTTTTTAGAAGATCCGTTCCACAACTTGATGGAGTTCAAGTATTATCGTTATGCCGAGGCGATTTTTGGCGAACGCGAATTTGCTCAAGTTGGCGATCGCGCTTAATTAAAAATTCGTAATTCGTAAGCTAAGAAAGCAGCTGCACGAGACTTTACCTACAAGGCAAGGGTTTCAATTTCTTAAGTCCGCGTCGGCGGACTTCGTTTGTATAGCCGGATTTCTAATCGCTAGGTATATTGGTCTGGGTCATTAAGCCGTACTTTTTACACATAGAAGAAGTCAACTCCTGCTTGTGCCGATCACGCACACTTTCAGGCAAAAAGACCTCACAATCCTTTCCATCCCGCAATATCTCTCTGATCAACCAAAACGTGCTGGAAAACCGTTGCACAACTCATCTTACTTGGGGAGAAGAGTTAAATGTAGCTTAAGCTACATTAGCAAGAAACTCTACTTCTCCATCATTACATGTTGGGCACTACCTTCCATGCATCCAGCCTGTAAGAATGTAATGACCACCTTAAGTTTGATGTGAACATGAACTTAAGTTTGATCTACCCTATACCCAGTCGGATTAATCAATCATTGATCCTTTTGTTGATTAAAATTTAGACCTTGAATTGACGACAAATTTGATTTATTCCCTTAAATTACTAATGGGAGCAGGTTATGGTTAACACTTTGTGACACAAGTCCTGTAG
>CAZZWA010000443.1:3802-4968 GCA_964657555.1 uncultured Microcoleus sp.
ACTTGATATTGCCCAGTTTCTTCGAGACATTGCCAGAGGAGTGCATATTGATCGCATCAATGAAGACATTACAAGTGGTGTACATAGTGGAGTGACCAGCACACCAGCCTTATTTATCAATGGCGTTCGTTATAGAAACGCTTTAGAACTTAAGCCACTACTCACTGCAATTGTCGAATCTGGAAATCTTTCATAACAAGCAAGTTTCATCAACAAACCATAATTGCCTTTAGGGAGCGAAGAACAAATGACTAAGGTTGCACTGAAAATGCCATTGCCATCCTCTGTGTCTCTTCATAAGCCCAAAGCCGACTACACCTCCCGCCAACCGAAGCCTGATCGGGACGGACAGAAGCATCAAAACGATGTTATGCCTCGTAGTCGCGAACGCGGAGTTATCCTAACACTGCATGGATGGAATAAACTCCAAACGGCAAAGTCTCAGGCGGAGTTTCAAGAGAAGGCTGGCGATCGCTTTACTTTAGAGGAATTGAGTGAACGGACAGAATTATCATTAGGTACCATCTCCAAAGTATTGGGACGCTTAGAACCTGTAGACCGATATTCACTGCAAACAGTCTTTCAATCCTTTGGCTTGGAATTGAATAAAAGCGACTACTCTCGCCCAAACTCACCGTTTAAGGGACTAGATACCCGACAGAAGCATTCAAAGCAAGACTGGGGTGAAGCAGTAGATGTGTCCCTGTTCTGCGGGCGTGAAACAGAACTGACAACACTACGGCAGTGGACATTGGAAGAACACTGTCGTTTGATCGCAGTGCTAGGGATGGGTGGAATTGGCAAGAGCACCTTAGCCGTCAAACTTGCATTGCAAATTGAGCCAGAGTTTGAAGTTGTCGTGTGGCGATCGCTGCAAAATGCACCCTCATTAGAAGAGCTACTGGAGAGTATTTTGCCATTTCTGCTGCACACGCAGGGAGAAGACTCGCTGCTGCCTGCTAGTTTAGATCGGAAAATAGCCAAACTCATGGACTGCTTGCGCTCCTCACGTTGTTTACTGATTCTGGATAACGTTGAGACAATTCTCGCTAATGGAGATCACAGCGGGCGGTGTCGAGCAGGCTATGAGAGTTATGATCAGTTGTTCCAGTACATTGGGGCAATTCCTCATCAAAGTTGTGTGATTTTGACCAGTCGCGAAAAAC
>CAZZWA010000444.1:0-4958 GCA_964657555.1 uncultured Microcoleus sp.
TTCTCTTGCTGAACCAGGAGTGAGTTTGACTTTTGTAGAAAAGTCGAGCCGACTGTTTGCGGCCTGCGGAGTAGATAAAACAGCCCGCCAGCAGCACTCACCACTAACAGGACGTAGATGACATAGAAATACATGACCCTGTCTAGAACCCCAAGTAGCTTTTGACTAGAAGTATTGGAGTTTTTCAAAAAGCTAGGTAGTACGCCATGTATTTCTATGGGAAAAGTTTTGGCTAAAGTCGCACCGTCTAGCCCTAGGACATCTCCATAGCGGCGAATCAATCCTTGAATAAAAACTGGCTCAGGCAACTGATCTGATTGCCCTAACTCCAGAGCCTTCAAAAGGGCCAACCGGATATAGGTTTTAGCAGCGACTTCCTCTATAGGTAGGGACAGCTCAATTCGTCTTTGATATAGATTTGACCCAATTTCCTTGAGGAGCGCCATTTGAGCTGAATTGAGATGGCTCACGCGATCACCCTGCTAAAAAGTCTACTTTAATATATTTGTTCATCGTTTCATACTGTATGTCAAAAAAGACACCATTGATTGTATGGTGTTGATTTTTGAGAATGACTCTTGTAAGAAATCGCGCTTCAGAATAGAATTACCAAAGTCTATCGTGTTTAGGGGGATCGCTTTTCCTCATGAGGTTTCTAACTTTCTGTGTAAAGAATTGCCATATTTTATAAAGTCAGATTTCCTCACTAGCAAACCGCCTTGTGTACATGCTGTAGGATGGATTTCCGCCGCTTGGCGGCTTTATGAGAAAGTCACGTCTAAGTTTCGCCCGCCATAGTCTATCGCGGCGAAAGCAACGGAGAAAACAAATTACCATAGCTGTCAGTACTGGACTGTGTGGGCTGCTGATGGTGGTTGTCATTGTGTTAGCAAAGAAGTATGGCATCTGGCTGGGGCCATGGACTACCTGGCATCCATTCCTAGATCAAAACCTCACAGCTAAGGGAGAGTTGGCTGACACAAAAGTTTTTTTCTTGGTATCCTTACCAGAAAACCAACGGGCAGTGCAATTAGAAGCGCTGATCTACCAGCCAAACGCCCTTGAACGTAGCCGTGCTCGTTATCTTTTAGCTGCTGATTCGCTCCAACAGCAGCAAGGGCAAAAGGCACTCAGCTTGTTGGAGGGATTGGAAGCAGACTATCCAGTTATGGCACCATACATTGCCCTCAAACGCGCTCAAGCATATGAAGTGATTGGTGATCGGGTTAAAGCCTCCTTGTCATGGCAGGACGTACTCAAACACTATCCTGACTCTGCTGTGGCCGCTGAAGCTTTATGGGCACTAGGTAAGACGAATCCGAAAGATTGGGAGCAAGTGGTTGCTAAGTTTCCTAGCCATCCCCGCACCCTAGAAGTAGCACGCACCTGGCTTTCGGAGAATCCCAACCAGCCCCAATGGATGTTATTACTGGCCAAATTCGCCTTTGACACCCCAGAAATTACCTTTGTACTAGATCGGCTGGTTAGCCAGCCAGCTACAGTCGCAGCCAAAGGGGTGCTGCCTCTAAAACCAGAAGACTGGGAAGCGATCGCCCTCGGCTACTGGTTAAACCGGAAATACGGCCAAGCCAGTGATGCTTATGCCAACGCCCCCCATACTCCTAGCAACGCTTACCGTGTCGCTAGGGGACTACAGCTTGCCCAGAAGCGAGCAGAGGCAGACCTCGCCTATAAACAAATGGTGCGGGATTTTCCTAAAGCCAAAGAAACCGCTACAGCTCTACTCCAGATAGCCAAAATAGAACCAGCGATAGAGGCGGTGCCTTATCTCGACCAAGCGATCAGCCAATTTCCTGATCGAGCCGGTGAGGCACTCTTGGCCGAAGCCCAAGTCCTCGACCAGATCAAAAGCACCAAGGCAGCTGAGGAAGCCCGTCAATTATTACTGACTAAGTATGGCAATTCCAATGCAGCAGCGGAATATCGGTGGCAGACAGCTCAAGCTAAAGCAGCAGCAGGAGATATACAAGCAGCATTACAATTGGCGCAGCTAATTAGCACTCAAAACCCCCAGAGTCAGCAGGCTCGTATTGCGGGCTTTTGGGTTGGTAAATGGGCAATGCGACTGGGACAACAACAGTCAGCTATAGCCGCTTTTCAACAGGTGGTGATGCAATACCCACAGTCTTACTATGCTTGGCGCTCTGCCACAATGCTAGGTCTGCATGTTGGAGACTTTAACACCGTAGGTCAGCTTTCCCCCCCAGTGGTGCGACCTGCCGAGCGACCAGTATTACCTATTGGCTCACCTATGCTGAAAGAACTGTACCAGTTGGGACAAGACCAAGATGCTGAGACACTCTGGCAGGCGGAATTTCAAAACCGCATTAAGCCAACAGTAGCAGAGCAGTTTACCGATGGCCTATTACGACAGGCGGTGGGAGATTATTTTACAGGCATTACTCGGGTTGCTCAACTGGAGGATAGGGACGCACCTGCCGAGCAAGCCCAGTACCAATCTCTCAAGCAACAACCCGTTTACTGGCAAGCTTTGTATCCTTTGGCCTTTGGAGAAGTTATCGAAACCAAGTCCAAACAGCATCAGCTCAATCCCTTACTCGTGACGGCTCTCATCCGGCAGGAGTCCCGATTTATGCCGAACATCCGTTCCGGGGTCGGTGCTGTTGGCTTAATGCAGGTGATGCCGGACATTGGTGCTTTAGTGGCTAAACGAATTAATCTTAAGCAATATGCTTTAGATAATCCTAACGATAACGTTCATCTAGGCACCTGGTTACTAGATTCAACCTTACGGCAATACAAAAATAACTCTTTGTTAGCAGTGGCTAGTTACAATGCTGGTCCTGGTAACGTGACTAAATGGTTGCAAAACAAAGAGCTAACCGATCCAGATGAATTTGTTGAAGCTATTCCTTTGAGGGAAACCAAAGACTACGTCAAACAAGTTTTTGGCAACTACTGGAATTATTTGCGACTGTACGATCCCCAGGTAGGTGAGCAGGTGGCTAAGTTCTCACCTGCCCAGCTGACCACATTGCACCGATGAGATTTACCTATTGCCCTTAGCTCAAAACAAGTTCCACACACTGGTTCCGCATGCTTTTTTTTTTCTTAACTATTCGCTGGCATTTACAAAACTTAATATAATGAAAGGTATGCAATTGAGTATAAATTCTGATTGACATGAACAGTCAATTTCCCTGGCTAAGCACTATTATTTTGCTACCCCTACTGGCTTCCCTAGCCATCCCGGCACTACCGGACAAAGACGGCAGAACAGTTCGATGGTACGCTCTTGGAGTCGGTTTAGTAGATTTTGCCCTGATTGTCTATACCTTTTGGAGCCATTACGATCTACAAAACTCTACATTCCAACTGGTCGAAACATATTCCTGGATGCCCCAGCTAGGACTGAATTGGTCTTTGGCAGTTGATGGCTTGTCAATGCCTCTAATAGTATTGACAGGCTTAATAACAACCTTGGCTATGTTCGCGGCTTGGAAAACCACCCACAAGCCGCGTTTATTTTATATCTTGATGTTGGTCATGTACAGTGCCCAGATCGGGGTATTTGCCGCACAGGATCTGCTGTTGTTCTTCCTCATGTGGGAGCTGGAGTTAGTGCCGGTATACCTGCTGATCTCTATTTGGGGAGGACAAAAGCGTCTCTATGCAGCTACTAAGTTTATTCTTTACACAGCCTTGGGGTCTGTGTTCATTCTGGTGGCAGCATTGGCAATGGCCTTCTATGGCGATACAGTCACCTTTGACATGGCAACTCTCGGAGCTAAGCATTACCCCTTAGTTTTAGAAATGCTCGTCTATGCTGGGTTTTTGATTGCCTTCGGGGTGAAGCTGCCAATTTTTCCCCTACACAGTTGGCTGCCAGATGCTCACGGTGAGGCTTCAGCACCAGTATCTATGATTTTGGCTGGGGTGTTGCTGAAAATGGGTGGCTATGCGCTCATCCGCATAAATATCGAAATGCTGCCCGATGCCCACGTTCACTTTGCCCCCTTACTGGCAATTCTTGGGGTAGTCAATATTATCTATGGTGCTTTAACTGCCTTTGCCCAAGGCAATCTCAAACGACGGCTGGCTTATTCTTCAATTTCTCATATGGGCTTTGTGCTGCTTGGCATTGCCTCCTATACAGACTTGGGGCTCAATGGTGCTGTGCTTCAAATGGTCTCCCATGGGTTAATTGCTGCTAGCTTGTTCTTTCTTTCCGGTGTCACCTACGAGCGTACCCATACTCTGGTGATGGAAGATATGGGGGGAATAGGCAAAACCATGCCCAAAACTTTTGCCTTGTTCACTGCTGGTTCTATGGCTTCGTTAGCACTGCCGGGAATGAGTGGCTTCGTTGGTGAGTTGGCCATCTTCTTGGGCTTCACAACTAATGATGTTTACAATCCCACTTTTAATGTTGTCGTGGTGCTGTTGGCTGCTGTGGGGTTGATTCTCACACCGATCTATTTACTCGATCTGTTACGACAGGTGTTTTACGGGCGAGAGAATCAAAAGCTGGCTATTGAGCTGTGGATGGATGCTAAACCTAGAGAATTGTTTATTGCTGCTTGCTTGTTGATTCCTGTGATCGGGATTGGCTTGTACCCTAAAGTGGCAATGCAAACCTATGATGTGAAGACTGTTGAAGTAGCAGCTCACGTTCGCAATATTCGGCAGCTAGTGGCACAGGAAAAAGACTCTTGGAAAACTGCTTCGCTAAAGTCTCTAAACTCAGTCTCTATGCGAGCACCACAACTACTTAGTTCTAAGCCTCAAGCATTGCTGAGTGTGATCAAGTAATCGCTCTTCTTTAATAAGCGGCACTTAGCTAATCCGCTCAAAGGAGCCTTTGACAAGGCTCCTTTTTTTGTTTGCTCGGAGTGAAGAAGTTATTAAAAAATGGTCTTTGAGTCTTTATGGGCAGTCGAACAGCTATCATATCCTGTCCGGCTAATCACTTCGTT
>CAZZWA010000445.1:0-1265 GCA_964657555.1 uncultured Microcoleus sp.
GGCTTTTTGAGAATGTTGCAAGATGTCAGATACCGTAAGTTGTAAAAATTTAGTTTAAAACTAGAGGGTTTTCACCTGAGAGAGTAAGATCCCTTGTGTGAGGAACCTGTGGATTGACTATAGATTTCGATGTTCAAGCAAACAATGTTGGACACGGTCTCCCAGAACAGGGCAACCGTGACGGAAAACAAGAACTTTTTCTTACGCAACATTTGGTATTATGCGCTACCGGGTGGCCAGCTCAAACCAGGAGCTATAGTGGCAAAAACCTTGCTGGGCGAAGCAGTGCTTCTAGGTCGCAGCAGTAATGGTAAAGTTTTTGCCTTGCGCAATATCTGCCCCCATCGGGCAGTACCGTTGACCTGTGGGCAATTCGATGGACAGGAGGTAGAATGCTGCTATCATGGGTGGCGCTTCGATACGACCGGACGCTGTACTGCCATCCCCTCCTTGGTAGAAGAACAAAACCTGGATCTGAGCCGCTTCCGGGTGAAGCAGTATCCAGTACGGGAAGTACAAGGAAACGTCTGGATTTACATGGCGGCTAACGACAAAGCTGATCATAGAGAGCCAGAGATGGAAATTCCCCTGGTTCCCCACTTCGGCAACCAATCCTATCAATTGCTGGAAACGGTCAAATTTCCCTGCTTTGTGGATCATGCCGTCGTGGGTTTGATGGACCCAGCCCACGGGCCTTTCGTACATCGCGTCTGGTGGTGGCGATCGCGTGGAGCTTTATTTGAAAAAGCTAAAGCCTTTGGGCCAACGCCTTATGGGTTTGCCATGCGGCGGCATCAGCTTTTGAAAAAATCCTTTGGCTATTGGCTGTTGGGCGGTCAGCCGGAAGTGGAAATTGTGTTTCATCTACCTAGCGTTCGCATCGAAACTATTAGCACTGGAGCCCACACAGTGTGCAATTTGACGACAGTGACCCCCATTTCGGAAACAGAGACGGAAGTTAACTCTACCTTCTATTGGACTGTACCTTGGTTGACTGTGCTTAAGCCGTTCTTGCGGCCTTTTGTTAGAGCATTTCTCAACCAAGATTGCGCTCTCGTCGTCAAGCAGCAGGTGGGCTTGCAGTACGATCCACCATTGATGCTGATTAATGATGCCGATACACAGGCTCGCTGGTACTACCAGTTGAAGGCAGAATTTGCCCGTGCCACGGTGGAAGGCAGACCATTTATCAACCCGGTTAAGGAACAGGTTTTGCGTTGGCGCAGTTGACAATCAATTTTAGATTGGTTTTTACCCATTACCAA
>CAZZWA010000445.1:1365-4958 GCA_964657555.1 uncultured Microcoleus sp.
TAAGAAGCGAATTGCCTCACAAAAGGAAATGATCGCTTCAGAAATTCGAGTGTGGTAGGTTGTGCTTTGCAAGATATTGAATTAGTCAGCCCATCCACTGATCACGCAATTGACGATGCTCACCGATTAAGCATCGTCTCTTCGTGCGTCACCTGCCGCACCCGCGTTAAGTGAAAGCCTAAGTCTGCGAGTGACAGCAATGGTTCGTATCCCCACTTCCCTCGATCCGTCAACCGATGGGCGATATTAGCTGGAATTGCTTCTAATCCTAGAAATGCCCCACTGATCGCTCCTGCCATCGCTGCGGTGGTATCGGCATCGCCACCTCCAGATATTGCCGTACAGATCGTTTGCCAGTAATCCTTCGGAGAATGGAGAAAAGCATAAAGGCTCCACAGGATACTCGGTACGACCCAGGGCGAAATTCCCTCCCAGTCTTTGAGCGATTCTGGGAGATTCCCCATTGGTGCAATCTTTTCGAGAGCCCCTTCAATCGGCAGGTCGAGCCATTCCACAAGTTGTAACAAGTTAGCGGCAAGGGCTGGCTCGACCTGCTCTACCCACACACTAAGTTGTTTGAGAAATTCAGATGGGTAAATCTCATCAACCTGAACCGCGATTGCCACTGCTCCAGCAATCGCCACTGCCCCAGCGGAGGCGCGTGAGTCTTGATGGGTAATATACCCCTGATCGATTGCCGCTCGAATCAGTTGGTCTGGGTCATTGCTAAAGAACAATCCGATTGGTGCTGAACGCATCGCACTGCCGTTTCTGGCATACGGGGCAGGCGTTCCGGCTTCTTGCCACGCCACACCACTCGCTAATTGGGCGGCTACTTTAGCACTGGCACTGCTCGAACCAACGATCTGACCTGTAGCATAAATTCTGGCAATGTGACGAGCATAGTCAGCAGGGTCAAAATCCTGACACGCTACAAAGCTGATGAGCAGTTCTCGCATCAGTTGAGAGTCGTCGGTGTACTGCCCAAAGGCAAACTGAGCATGACAAACATCACCAATTTCTCCAGACTGCAATGCTTTTACATAAGCCTGACAGATTTGTGGCGATTGCCGTTCCACGGGCATTCCCAGTGCATCTCCCACACACTGACCAATGATGCAGCCTCTAAATTTCTCTCTCGTCAGCATTGCGTTTTACCTCTTGAAAATTGATGACGTTCATTCGGTGGCGATTTGTACCGAATGCATCAATCGGATAGTCAGAGATTCTCGCCCTTGTTCAATCCTCAGACTCAAAAATGGAGCGAATACTTTCAGCTTGATGGAGCAGCGATCGCACCGTTGATACCAGCAGGGCGAGTAACAGTGGTTAATTCCACAATTTAATCATTCAAAGCGGTTACAAGAACGACAGAGGCTGATTGTATTAGGTGAAATGAGGACTTAAGCGATCGCCGCACACCTCACGCTAGACTGGCAAGAACAGCGACCATATACCTAATTATGTCAAACCGCCTAGCTCAATCCCAAAGCCTATATCTCCGCAAACATGCCGAGAATCCTATCGATTGGTGGTCTTGGAGTGATGAAGCTTTGGCAAGGGCAAAAGCGGATAATAAGCCAATTTTCCTATCGATTGGCTACTCTAGCTGCCACTGGTGCACAGTGATGGAAGGAGAGGCATTCTCTGACTCTACCATTGCTGAGTATATGAATGCCAACTTTCTTCCCATTAAAGTAGATAGGGAAGAGCGGCCTGACATCGATAGTATTTACATGCAAGCTTTGCAAATGTTGACGGGGCAAGGCGGGTGGCCACTAAATGTTTTTCTTTCACCTGATGACTTGGTTCCCTTTTATGGTGGCACTTATTTTCCTCTAGAACCGCGCTATGGACGACCGGGATTTTTGCAGTTGCTGCAAGCGCTTCGCCGCTACTATGACACGGAACAGGGTAAGGTGCGAGCGCTCAAGGAAGAAATTCTCGGTTATCTCCAGCAGGCTGCTGTTTTAGAAACCGATGATGGAAGGCAAGAATTCAATCAGGATTTACTGCGACAAGGCTGGGAAACCAATACAGGGGTCATTAGTGGCGGGAATTACGGCGGCGGACCTAGTTTCCCGATGATTCCCTATGCTGGAATAGCACTACAAGGCACTCGGTTTAAATTTGCATCTAAATACGATTCAGAGCAGGCATGTCTCCGGCGGGGAAGTGATTTGGCCCTAGGAGGAATTTACGACCATATTGCTGGGGGCTTTCACCGCTACACAGTCGATCCCACTTGGACAGTGCCCCACTTTGAAAAGATGCTCTACGACAATGGTCAGATTGTGGAGTATCTAGCGAATTTGTGGAGTGCTGGGGTGCAAGAACCAGCATTTGAAAGAGCGATCGCGGGAACGGTTGAATGGTTGAAGCGAGAAATGACTGCGTCGGAGGGTTACTTTTGGGCAGCTCAGGACGCTGATAGTTTTGCCAATCTCAGCGAGGCGGAGCCAGAGGAAGGGGCTTTTTATGTTTGGAGTTATGATCAATTGGCACGTTTGCTTGCACCTGAAGAGTTAGATGAACTGCAACAGCAGTTTACTGTAACTGTTGAAGGCAACTTTGAAGGCAACAATGTGTTGCAGCGGCGTCATTCAGGAAGCTTGAGCGATACACTAGAAGCCGCACTCTTGAAGCTCTTTGAAGTTCGCTACGGTGCAACAGCTAGCGCCCTAGAAACATTTCCTCCAGCTCGTAACAACCAGGAGGTAAAAACTGGCAATTGGCCTGGTCGAATTCCGCCAGTTACAGATACGAAGATGATTGTAGCCTGGAATAGCCTAATGATTTCAGGTTTAGCACGAGCAAGTGCAGTCTTCAAAAAACCAGAATATTTGTTTTTGGCGGTAAAATCTACCAAATTCATTCTGGACAATCAGTTTGTGGATGGGCGCTTTTATCGACTCAACTACGAGGGTAAACCAGCTGTACTGGCTCAGTCTGAAGATTACGCCTTATTCATTAAAGGGTTGCTGGATCTGCACCAAGCTTCGCTGGGACTGGGGACTGGGGACAAGGGGGACAAGGGGATTATAGCAAAGCAGCGCGATCTCGCGGGACGGGGAGGATTTGATCGCGATTCCCAATCTTCCCAATTACCAATCCCCAACTTCTGGCTAGAAAAAACCTTGCGAGTGCAGGAAGAATTTGACGACTACCTCTGGAGTGTCGAGCTAAGTGGATACTATAACACTGCCAGTGATGCTAGCAGCGATTTGCTAGTACGGGAGCGCAGCTATGCAGATAATGCCTCCCCTGCTGCCAATGGAGTGGCGATCGCCAACCTAGTGAAACTCGCCATACTGACTGAAGACCTTCAATACCTTGACCGAGCAGAGCAAGCCTTGCGAGCTTTTAGCGGAGTTATGCAGCGCTCTCCTCAAGCTTGTCCCAGCCTGTTTGTAGCCCTCGATTGGTATCTTCACTGTACCCTAGTTCGTACTACAGATAGCCAGATTGCTGCTCTGGCCAACCAGTATCTACCCACGACAATATTTGCCCTGGAAACGAGTTTGCCATCAGACTGTGTGGGCTTAGTCTGTCAGGGGCTCTCTTGTCTAGAACCAGCTAGCAGCGTTGAGCAG
>CAZZWA010000446.1:0-4957 GCA_964657555.1 uncultured Microcoleus sp.
TATTAGGTCTCAAAGGTAAGAGTTTTTATGCGAATTCTCCTAGTTGATGATGAAGTTGAGTTGACTGAACCACTAAGTCGCGTGCTAACCCGCGAGGGTTATAGTGTAGACGTGGCATACGACGGGGTTGCAGGCAGCGAACTCGCAGCCCGAGGTGTTTATGACTTATTAATTCTGGATTGGATGCTGCCCCGGATCGCTGGGCTACAGATTTGTCAGCAGATCCGATCGCTTGGGCGAACGACACCAGTCCTCTTTCTCACCGCCAAAGATACTGTAGATGACCGAGTACTGGGATTGGATGCTGGTGCTGATGACTACTTAGTGAAGCCTTTTGAGCTACGAGAGTTGCTAGCCCGAGTCCGCGCCCTGCTGCGTCGCTCAGCTGCTCTAGAGTCAAGTAGTGCAAATGTAGAGATGTTGCACCCGACAGCTTTACTTCGATGTGGGGATTTAGAATTGGATTGTGAAAATCAGCTAGCCTACCGTCAGGGACGGAGCATTGAGCTATCAGAAAAAGAAACGCAGCTGCTGGAATATTTCATACGTAATGCTGGTCAGTTGTTGACCCACGAGCAAATTCATCAACACCTGTGGCCAAACGGTGAGCGACCTAGCAGTAACGTTCTTGCAGCTTTAATTCGACTTCTACGCCGCAAGGTTGAGGCCAAGGGTGAGATGCTTCTCATTCATACAGTTTACGGTAAAGGCTATCGCTTCGGTGCGATCGCCGAATCTTCTTAGGAACTATCTTCTCAAAAACTGTGTCACCTGAAGTAGGTGAATGTAATTAACTCAGTTTTCAATTCACTCGCTAGTAGTTATTTAAATCGACTTCCAGATCAATTTTAAATATTTATAATTTCCTAATTTAAGGTTATGGCTGAACTAGAGTCTCTAACATCCACCAACTCTCAAACACGAAGAAAAACCGAGAGTATTTTTGAGAAACTTCCTCCTGAGGCTAAAAAATGGGCTGAAAGCTTGCCTTGGAACCAACGCCGTTATGTGCTATCGCTGTGTCATCTGCTATGTGCAGCTACACCAGGAATGCAAGCAGATTTTTTAGATGATTATACGGCTAATGGATTGGTTTCCAGAAAACTGGAACACAGAGATACTCAAGACAGAGTCAAAGAGCATCTAAAAAAATTTCATATTAGTACAGAGCTAAATGACTCTGTATTAAGGAGTTACATTAGACAGTTTTACATACATTCAGCTCAAGATGTGCGCAGACAGCCAGAGCGATATTTAGAATCAGCTCTGCGATTAGTTCTGAATACAGAAGAACGAACTAATGTTTTTAATTATATTTTAGGATTTGAAGTTATTAAAATAATATTTAAAATGAGTTGGTTACAACACGAAAGATTATATCAAATTCAAAAAAATCAATATTATTTTTTTAAGGTATATATAAAGCCTATTCAACACACTCACATAATTAATGGAATAGTTACACCGACTCCTAAAAAATTATTTTTTGACAAACGCGATTATTTTGTACACAAACCAGACCTCAAAGAAAAAAAACTGCTGGAGTTAGCTATAGCAACTTTCACAACAGATATAGTAACTAATTTAGGATTCTCAATAATTCGTAACATAGATTATTTGGTGTTTGATTATGAATACATTTTTGATTTAGAACAAGAAGGTGTCTTTTCTTAGCAATCAATCAGTAAAATAGTTATATTAACATAACATGCTGTCACTTGGGCAGCCTCCAGTTTTGGCAAATTTATCTGAAATCTCATCCCCCAGCCCTTTCTTCCTTTAAGGGAAAATGGCTAATAGCTATGAACAATTAGCCATTAGTCACTAATAATTTGATTAATTTTAATTTGTAACTTTTCTCGCAATCTTTGGGCCCGTTGGTAAGTAGATATTCGTGCTTGATGAGAGCCAGTTCCTGGTTTTTGAAATTGCTCCGTCTTGCACAATTCTTCCGACCAGGGTTGATAGAGAGGCTGAATGTAGTAACGCAAGCGGGTTCTCATTGCCCAAACCCCCATCGACGGAAACAGAATGAAAATGAGCATTAAAGCAGAAAGAGGTGCAAAAGGTAGGGCTAATTGTTTAGCCAGTTGTTTGATATTCACTGCCCATGGGTGCAAGAACTCATTACCAATGCAAACAATCGGTAAAATGGGAATTTGGTAGCGATCACTCAAACCGATCAAACTCGGGTGAAAGGTTTCCAGTTGGAACCGCTGACACCAGCCCTTTCTAGGCCCGCGTAAACCTTCTGGTGCGTAAAGCAGAATAGTCTTGCGCACGAGTGCAGCTTCAAACTCTTCGGCTTCTGCCCTGATGCCACCCAAAACCTGCGACCATCCTGCAGGCAACCACCAAATAACCCAAGGATGTTCAAATAACGAAACACCAGCCAGTGGCTGCACTACCCATTCCCTCTCTTTACTCAACAGATAAGCTAATGCTAAAAAGTCCCAGGGAAAGCACATCCCTGCGTGGTTCATTGCCACTATCAACGAGCCTGTATGAGGCAAATTCTCAACTTGTCCTAGCTCTGCACGAAAATAGTATTGCACGATAGGAGCAAGAACTTCATCTCGGAAGGCTTGTTGGTAGTTTGGATCGAACTGGGCAGATGAGGTGTGCGGTACGCGACAGCCGAGGCGTAACCAGCGGATCAGTACCGCTAGATAAAATCCACCAGGAATCAGGAACAATCCATATTCCAGCCAAGTCCAACCTTGAGAATCTGCATGATAGTGCTGCCAGTGGCGGTTGAATAAGATCAGCCACCCTGGAGGGTACCAAACACAGAACCAATCAAACCAAGTAAATTTATAAGAATGAGTGGCAGTCTTCACGAGCTTATGCTTCAGAAATCGTTCAGTACCTTTATCAGTGCTTTAAATCTATCGCCTTATGCATGGTGTTTTGCCTACAGCCTCGGCAATGGCATCTTATACTAATCTAGCTATGGTTGCTTTTTGTCAGTGCTATCCAACCCAAGGATAATGAATTTTATAAATCATGTCTACAAATCTAGGCGAGGTCAACAATGGTTAATAAAACATTCAAGTTAGCATCAGTATTTTTTTGTCTATGTTTGGTAGTAAGCGTTATAAGTGGTTGTAGCAAAAATGACCAGTCTACTGCTGCTTCTCCAACTCCTCCGACTATTGATACAACTAGTCAGACAATTCCATCTCCTACTGTTAACACAAGTTCCTCAACTTCTTCTCAACTAAGTTTTAAAAAGTCACTTTTTGTTAAAAAAGGTGCGGATGGCAAAGTCATTCCTGTCGAAAGTAGTATTTTTCAAAGAGGAGAAAATGTAACTTTAGTTCTACTAAAAACGGGTAAATTTAAAAAAGGCCCTGATGGAAAAAATTGGCTTGATCTGGATATGCATGTTAAAACTCCTCAAGGGAAAATTCTGGCTTCACAACAAAGCTTGCTAGGAGATCAGGGCAAGGTAGTTTTAAAAGATGATATCGCCGATCCTAATGGTACTGTTAATACCACTCCCAAGGTAGAGCCTGGAGTTTACCAAATGACACTTAATGTTTATGACAGAATTGCTGGTACTCAGATTAGTGAAACCAAAGCGTTTACTTTAAAGTAATAAGATCAAGTTCAGTTAATCACTTCGTTTGTGAAGTTATCTTAATCGGTACCAGAAACTAGCGCCTCTGTCTGGTAGCAAATACCAGCTTGCTTGAACCGTCGCAAAGCTTCTTGGAGGCGATCGCACTCGGCAATTAAACTAATCCGCACATAACCCTCACCACCAATTCCGAAGGCATTTCCGGGGGTGACTACCACTCCTGTTTGCTGCAATACAGAAAGTGCAAAATCTGTGGAACTCATACCCGGTGGGCAGGGAATCCAGACATACATAGTCGCCTTAGGTTTATTCACCTGCCAACCCAACTGGGCTAACCCTTGAATCAGAAAGTCGCGACGACGACAGTAACGCCGCTGCACTTCCTGTACATAGACATCTGGCAGATTGAGTGCAGTTTCTGCTGCTGATTGCAACGCGGCAAAAATGCCGTAGTCCAGGTTAGTTTTTAGTGTTCGCAAACCTTGAATAATGTGACGGTTGCCTACCACAAATCCCACACGCCAACCTGCCATATTGTAAGTTTTGGACAGGGTGTGGAACTCGACTCCAACTTCCTTAGCGCCAGGAATTTCCAAAAGACTAGTAGGCTGATAACCATCAAAAGCTAATTCAGCGTAACACAGGTCATGTACGAGTAAAATTTCGTACCGGCGGGCGAAGGCAACAACCTCTTCAAAGAACTCGCGGGAAGCTGTGGCACCAGTAGGGTTGCTAGGATAGTTGAAATAGAGAATTTTGGCTTGTTGGGCAACAGTCTCTGGAATTGCCGCCAAGTCGATCAACCAGTCGTTTTCTGGTTTCAGGATCAGACTGTGAACCTGACCACCAGCGATAAAGGGGCCACGGAAATGGGCTGGATAGGCTGGGCTAGGCACCAAAACCACATCTCCTGGGTTGACATAAGCAAGGGCAAGGTGAGTGAGACCTTCTTTGGAACCCAGCAGAGGTAAAGCTTCGCTCTCTGGGTCAAGGTCAACCTGGTAGCGGCGGTAATACCAGTTGGTGATGGCTTTGCGAAAGCTAGTGGTGCCTTCAAAAGGGGGATAGCCGTGATTGGCAGGATTTTGAAGGGCGGCGATCGCTGCTTCTATCACCGGCTGAGGTGCGGGGCCGTCTGGATTCCCCATACCTAAGTCAATTAAGTCCAATCCCTGCTCGCGGGCACGGGCTTTCAGTTCATCCAAACGGGCAAACACGTAAGGTGGCAGTGCTTGCAGTCGTTCCGCTGGGCTGATCCAATTCTTCCTCATCTGAAGACCGCACTCTCCTAGTCAATAAAACATCACAAATGCATCATCTATGAAACTAACAGCTTTCAGTACCAAACTTCCAAATTTTCTCGCTTCTAATACC
>CAZZWA010000447.1:0-4938 GCA_964657555.1 uncultured Microcoleus sp.
AGCTTATCGAGAAACCGAGCGATAAAAGTTATAGTAAGAGGTGGCTTTCCGTAGTGTTAGGAGTAGGAATGAAATTCCTGTAGCTTTTACTTACAATTAACTTTTTTAACTGATGGGGAGTCTGAGGGGCTATAAGTCCCGCGCTCTATCCCGTTGCGGTGAGCGTCGGGATACATAGACCCCTCAGGGCGATGCAGGGCTGACGCTACGCGGACTTCGTCACGATGCCCCGAAATCGCCAGCTAATCTATATTTACAATGACGCTTTGAAGCTCCCTAAAATTGGGGAAGTCAAAGCGAAACTTCATCGGACGTTTGAGAGAAAACTCAAGACAGTCACAATCAGTATGAACCAGATGAAGTTATCATGAAGACAATTAACCACTATATAAAGTCACTGTAAAGCTTGATAGTAATACTATAACTAGGCAAATTAGTCAACATTCTTCTAGTAGAAGATAGCTTTTTAGGTTAAAAATATCCTATTTACTTAAATAGTTAAAAGTAGGGAAACTAAAGCTTTGTGTACTGTGGCTTGCAGCACAAGTCTTCTATTCCCTTTACATAACTAAAGTAAGGAGATTCAGACCAATCTTTTTCATGTTTACTTTTGCTTTTTTTGAGCATCTAGATTCACAGTCGAAACTTATGCCGTTTGGGAGTGTCAGCAACATCCTTTAAAGTGCATTTCCTGAGAAGAGAAGAGCGATCGCGCTGATACTGAGGAGAAAAGTATAACCTTATTATTTCCTTATTATTTCCTTAACCATTAACCCGCATATTTAAGTATATTATTTGACTGAAAGCTTTAAAGCCGTGCGATGAGAGCAGACTCTCTACCCTAAGAGGTGTCTGAGTTGCAGGTTTTGTCTATTTGATAGCAGTAGTTAGACACTCGGTATCTTTTTGGTATTTGGGAATACAGGATAAGTTAATGTTAAATCGCAAGAAAAAGGGAAATCTGCTGAGCCTCATACTGGCAACTTCCTTCTTAAGTGTGAATATGCCAACCGTCAGCGCTAGGACAACTAGCCCTGTTGGGAACTTTAATGGTGGGTCATTGCTACCTACAGGTCAGGTAATCACACCCGCAGCAGCACCAGGCTCTACATTTGAGCGTCTGGCTACAGGCAATCGCCAAGATGGCACTGCCGATGCCGCTGAAGCTGTCACAACTGCCCTCAGCCCAGATGGCAAAACCCTACTGGTACTTACCAGTGGTTACAACCTCGGTTTCAAAAAGGAAGATGGGACTCCTCTTACCTATCCAGTTCTTGACCCAGTAACTGGTCAACCAACTAGCACAAAAGACTCAAGAGCAGAGTGGGTGTTTGTCTTCGACGTTAGCAGTGGTTCGCTGGTTAAGAAGCAACAGATTAACATTCCTGACACCTACGATGGTTTAACTTGGGCACCAGATGGCAAAGGCTTCTATGTATCTGGGGGTATAGATGACCGTGTTTATGCCTACAAGTTCGACGGCAGTCAGTATGTCCCAGACGCACCTTTCATTCTGTTGGGTCACAACTCCAACCAGACTGCTCCCTTCCCCAAATATGATGGTGGCATCTTAAGGGGTACCAAAGCAGAAGCTGCATTAGAAGCGGCAGGTAGCTCAGCTGTCTCAGCGGGAGTTGTCGCTGGAGTTGCCGTAAGTAAAGATGGCAAAACCCTGGTAGCTGCTAACTTTGAGAATGACTCGATATCCATCGTTGATACTGCTACCAAGAAGGTTCTCAACGAAGTTAAATTCTTTGTCCCAGGTGGGACAGTAGCAACAGGGGAGTTTCCCTACGATGTTGCTGTCAAGAGCGATAGCAAAACTGGTGCAGCTGTCAAGGCTTTCGCAAGCAGTCAGCGCGATGACGAAGTCCTGGCTGTAGACATTGCTGGCGGCGGTATCACCCGCATTAAGGTGGGTACTCAGCCCAACAAGATGCTGCTTTCCCCTGACCAAAGCCTCCTCTACGTAGCTAACGGCGACGATGATTCAGTTTCGGTCATTGATACAGCCAACAATCAGGTTGTAAAGACCATCTCCTTAGCTCGCCCAGGCGACAAGTACAAAGGCTCTAACCCCAACTCTTGTGCTCTGAGTCCTGATGGTAAGACTCTCTACGTCACTCTAGGCGGTGAGAATGCTGTGGCTGTCGTAGATTTAGGCAGCAGCAAAGTCCTTGGACGCATTCCTACAGGTTGGTATCCCAACTCTGTAAGTGTGAGTCAGGACGGCACAAAACTCTACGTCGTCAATGCTAAGAGCAACTCTGGCCCTAACCCATCCAATAGCCGGACTACGCCAGCAGGGACAGCACGCAACACCAATTTCCGCAATGACTACGACTGGGCTTTGGAAAAAGCTGGCATTGCAGTGATACCAGTTCCCAGTGGTGGAACTCTGGCAACTCTGTCTGCACAGGTTGACAAGAACAATGGTTTTGCCAACCGCCGTCCAGATCCATTGATGACTTTCCTGAGCACCAAGATCAAGCACGTCATCTACATCGTCAAGGAAAATCGTACCTACGACCAAGTCCTGGGCGACCTTGAAAAGGGTAATGGCGATCCAGCATTGACCTTGTTCACACAACCCATCACGCCTAATCATCACAAGTTGGCCTCTGACTTTGTGACTCTCGATAACTTCTACGACAGTGGTGAGTCGAGCGGTGTAGGCTGGAACTGGTCTACCTATGGGCGGACAACTGACTTCACAGAGAAAGACCAATCAGTTGACTATGGCAATGGTGGTGCAGGTCTTACCTACGACTATGAGGGCACCAACCGCAATATCAACGTTGCGTTACCACAAACTAAGCCAACGACCCTACTTTTCCCATCTTATCCACAGATTCAGACACGGGTGACCGGACTACTCGATCCTTCTGGTAGTTCCTCCATCCTGCCTGGTTCAAAAGACGTTAACGCTCCAGCAGGAGATGGCAATCTAGAGCCTACTGCTATCGGTGGCTACATCTGGGATGCGGCGCTACGTGCAGGCAAGACTGTGCGCAACTATGGCTTCAATGTTGATCTGTCTTACTACAACACTGCCCTAAGTGACCCAACTAAGCCCGACCCCAGCAACCCACTCTTCATCCCCATCTCTCCAACCCCCTTCAAGGATGGTATCCCTCAAGCTCCACCTGCCAGGAAAGCACTAGTAGATAAGACCGATTTCTACTTCCGGAGTTTTGACCAGAATAACGCAGATACTTTCCTCTTCAACGAGTGGGTACGAGACCTCAATGCGCAAGGGGGAAGCTTGCCAAACTTGACATTGCTGCGTCTATCTCACGACCACTTCGGCAGTTTCAATACCGCAATCTTGGGGCTGAACACACCGGCGTTGCAAATATCTGACAATGACTATGCAATTGGCAAGGTGGCGGAATATGTCTCCCAGACAAAAGAATGGAAGGAAGGTTCTGTAGCCATCTTCATCATCGAAGATGACTCTCAGAATGGCCCTGACCACGTTGATTCTCACCGTTCGCTCGGGTATGTGATCTCGCCTTACACCAAGCGGGGCGCTGTGGTTAGCACCAACTACAACACTGTCAGCATGTTGCGGACAATTGAGGACTTGTTGGGAATCGGCTACCTCGGTCAAACCGATGCCAATGCTGAACCGATGTCGGATGCCTTCACCTCGACTGCTGATACTAGCCCTTACACTGCTGTTGTGCCTGGGAGTTTGTGTAATTTACCTAAAGATCCCAATCACACGCTTGTCCCAGCTTGCGATGACCCCAATGTGGTGAAGACAGCAGCTGTTCCTTCCCTCCACGACGGTAAGTGGTGGGCAATTGCAACTAAGAGCATCGACTTCACCTCTGAAGATAAAGACGACCCCGAGGAATTCAACCGCATTGTCTGGACGGGAATTAAGGGAGATAACGTTCCTTATCCTACAGAGCGTAGCCGTGCAGACCTCAGACAAAACCGTGCTGCATTGCTCAAGAAATTCAACGTCAGCAGCAATCCAACTTCTTCTGAAGTCAGCAGTAAATAAGTCTGCTTCGCCGCCATCAGCCCTGGATTTGAACCTAGAGCTGATAGCAAAAGTCTGTTTAAACTCAGATCTTGCATCTGTCGCAATAACCCACCTGTGATTCAAACCCCAGGCTCATAGCGAAAGTCTTCTTTAGAAAACTTTCGCTATGAACCCAGAACTTGAGTTATGGCGGGATTTGAGGCTTACTGACCTTGGTGCAAGATCTCAGTTAAAACAGATTCCTCTCCACAATTTTTAGTCAGTCACCACAAGGAAAACAATGCTCAAAAACATCTCTCAGAAATTAGCTCTCACAACGGCTGGCGTTTTGGGTCTTGCTGTCATTTCCCAAGTTAACCCTGCTCAAGCTACTGTTTTCAACTACGGTTTCACAGTTACAGCTGATGGCACCACAGGAACAGGTTCCTTCAGCTATGATGACTCAGCTACCAGAACCATTGACCCTGGTGCTGGAGATATTTTCAAGGTTTCTAGCTTGAACTTTTCCTGGTTAGGCAAAACCTACACCGCAGCTGATGACTCTAGATTTAGCTCGACTCCTGACCTTGTTCCAGCTGTTTATGTCAAGTCAGGAACTTCAGATTTCTTAAACGCTCTGGATTATTCTGTTGTTACTACAGATCAGCAGTTTTTGTTCAATCCTTCATCAGATGGAAGTCAGGGTTCCACCACTTTTTCAACTGTTTCGTCGAATGGTTTTAAACAAGGGACAGTTGCTTTCAGTCCGGTTTCTAGTCGTGTTCCTGAGCCTTCTTCTGTATTGGGCACCTTAGTTTTAGGTGCTTTGGGGGCGGGGGCAATTTTGAAGCGTCAACAGAAATTCAGCTAGTAACTGAAAAGTGTTACGCAGCCGATGACATAATCTGCTGACATACAGCAGATTGCAAGTTCATGGAGTACACCCCTCCCTAACCCTCCCC
>CAZZWA010000448.1:0-1388 GCA_964657555.1 uncultured Microcoleus sp.
TTTTCTTGTGGTAGTGTAACGGTGAAAGTAGTCCCTCGGCCTACAACGCTACAAACAGCAATTTCTCCTTTGTGCAGATCTACACACTGTTTGACAATCGCTAATCCTGTCCCTGAGCCAGAAATTCGTCCAACGTTACTGCCTCTGTGAAAGCAGTCAAACAGACGCGGTATATCCTGAGATGGAATCCCCATTCCTTGGTCTTGAATTTGAAAAATTGCTTTTCCTTGAGTCCGGGTGAATCTCAATCTAATTGGACTATTTTCGGAAGAATATTTGATGGCATTTTCGAGCAAGTTACTGATCAGTTGTCTGAGCAGTTTTTTGTCAAGTTGCACGTAATAAATTTTTCCTTGATTTGTAACAGTAATAGGGTTATTTATGCCCTTAGTTATTTTAAGTTCTCTTACCAGATTTTTGGTAAACTGTAAAGCATCAAAACAAGTTGTTGTAAATTTTGCCTGCCCAGATTTACTATCATCAATCAATGACACATCTTCTTTTAACAACTGACTCATGTATCCAACAGCATCTTTAATTTGAACGAGTATTTGCTGTTTTTTAAACGAGCTACAGCCTGTATTTTCTAAAAAATCAGCCGAACGTAGAATAGTAGTGAGCGGCGTGTGGAGATCATGGGCAACCTTTGAGATAATGCTGGACTTAATACAGTTAAATTCTTCTTGTTTAGCTTCAGTCAATCGAGTTTGAGACTCTTCTATCTGCTTGCGAAGGGTGACGTCTTCGGCTGTTCCTAAAATCTGCCGGGGACAGCCATCAGGGGTTCTGGAAAATACGGTGTCACAAGATCGTAGCCAGTGCCATTCACCTTTAGAGTCTTTGATGCGAAACTCAATCTCAAGAACTTCACGATCTTTAAGAGCAGTGCATTGTTGAAAGTGCTTGTGAACTTTTTCAATATCGTCAGGATGCCAAAGCTGTTTAACTAGAGTCGCTCCCATCCGTTGAATTTCCTTTCTAGAGTAGCCAAGTACAAAGGTGACGGCTCGATTCACATAGATGCTGCGTTGTTCTATCAAGTCGTAAACGTATAGAAGGTTCGGAGTGGTGTCGGCAATCTGTTGAAGAAAATGTTTGTTTCCTTGCAGAGTTGATGCCACTTTTAAGTATTTTGCTACTTGCTCTAGCTTTTGTTTGAATTTTTGCAGTTTTACCTGCTCCTTAAAGTACTGGATACGTTCACTTTGGAGTTGAAATTTAAGCTGATGAACTAGCGAGTCTGGGGTTTGCATAGCTGATGGCAAAAGTGGAAAGCTATTATGTCTGTGGGTATAAATAAATGTCAGTTAAGATCGCTAATGGAAGGATGGCTAATCGACGAGTGCTAGTTAGGCAATTAGCAATTAGCCGTCCCCACCAGTTACGCT
>CAZZWA010000448.1:1488-4933 GCA_964657555.1 uncultured Microcoleus sp.
GGGTGACGCTGAGGTACGCGACTGTCGGTGCGAATATCTACTCAACTACTTCGGCGAAAAGTTTGAGGGGCTTTGCGGCTTCTGCGCTCATTGCAAAGCTGGCATTACTGGGGAAGAGGTGTTCGCATCTCATTTAAGATGCCTATATTAATTTTGTTTTAAAGGCAGTCAAATTAGGGGAAATATGTTTTTTTATGAGCTTTGATATGTCGAATTAGTAGGAAAGGTAGGAAAAGATCTAGACTACACAATATTTAGGTATGGATAACATTCTTCATCAAAACTTCATAAAAAATATCTTTTTTTTCTGTATATTTTTCTAAGTACGGATTCTTTAACTCTCTTAGATTTAAAAAAAGCTAAATGATGTGTAGGCATCAATAGAAAAAATTAGAGGATAGGTGCTTTCCTCTGTTTTCTGGATTGATCAGGTTTGTGCTCTACGGTAGACGTTGATGGGGCAAATGGCAGATGCTTCGGCAAACTGATTATCTGCAAAGGAAACACCAGTAACCAAATAGTCTTGAGAATATACAGAAAAATGTTAAGTATAGGATAGCACACTTACCCCAAGCTCGGATACACAGCTTGCTAGTTACAGCCGATTGCCAAATTTTCTGGCTTTGTCGCCCAAGATGCATTCATTCCGCGAAGGAATGGGTACTCTACTAATAATGTGCACTGAAATAAATCCCCAGAAGGATGCACTAGCTCTCAGAAAAGTTACAATAGTTTACGTTCTAGCACCTAGATTTAAGAAGTTTCGTAAACCCGTCAATAGTTCTAGTGGCTGCAACTACCTGCTAACCCTAGCAAGCACCATTGCTTAATCCCTCCCGTTGTTAATCAAAAACCAGCGCCATGAAAACTGCTCAGAGCTCAACAGATACAGTCCGTGCCTACCTGCGAGAAATTGGCCGTGTTCCGCTGCTGACCCACGAGCAGGAAATCCAATATGGAAAGCAGGTACAGCGTTCAACCGCTTTGCAGGAAATAAAAAACTCCCTCACCGCAAAACTTGGCTATGAGCCAACACTGCCTGAGTGGGCAAGTGCAACTGGGTTGGAGGAATCAGAACTGCACAAAGCGATCGCAGCTGGTGAAACAGCTAAGCGTAAGATGGTCGAAGCTAACTTACGTCTAGTTGTTTCGGTAGCTAAGAAGTATATTAAGCGCAACGTTGACCTGCTAGACCTGATCCAGGAAGGCACCATTGGCATGCAGCGAGGCGTGGAAAAATTTGACCCTACTAAAGGGTATCGGTTTTCTACCTACGCTTACTGGTGGATTCGGCAGGCGATTACGAGGGCGATCGCTGAAAAAGGGCGCACAATTCGCCTACCCATCCACATCACCGAGAAACTCAATAAAATCAAGAAAGCTCAACGCCAACTGGCTCAAGATCTGGGACGAGCAGCAACTGCTGTAGAGTTAGCAGAGGAGTTAGACTTGAGTCCCAAACAGGTGCGCGAGTATCTAGAACGGGCGCGTCAACCCCTCTCATTAGATTTGCGTGTAGGAGATAACCAAGATACAGAATTGGGAGAGCTATTAGAAGATACTGGCCCTTCACCTGAAGACTTTGCCGTTCAGACTTCTCTCCAAGTTGACTTAGAGAAACTTATGGCAGATTTGACACCCCAGCAACGGGAAGTCTTAGCTCTACGTTTTGGTCTTGTAGATGGCCAATCACTGACTCTGGCCAAAATTGGCATTCGCCTCAACATTAGTCGGGAACGGGTACGGCAAATCGAACGAGAAGCTCTATCTAAACTCCGCAAGCGTAAAGCTGATATGCGAGAGTATGTGGCTAGTTAGAGAATTGTCAGGTTTAATTCAATGCTCAACACTAACACTGGTAGGAGAATCCGTCGATTGTGGTTCGGTTGCGCCCACTGTGCTAAGGATAATAGCCTGCTAAATTTAGATTGTAGAAACTTAAACAACTTTACAGTATAAATTGTAGGTTACTTCTGTGAATAATCCGTCCAATCAAGTTTCCCAGTTTTTTAGCAGCGAATCGGAAGGTGGCAACTTACTATGGCAATACGTCCATTCAATGAGTCCTGAAACCGTTGCTCAGCTTTCCAAACCTTCTTCACCTGATGTGTTTCAGGTAATGGAGCGCAATATTGTGGGACTGTTAGGTAACTTACCTTCAGAACACTTTGGCATTAGTGTGACTACCAGTCGCGAAAATTTGGGACGTCTTCTGGCATCGGCAATGATTAGCGGCTATTTCCTCCACAACGCCGAACAGCGGATGGCGTTTGAAAAGTCTTTACAAGCATCAGAGGCAGCTAACTCCTCAGAAGCTGGCTAAAAAACACAAAGAGGGGGTTTAGTTAGTGATAGTTGGTAAGGGGGTGGGCAGCAGTGTCCACCCCAATTGCTGTAAAACTCCGGCACTGCCGATTAAAACAAAAATTAAGTTATGGCGTCAGTATAATAGAAACAATCATTTCTGTATTCTTGCTTACAGACAAAATTAACACTCTTCATTCCTCTAGGTGGATGAGTAGAAAAAACAGTGAGATTATCTTCTAGAAGATTGATTACCTAAGCTATTCCTTCAAAAAGCTAGGGGTAATAGAAAGCTCCATGACAACATGTCCCTGGTAATTGTCTGCTAGGGACTTTCTTTAAAGCTATAGACCTAATGCTGCCTAAAAATGCGAAGGTGGAAGGTAGATACAATAGATACTGATAAGTATTTAACCAGCAGGAGCAAGGGTGATGCATAATCAGGTAGACGCAGCAAGCCGTTCCTACCCTCATAGCAGTTACTATGGTGGGCTAACTGTAGAGTATCTAGCCCATAATGCCAATCTACAAGAATTATCCCAGAAAATTGCCTATATTTGTGCCTTAGAGAATGGCAAGGAGATTTCTGCTGAACAGGCATATAAAGAAGTTCAGCGTCTGTGGACGCAGTTCAAACAGAATAAAAAGGAACTGGGCATTGGTGTAACCACTTCAACAGACGAGTAATACCACAGAGCACAATTGGATGATAAGATCCCAGATATCCATGCACGAAATCTGTTTGCCTCCGCCCCAGAAATCTATAGGAGTAGCGGTGATCTGGAATGACCAATCCGAAATTCTCATTGACCGACGGCGAAAAGAAGGTCTACTTGGTGGTCTTTGGGAATTTCCGGGGGGCAAAATAGAGCCAGGTGAAACTATTGAGGACTGTATCAAGCGGGAGATTCGGGAGGAGCTAGGGATTGAAATTGAAGTAGGCGATCGCTTGATTACCATAAACCACGTTTACAGCCACTTCAGTGTCATCCTCAACGTGCATCAATGCCGTCATCTCACAGGTGTTCCTCAACCGATTGAATGCGATGAAATCCGGTGGGTAACGCTGGATGAAATCGACCAGTTTCCCTTTCCAGAGGCAAATTTCCAGATTATCAAGGCTTTGCGTGAAGCAGTGTTA
>CAZZWA010000449.1:0-4425 GCA_964657555.1 uncultured Microcoleus sp.
TCTGCTGTAAAATCAACGCTTCAGGCAAATACTGAGAGGCTTCAATACGTACCCTAGTTGAATGCTTCGTCTATAGCATGACAACAAAAGGTACGTGACAAACATCATCTTAGACACTAAATGTCAATCAGTTGCTCCCCCATAAATTTTACCTGCTAAAAATTCAACACTTTGGTTACAGTAACCTATGACAAAAGTCATGCTTGGCTCTATGATCTCTCTATATAAAATAGTACCTTATGCTCATGTATAGACTTGAGCTAAACTATATCATTTTGGCATCGATATCTAAAAATTCACTTGGAGGTAAATAATAGATTTATCTAGAGAAAAAGCGAACATGAGCACAACTCTCAGCGACAATAACTTGAGCAAATTCAGCCAAGTCGCTTGGAGTAGTTTTAGCCAGAAAATTGGCGATCGCTCTTTGGTATTGTGTGTAGTATGACTCTGGCTCTACTCAACTCTGCATCATAGTTTGATACCTTTGGTAGAATCGCATATCGGTATTTCACGTTTAAACTAAACTTAACTTACATTTAACAGAAAAGACAGAATCTTAAAATTCTTTGGAACCTTTTACACCTAACATAGAGTCAAAATCAAGCAGATTATTACTATCTACTATTGTTCTATGAATTCCTCTCTCGCAAAGAATCTATCAACCAGCAGCTTGGGAGCAATATTGCTCACATTAAAAGTTATAGCTGCGGCACCAGCGCAGGCAACAACTCTCACTGGCTTTTCAACGTGCGGAGGTGATATGGCTGGCATGCTGGTTACAGTCAATTTCCTTGATGGTGGCCAGGATACGGAAACTTGGCGTACTACAGACTTGAGTACTTGTGGCTACAGCGACAGAGGTCATCCTTATGGTCACAAAGGGGGAGAAGCCTCGGGTAATGGCTGGTCTCTGAGTGAATCTGGTGATACGTACAATGGCTATTATTGGTCATTTCAAAACAATAACAATAGTCGCCCGATTCGCTCGTTAACAATTAATGCAATTCCTGGTAATACGGTCTTTGACGCGATCGCATATAACCCCAACGCTGACCCTAATAAATTTAATGAAATTACGCCAGGTTCAGCTGATGGTTGGCCATTTACTGTCTCATCGGGGCAAGCACCAGATGGATACCCATTCTATACCACTTCCCACACCTACCCGAACATCACCTTGCCGCTGCCTGACCCAACCCCTTACTCTGTACCAATCGACATCTCACGAGGAGACCTGTTTGGCGATCTATCATTGTCCTGGAGTAGTGGATTCACAGGTAATCTGAGGTTTGGTGCTGATACTGATAGCGGTACCGCATCCGATCCAGTAAAGTCCGCCGCACCACCGCCACCGCCCAACATCCCGCCTACTCTGACCCTTCCCAATTACACAGTCTATGAAGGTCAGCCTGCAACTATAACGCTGTCTGCCACTGACCCAAGTCCCGATCCTATCAACTTCTTACTCAACGGCAATTCAATTGGCACTGATGGGAACACATCAGGAACTAGAACAGCAAGTATCGGCGTGAGTCCTTCTCAATACGACACTCCTGGAGTTTACCCACTAATAGGGCAAGCAGTGAATAGTCAAGGTGGCGCCAGTAATGTCGTTAACGGAACGCTGACGGTTTTAAACGTTCCTCCCACGATCACGGATTTTGCCCTCAACGGCAGCAATTCAGACATCACCATTCCTGAAGGGCAATCGGTGGCTGCAACACTTGCTGCCACTGATCCAGGACTCTCAGAGCCCATTACATTTTTTATCAATAGTAACAACGAAGGTACAGATCCTACTAGTGCGCGGACAATCAGTACTAACCTGGGGACTTTCAACAAATACGGCACTTACACTTATACAGCAGCAGCTACTGACAGTTATAACGCCTATAGTGCTCCCGTTACTAGGACAGTGACTGTCGAAAATGTCCCTCCCACCCTCACAGCTTTTAACCTTGCAAGTGACACGATTAATGAAGGCGATCCAGCATATGCCAACCTGTCTGCCACCGATCCTGGTGCAGATGCCATCACCTTCTTGATTAATGGCACAAGTATTGGTACAGATCCCGCGCTTTCAGGATCTCGTTCGATGGGTACGAAGCTGGGTGTATTTAATACACCGGGTACTTATACCTTTCAAGCACAAGCAGAGGACGATGGCAGTGCTTTTAGCAATATCATTCAGAAGACACTCACCGTCAAAGATGTGCCGCCGACGATTACTAGCCTGACTACACCTCTGAAAGTGCCCACGGGAAGTATATTTGATTTTGCTGCAACTGCTACCGATTCGGGTAATCTTCCTCTCAGCTATGATTGGGACTTTAGTAACAACGGCTTGTTTGACGACTTGACTGGCCAAAGCGGTAAGTGGTCTTTTGGTAGGGACGGTATATATGATATTGGACTCAAAGTCGCTGATGGCTATGGCGGGGTTACTTACCGTTATTTCCAGATTGAAAGCGTACCCGAACCTTCTTCTATCTTTGGTGTACTAGCTTTTGGTGCTTTGGGTGCCGGTTCTGTGCTAAAGCGCAAACAGCAACAAAACAAACAGGCTTAACAGCTTTATTCGCTCGCAATACTGAAACTCATGACTGTCGTGTTTCCTTTAAGAAGCACGGCAGTTTTTTGGGAGGGGAGGAGCATTCTCTAAAGGCGATCGCACCAGTAACTAACGGTATTGCAGTTTTTCTTAGAAATGTGATGTCTATTTGATACCATCAGCAGGTATTAGCTAGGGGTTTGAACCCTTGGCAAGCTGGCAGCGCCGATGCAAAATGTGAATGTCGCAACCCTGGAAGTCTCTTCAGTGGTAATCTGGAAAATAGGATTTCTAAATGTTAAGACTGTTTTCCCCTAGATAAGGATAGCTGCACAAGCAGAGGCAAGAAGCATGGTAGCCACTACAGACAAGACAAAAATTGGGCGCATTAGCCAGATTATTGGCCCCGTTCTAGACGTAGAGTTCTCCGGCGGCAAGTTGCCGGAAATCTACAACGCCTTGAAAATTGAAGGCAAGAATGAAGCTGGTCAGGATATATCCGTCACCTGCGAAGTGCAGCAACTGCTGGGCGACAACCAGGTGCGGGCGGTTGCTATGAGTACCACTGATGGTTTAGTACGGGGTATGGAAGTGGTAGACACTGGCGCTCCAATCAGCGTGCCAGTTGGCTCCACTACCCTCGGTCGGATTTTTAATGTTCTGGGCGAACCCGTAGACAACAGAGGGCCAGTCAACAACGATCAAACCTTCCCCATCCACCGTCCCGCTCCCAAGCTGGTTGACCTAGAAACCAAGCCTTCTGTATTTGAAACTGGGATTAAAGTTATAGATCTGCTGACTCCTTATCGGCGCGGCGGCAAAATTGGTCTATTTGGCGGTGCAGGTGTAGGTAAAACCGTCATCATGATGGAGCTGATTAACAACATCGCTACCAATCATGGTGGTGTGTCTGTGTTCGGTGGCGTGGGTGAGCGCACCCGCGAGGGCAATGACCTCTACAATGAAATGAAAGAGTCAGGGGTTATTAACGAAGAAAATCTCAGCGAATCAAAGATTGCCCTGGTTTACGGTCAGATGAACGAACCACCAGGAGCCAGAATGCGCGTAGGTTTGTCGGCCCTGACAATGGCAGAGTATTTCCGAGATGTCAATAAGCAGGACGTGCTGCTCTTTATCGACAACATCTTCCGGTTCGTGCAAGCGGGTTCTGAGGTATCAGCGCTGTTGGGTCGGATGCCTTCAGCCGTGGGATATCAGCCGACGCTGGGAACAGACATGGGAGATTTGCAAGAGCGAATCACCTCTACCAAAGAAGGCTCGATTACCTCAATTCAAGCAGTCTACGTGCCAGCCGATGACTTGACCGACCCCGCACCAGCAACCACCTTTGCTCACCTAGATGGAACAACGGTGTTGTCTCGCGGTTTGGCAGCTAAGGGAATTTACCCAGCTGTAGACCCCTTGGGTTCGACGAGTACCATGCTACAACCCAATATTGTGGGTGAAGAACACTACGGTGTCGCTCGTCAAGTCCAATCAACTCTACAACGCTACAAGGAACTTCAAGATATCATCGCCATTCTGGGTCTGGATGAGTTGTCTGAAGATGATCGCGTGACAGTAGCTCGGGCGCGAAGAATTGAGCGGTTCTTGTCGCAGCCATTCTTTGTCGCAGAAGTTTTCACGGGTTCTCCCGGTAAGTATGTAAAGCTGGAAGAAACGATCAAGGGCTTCCAAAGAATTCTCTCTGGAGAGCTAGATTCTCTGCCAGAACAGGCATTTTACCTGGTAGGCAATATTGATGAGGCGATCGCGAAAGCCGAGAAGATCAAAGGCTAGTAGGGAATAGGGCACGGGGCATGGGGCATGGGTAATCAGCAATCCGTTTTTCCCAATCCCCAACCCCCAAT
>CAZZWA010000449.1:4435-4931 GCA_964657555.1 uncultured Microcoleus sp.
AATTACCAATTACCAAATCATGACTTTAAATATTCGTGTCATTGCGCCAGACAAAACAGTCTGGGATTCTAGTGCTGAGGAAGTGATTTTGCCCAGCACGACTGGTCAGTTGGGTATCCTCAGTGGTCACGCTCCTTTGCTGACAGCTCTCGATACTGGTGTGATGCGAGTCCGTGCTGGCAAGAGTTGGGTGGCGATCGCTCTGCTGGGTGGATTTGCTGAAGTGGAAAATAATGAAGTCACTATTCTCGTCAATGGCGCCGAACGTGGTGACAAGATTGATCGAGAAGAGGCTCGTAGTGCCTATACAGAGGCTGAAGCTCGTGTCAATCAGGCTCAATCTGGTACTCGCCAAGAGCAAATTCAAGCAACCCAAGCCCTAAAGCGTGCCCGCGCTCGGTTTCAAGCGGCTGGTGGCTTGGTGCAAGTCTGAAGAAAACCCGCAATTAACTTTTATCAAAACTCCTTTTATCAACTGATAGGAGGAGTTTTTTTA
>CAZZWA010000450.1:0-4918 GCA_964657555.1 uncultured Microcoleus sp.
TCACCACTTCAAAAAAGCCGCATCAACTCCTTGCTCTCGCCTAATCTTGCCATCTTTCTCAAACCAGGCAATCACTTGCTCGGCTGTCAAATCCTCAATAGCAATATTGTACTCTTGGGCAATCTGCTTGAGGAGCCTTAAAGATGAAATCGTCAGTCTTGTTAAAAACTTCTCAGGGGAAGAAAGTAAGGCGGCGTCTACCGAATCTGATTCTTCTAGTGTTAAAAATTGCGTTGACGGTTGCTGTAGTTCTGTCATTATTAAAATAATTCGTAATTACCGACTTGAAAAGGGCGTTGACTCACTGAGCCTTAATCAAATAACCGCAGCGATGCTCTCCGTTAATAATCCAGTGCGTCCGCTCAACGATACAATCTTGTAGGGCAGCAGCAAACATTTCTAACTCATGGTCGCAAACGCTAGGAAAAGATGAGGCAACATGGGAAATCGCACAGTTATGCTCTGCTAACATAAACTGCGATTTGCTACCACTCTCAGAATCGTTCTCTTCTAGAGGATACCACTCTGCCATGTATCCTTCTGCTTGGCGGAGTTCTACCAAGTTCGCTACGCGATCGCGTAGCGAACCGTTACCTAACCGTTGCCGATACTCTAACGCTTTGCGTTCCCAGTGCTTGCGCAAAACCGAACTAGCTTGCTCTTGACCTAGTGTTTGGGTGAGGGTATCCAGGAACGAAACGGCAAATTCCCCATAGTCGGCTGAGAAGCGATCGCGTCCTTCGCGACTCAGCTCGTAGACGTGCTGTGGTCGTCCCATTCCGGTTTGCACTTGTTGATGTACAATGAGTCCTTCGCCCTCTAAATCCTTGAGATGCCGTCGAATCGCTTGCGGAGTCACATCCAATGTATCTGCCAGCTGCTGTGCCGTGGCTTGACCCTGTTTCAGTAAATGCTGCAAGATATCTTGCTTTGTAGAAGGCTGCTGAGTGGTCGCCATCATCTTGCCAGAAAATCCCTATTTGACTTTGACAACTTCTTTGTTGTTAAAGTACCCTAATAAATAGGGTTAAACAACAAAGCTGTTGTTATACTATTGTAATTGCAGTTTGACCGGACGAGCTACTTCAGACGTCCATCACCCCCCACCTGTTCACCTGCCCCATGCAGATAGACTTGTCCTTAACCACACCAAGACTTTATTACAATGAGTGCCAGCGTCAAAACCTTAGTCAATCAGCCTTACAAATACGGCTTTATCACCGATATTGAGGCAGACACTATCCCTCGGGGCCTTAGTGAGGAAGTTATCCGCCTGATCTCCTCCAAGAAAAATGAACCGGAGTTCATGCTGGAGTTTCGTCTTAAAGCCTATCGGCAATGGCTGAAAATGACAGAACCAACCTGGCCCCATGTCAGCTATCCCCAGATTGACTACCAGGATATCATCTACTACTCTGCGCCCAAGCAAAAACCCAAAAAGCTTAACAGCTTGGAGGAAGTCGATCCAGTTCTGTTGGAAACCTTTGAGAAGCTAGGAATCCCACTGTCTGAGCAAAAGCGCCTCTCGAACGTGGCAGTGGATGCTATTTTCGACAGCGTCTCTGTGGCAACCACCTTTAAGGAAAAGCTAGCGAAAGAAGGCGTGATCTTCTGCTCTATTTCCGAAGCCCTACAAGAATATCCAGAGTTAGTGCAGAAGTACATTGGCAGTGTAGTGCCTTCCGCAGACAACTACTTTGCTGCCCTCAACTCAGCCGTCTTCAGCGATGGATCTTTTGTCTACATTCCCAAAGACACCAAATGCCCGATGGAACTCTCCACCTACTTCCGAATTAACAACGGAGACACAGGGCAGTTTGAGCGCACGCTGATTGTTGCTGAGTCAGGTAGCTCAGTCTCATACCTGGAAGGCTGTACCGCACCAATGTATGATACCAACCAGCTACATGCTGCTGTCGTGGAGTTAGTCGCCCTTGATAACGCCGAAATTAAATACTCTACTGTACAAAACTGGTACGCTGGGGACGAAAACGGCAAAGGCGGGATCTTCAACTTTGTGACCAAGCGGGGGTTGTGTCAAGGGGTCAATTCTAAGATTTCCTGGACACAGGTGGAAACTGGTTCTGCGATCACCTGGAAATACCCTAGCTGTGTGCTAGTGGGGGATAACTCTGTGGGTGAATTCTACTCCGTAGCACTAACCAACCACTACCAGCAAGCCGACACCGGCACCAAGATGGTACATATTGGCAAGAACACCAAGAGCACCATTATTTCTAAGGGCATTTCAGCGGGTAAATCCCAGAACAGCTACCGCGGCTTAGTGAAAATCGGCCCCCAGGCAACTGGCGCACGCAACTATTCTCAGTGCGATTCGATGCTAATTGGGGATAACGCCCAAGCGAATACTTTTCCCTACATCCAGGTGCAAAACAACACTGGTAAAGTGGAACACGAAGCTTCTACCTCTAAGATTGGAGAAGAGCAACTGTTCTATTTCTCCCAAAGGGGTATTTCAGCAGAAGATGCGATCTCGATGATGATTAGTGGCTTCTGTAAAGATGTTTTCAACCAACTGCCGATGGAATTTGCAGTAGAAGCAGATCGGTTGTTGAGTTTGAAGTTAGAAGGCAGTGTGGGTTAAAAATTCATAGTTCGTAATTCGTAATTCGTAGTTACGGATTCAAGAGGGGATTTAACCCGAAGAGTGAATCCGGAGCGCTTACCCATAAGAGTATAAGCTTGACATTAAACCCTTAATTACGAATTACTAATTACTAATTACGAATTATGTTAAACCCTATTGGTGCAAGAGGTAAGTAGGATGATTATTGAGAATAGTGCAGTGGTGCTATCAGTGCGGGATTTGACTGCCGAAATTGATAGTATACCGATTCTGAAAGGCTTGAATTTAGAAGTCAAGGCAGGTGAAATTCATGCCATTATGGGGCCAAATGGCTCAGGAAAAAGTACATTTTCCAAAGTTTTAGCAGGACATCCTGCGTACAAAGTGACTGGTGGCGAAGTGCTCTTCCAAGGGCAGAACCTCCTAGACATGGCACCAGAAGAACGGGCGAGAACGGGTGTCTTTCTGGCTTTTCAGTATCCCATAGAAATTCCCGGTGTCAGCAATCTAGATTTTTTGCGTGTCGCCTACAATTCTCGCCGTCAGAGTCAGGGGTTAGAAGAACTTGATGCTTTTGATTTTCAAGACTTGGTCGAGCAAAAGCTGGAATTTGTCAAGATGAACTCCAGCTTCCTAGGACGCAGTGTGAATGAAGGTTTCTCTGGCGGCGAGAAGAAGCGGAATGAAATTTTGCAAATGGCGCTGCTGGAACCGAAGCTGGCAATCCTGGATGAAACGGATTCCGGCTTAGATATTGATGCCCTCAAGATTGTAGCCAACGGGGTGAACCAGCTAGCTGGTTCGGAGAATGCCATGCTGGTGATTACCCACTATCAACGGTTGCTCGATTATGTAGTGCCGGACTTCGTTCACGTCATGGAAGGCGGACGGATCATTACCAGTGGCACCAAAGATTTGGCATTGGAATTAGAAGCACGCGGCTATAATTGGGTGCGCGAAGACGAAGCAACTGAGGTGAGTGCTAAATGAGTACGCAAGTTGCTAATCGAAAAACTTATTTGGCTGAGTTGGTCAACCAGTACCGTAAACTGGGTAAGGGTAAGCGCGAAACTTGTGCATATGGGTTGAAGGAGTTGCGCGACGCTGCGTCTGAATACGTCCTGGCATCTTCTTTTCCTACCACAAAGGATGAAGAATGGCGGTTCACTGATTTGTCTCCTCTATTGGAAATTCCTTTCCAGGTAGCCCAGAGCAATCAAGAATCAGCGATCGCTTTGTCGGATATTACCCTGCCAGTAAATGCCAAGGATGCTTTACCCTTAAGAGTGGTATTTATTAATGGTTTTTATGCGCCCCACTTATCAACGGTTGAAGCTTCTTTAATTCCAACTTTGTCGTTGGGGTTATTTGTGGGGAATTTATCCAATGCACCCAGTCCTTATCATGCCCGCATCCGCGAGTATTTAAATAAGCGGGAACACAATGAGGTCTTTTCGGCGCTGAACATTGCAGGTTTGGTAGACGCGGCAGTAGTATTTGTGCCAGCAAATCAGGAGATTGAAAAACCAATTCATCTCCTATTTATTACCGCAGCAGCGGCAACCCCTACCATGTCTGGGCCACACTGTCTGGTAATCGCCGAACCAGGTAGCAGCGTGACGCTGGTTGAGGATTATGCGTCAATTGGCAATGTTCCTACATTCACCAATGCAGTAACAGAAATAGTTGTTGGGGAAAATGCCCGCGTTAACCATAATCGCATTCAGAGAGAAAATGGGGAAGCATTTCACATCGGCAAGAGTGCGATCGCTCAAGCTCGTGACAGTCACTATACCTGCAATGCCATTAGTTTAGGAGCTAAGCTGTCGCGGCATAACTTAGAAATTAACCAGATGGGTGAGCAAACAGCAACCACCCTGAACGGTTTAAGTGCGATCGCTGGTGAACAGTTGGCAGACACCCATTCTAACATCGCTCTCAATCACCCCTACGGAACCTGTCGCCAACTGCATAAGTGTATCGTGGCAGATCGGGCTCACGCCGTGTTCAACGGTAAAGTCTTGGTTCCCAAACCAGCCCAACTAACAGATGCTGGGCAGTTAAGCCGTAATTTACTACTATCTCCCAGAGCTAGAGTTGATACCAAGCCCCAATTAGAAATTACAGCAGATAACGTTAAATGTTCTCACGGTGCGACTGTCAGCCAACTAGACGATGAAGAAGTTTTCTACCTGCAAAGCCGTGGTTTAGATGCCAACAATGCTCGAAACCTGTTGATTAAGGCCTTTGCTGCTGAAATTCTCAACCAACTGCCACTAGCCTCGCTTCGAGAAAGACTTTCTTCAGTCATTAGTCAACGCTACATTGACT
>CAZZWA010000451.1:0-4888 GCA_964657555.1 uncultured Microcoleus sp.
TCATGAGCAGCCTGTCCACCCTTACGACCAGCCTCACGAGCTTCTTCGGAGGTGAATTCGTGGGCATTACCTTTCTCATGAGCAACTTGTCCGCCCTTGCTAGCAATTTCGCGCTGCTTCTCATCATCCATAGAAGCAAAGCCACGCTGACTTGTGTCTGCCATTACGGTACTCCTTGTAACTAATTAAACTTTCAGCTTTTTTAACAGTAAAAACCCTTAGAGAATTTTTATCTCAATCGATTAACTTCACTCAGAGTAGCGCCACAAATCAGCTATTTTCATAATTCTTTGGGGATAAATCTTCCCCGATGAGCCACTACTTCAGATATATGACCAAAGTTATAGCGGATTGCCACTGGGTGAAGTATACCCCTCCCAACCCTCCCCTGATTCAACGTGACCTTCCCGATTTACTACTTTAAATTGGTACCCGTGGCTATCCCTGAAAATCAGTATTAGTAATCCTTTTGTGGCTATAAAACTGTGAATTTGGGTGAGCATGTTATGGGGTGCAATCACCTTCTAGATCTGCCTTTTCTAAGACAGCAGGAACCTTGAGGTATTTCAGATAGACATTAAATCGCCTAGGGTTATCCCGGCAAGGATAGAGTGTCCTGTTAGTTCTGTAGAAAATTCCTGCTCCTGCTAGAGCATTAAGCACCAGCTCAACCTCTTGCTTCTCTCCAGTGATGCGGACAGCAGCAGTAGTGTGGACAACGGCTTGATGGAGTTTATCGCTCGGTGAGTTAATTTTTGACGGTTCCACGCTTGTGCCCTCCTTCAGTAATGTAGCAGTAGGCAACACCTCGCTCAAATTTGGCTTTGCAATCAGCATGAGCATTACCCTCAAAGGGTTCTGTCGCGTCACCGCCAAGTTGGTATACAGTCCCCTTGGTGTCGCAAGCCGGACAAGGATACCAGCCTGTGAGGCCATCACTGAGAGCTTGTGTGTTGCAGATGTTGCAGTTTTTGGTCATGGCGATATCGCTTACCCTCTCTGCTGGGCCGACATTCGGCTAGTGATATACCACCGCTAGCCCGTAAGCTATTTATCAAAGCCGGTCAACAGGTGACTGTCGATGTGGCCCAAGGGTGGGTAGGGAGAGAGCTTCATCTGAATCTTATGTTTTGATCCTACCCCAACTAAAGTGGCTTTTGCTCAGGTAAGCCAACAGCCCGAGGAAACTGTAGCGGCGTCGGTGCCACTTTCCGCAAGTACAAGCAGTGACGGACGCTGTGACTTAACGGTGTTGTGAACTCTTCAATCGACTCAATGACGCTGCCTAGCTGCTCAACAGCCGGTTCGAGGGCGGCGGTTTCCTCATCTGTCCACTGCCCTCGGTAGAGAATGGCTAAACCACCCAGCTTCAGCAAAGGTAGTGCATATTCTAGACAAACGGATGCGGAGCCTAAGGCTCTCGTGAGAGCAATATCATAACTCTGCCGATGGTGGGGCTGTTGACCAACTTGTTCAGCTCTGCCAGTCAGCCCTTTAGCGTTGGCAATAGCTAACTGGCTGAGTAGCGTTTCCAGAAAAGCGATTTTCTTGCGCGTTGCATCTAGTAAGGTGACAGTAGAGTTGGGGAGAGCGATCGCCACAGGAATCCCTGGAAATCCTGCACCAGTTCCAATATCAATCACTTGGAAAGATGTGTAAGGGCGATTTAGATCGGGTGACGATAACGACATCACTCCCCGCAAAGAATCCCACAGGTGCTTTTCCCAAAACTCCATCGGGGCTGTAATGCGGGTTAAGTTCAACTGGCGGTTGCCTGACAAAATTAGCTCATACAGGCGCTGAAATTGCATCTGTTGTGCAATATCTGGTTGCCAACCTAATGTTTGCTGCCACACATCTGCCATCTCAGGCAGCACTGGCGTCTCGCTCATCTCTGTCATTCTTTAGGCAACTGATTGCGGCTGTTTTGCTTTAGCTGCCAGTGTTGCTGGCTCTACCCATTGCAGTTTGCCCTGATTGAGAGTCCAGCATTGGTCTGCGATCGCCAACAAATCCCCAGCATCATGAGTGACCACCAATAGCGTCCAATGCTTTTTGAGTTTGGCTAACAGATTCACCAGCTGACGCCGGATCGACCAATCCAATCCTGCTGTCGGTTCATCCAATAACAGCAGATGCGGCTGACGAATCAACTGGACTGCCAAAGCTAAACGCCGTTGCTGACCACCACTTAGGGATTGGGGTGAAGTGTTCAGGGTTAGATGTTCTAGTCCCACTTCCGTCAGAGCATCTTTGACTCGTTCGGAACCTATCTCTGGGTGACCCAACCGTAGTTCCTCTAAGATTGTGCCGCCGCAAAAATGCCGTTCGGGAAACTGAAACACCAACCCTCCTAGTTGTTGCAGGTGTTCTGGAGTCAGTTCCTGGTCTCGCCACAACATAGTACCGGCGGTTTTCTCTGCCAGACCTGCTAGAATTTCCAGCAATGTGCTTTTGCCAGAGCCACTAGCACCAATTACCAGACCCAACTGCTGCGGTGCCAGCTCCAAGTTAATGTTTTTGAGGATGGGGGTGGGAGTTGCCGGAGGGTGATAGGTCAGGTTTTTGAGATAGAGCATTTACTACAGAATGAGAGTTGGGCAAGTAAAGGTAATTGGCGCGATCGCTCCGGGCTAGACCCGCATTGACTGAAAAACTTTTGTAAAAGTAATATAGCTACAATTAGGTATGTCAAGGTTGATGGCACTGGGGTAGGACTGGCTGGACAGACGTTAGCTTGCCCCAGTCATGAATGCTTTCGCCTTAACTTTGACCAACTTAGCATAGATTATCAAACCCTTACCAACTGGAACTTAGAATTAGCATCTGCGTCAGACTTTACTTAAATGTAATCTGGTTATTGTTTGTGAGGATGAAGATGACGAATCGGTTTCCTGCATTTAAGCGCCTGTCCGTTACCCTTGCTAGTGCCACTGCGCTCTTGCTCAGCCTTGAGTCTATCCCAACTCTAGCAAAAGACCCTTTTCGTTCCACTAACCCTCACAAAATTGGCGATAATACAGAGGCTGCTTTTAAAGCCATCTTTGCAGAAGGAAACTATCCACGAGCAAAGAATTTTCTCGATCAAGCTGAAGTTAGTGAAAGCTCCGAGCCTCTCGTCTACGCTATGGAGGCAGTTTTAGCTTACGATGTAGATTCAGACAGATTCAAAGAAAGTGCCACCAAAACTCGGGAAACTGCTGAAAATTTGGTGAATACCGACCCTCTGCGGGGTAATCTCTACAAGGCAGTCGGCTTGCTCTTAGAGGGTGCTTCCAGTTTTAAGAAGAATCAGAATCCCTTGGAGGCCGTGACTAAAGTCCAGGAAGTCTTTAAGTATTTGGACGAGGCTAAAAAAATCTCACCTAGCGATCCAGAACTCAATTTAGTCAAGGGTTATATGGATTTTTTGTCGGCTGCTTATCTACCGTTTTCCGATCCATCTGAGGCAATTGAGCAATTAAAAGCTGCAAAACCCGACTATCTGGCTAACCGTGGCATTGCCATGGGTTATCGAAATATGAAGCAGTACGATAGTGCACTAAAGTATGCTCAGAGTGCCCTACAAGAGACACCTAATAATCCAGAGGCTTATTATCTAATTGCCCAAATCCTCTTTAAAAAAGGTGAAAAGCAAAGAGATAAATCTGCATTAACTGAAGCTAACAAGAATTTTCAGACCGCTTTGACAAAATCATCTCAGCTCCCCAAAGAAACTGTAGCACAAATTGCCTATGAGCAGTGCAAGACCCAAAGACTCATCGATAATAAAGATTTGAATTGCCAACAGCAGAAAGAGCAGATCAGAAAAGTGAGCGGTCTTTGGGGTCCAGACCCATTGCCACCACTTCAATAGTATAGATGGAGGCAATGGGTAATGGAAAGCCTATTGCCTGTGGGCCATAACCTAATTGCTTATTCAGAACAATGCAAGTACAGTTTCGTGAGTTTGACCCTTTTGATTTATGGATTTGGCTGGAGTTCAGTACTGTTCCTTCCCAGAGAGAACAGCAATATATTGAGGAAGTTTTCGACTCCTGGTTCTTCTTAGGGAAACTGGGTGGATTTAATGCTGAGAATCTACAGGTTCAGGAACAAGGGCTCGATCTCAGTTACATGGAATATGATGAAGAGGCAGCTGATAAAAGCTTGGTTTCTCTGATGCACAACATGGCAGATTTTGAGTATCAGGGGACTTGGGCACGTTGCTGGGTTGACTTAGGAACGAGTGATGCGATCGCTCTCGATATTCTGATCAGCGCGCTCAAACAACTCAGTAAGGAATATCTTCCTATCGAGCGATTAGTGATTGGCGGTCAGAATGAGGACTGGCCAGTTGAGGGGAGCCCTAATCGCTCTAAGTTTGTTTACGATCATGACAATTAGGGTCGAATCATGCCTAATAGAGAAGGTAAAATTAGGGTGCTGGCACTGGGGCTGATCCGGGATTGCAGCCGCACCTTTATCTCTCAGGGCTACGACCCTGTAAAGCAGCAAACTTTCTACCGCGCTATGGGAGGCGGTGTTGATTTTGGCGAAACTAGTTTAGCGGCGTTGAAAAGAGAATTTCAAGAAGAAATTCAGGCAGAGTTAACTAACATAGAATATCTGGCTTGTTTGGAGAATTTGTTTGTTTACAATGGAAAACAAGGGCACGAAATTATTCAAGTATATCAATGTGATTTTGTTGAACCCAAGTTTTATCAGTTAGAAAGCTTAATATTTACTGAAGGTAAGCGGCAAAAAATGGCACTTTGGATAGAAGTAGACCGCTTCAAATCTGGGGAACTGAAGTTAGTGCCAACGCAGTTTTTAGATTATTTGTAAAAGTTCCCACCCTCAAGGAGATTTTGCTAATTGCTAATTGTTTAAAGCCATTAGCAATCCT
>CAZZWA010000452.1:0-4869 GCA_964657555.1 uncultured Microcoleus sp.
ATCAAAAATGGTGTCAAAATCATGTATTACGCAGTTCTAAGCACTAATCAAGCCCTATCCCGGCACTGGCAGGCAGAAGGGGAGAGAGTGCCAAATAGCATCAGGAGAAAGCCGCTCAACTTTTATGGAGCGCGATTTTATTACGCGTATACATTTTGCTTCACATTGCTGTTCTTTTGTTAACAGTATTTTTTACTGTCAACAATTACAGTTTGCATCAGCTTAGTTGAGGTCAGCAAAATGAACACTTTGAAGCAGAGGCTAAAGATTCTCCAAGGGCTGATGATGAACACAGCGATCGCAAGGGCCGCTGGGATTGATCGCACATCGAAGCAATTCAGAGCGAGCATTGTATGAGCAGGTGATATCTCCAATCACCCAGCGCCCGTCTAATAGACTAACCTCTGCTGGAGCATCGAACTTTTGAACGTAGAGAGCAATCTTGTGAAGCTGATAACGTCCTGCTTTGAGCAGATAGCGATGCCTGCGTTCTAAAACCATGTATGTCTGACCCTCGACTTCCAAGTATGCTCCCGGCTGGGGATGCCAGTCTAGATATAGATGACCAAGGGTAGAACGGGGATGGTTCAGAATGACTTCTGCGGGCAGAGAATTCAACTTCATAACAAATTAATATCAACGGACTGCCAGAAAATTTACATCAATGTACAGCATTCCTATTTAATTCATAAGAATTCGTAGTGCGGGCATCTTGCCTGGGACTGAACGCAAACAGAACGTTTGTGCAAGCACACACTATGCAAAAATCTCACGACTGAATCAGGATTGCTATGGGTGATTGACCCCGACGAATCGCTTCGCCGGAGCCGTTCGACTAAGCGCAGTCGAAGTCAATGCACTATGAAGCAGCCTGACGCTCTTTCGCTTTCTTGATCGCCTCTTCTGCTACGTTACTTGGGCAAGGAGCATAATGTGAGAACGACATTGAGAACTGTCCACGCCCAGAGGTCATGGTACGCAGGTCGCCAATGTAGCCAAACATCTCGCTCAGCGGCACATCTGCCTTGATGCGTGCCCCCGTCTGTCCTGTCTCTTGAGATTTCATCATCCCCCGGCGGCGGTTGAGATCACCAATGACATCGCCCACATAATCATCTGGCGTGAACACATCGACATTCATGATCGGTTCGAGCAACTGAGGCCCAGCTTTAGGAATAGACTGTCGATAGGCGGCTTGTGCCGCAATCTCAAACGCGATCGCCGACGAGTCAACCGGATGGAACCCACCGTCTGTGAGCGTGAACTTCAAGTCCAGGCAGGGGAACCCAGCCAATACCCCTCGATCAATGCAGCTCATAAAGCCTTTTTGCACCGCTGGCCAGTATTCTCTAGGCACATTGCCACCCGTCACCTTTGACTCAAACTGGAAGCCACTGCCTGGTTCACCCGGCTCAAGCACATAATTGATCTTGGCATATTGACCAGAACCACCAGACTGTTTCTTGTGGATGTATCCGTCTTCGAGGCGCTTGGTAATCGACTCGCGGTAAGCTACCTGTGGTTCACCCACTTCCACCTCCACCCCGTGGGTGCGCTTCAGGATATCAACCTTGATGTCTAGATGCAGCTCACCCATCCCCTTGAGAATGGTCTCGCCGCTCTCTTCATCAGTCACCATATGGAAGGATGGGTCTTCCTGCACCATCTTAGTAAGCGCAGCTCCCATCTTTTCTTCACCCCCTTTCACCTTTGGTCTGACCGCAATGGAAATGACGGGTTCTGGGAAGACCATCGGCTCCAGCGTCGCCGGACTTTTGGGATCGCAGATGGTATGACCAGTTCGGATGTTCTTCATGCCGACAATCGCAATGATGTCGCCCGCCTGGGCGGATTCGATCTCTTCGCGAGAATTGGCGTGCATCTCCACCAAACGGCTGATTCGCTCGGTCTTGCCTGTTGCGGTGTTGAGTACAGTATCGCCCTTGGATAATATACCGGAGTACAGGCGCGTGAAGGTTAAAGCACCGTAGCGATCGTCCATGATCTTAAACGCGAGTGCCCGCAATGGTTTCTCTGGGTCAACAAGGGCAAACGTACCCGTTTCATGCCCTTCTAGATCAACCTCTGGCTGCGGTTTAACCTCCATCGGGTTCGGCAGGTAGTCAACCACGGCATCCAGCACCAACTGCACACCCTTATTCTTAAACGACGAGCCGCAGTAGGTCGGGAAAAATGCCATATCGCGGGTGCCCTTGCGAATGCACCGCTTAAGTTCATCAATAGACGGCTCTTCCCCTTCTAGATACTTTTCCATCAAGACATCGTCCTGCTCGACCGCCAGCTCAATCAACTGTTCGCGGTAGGTCTCGACATCATCGACCATATCGGCAGGAACATCTTTAATCTGATAGTTCATCGGATCGCCAGAGTCATCCCACACCCATGCCTTACGAGTCAGCAGATCGACCACGCCGCAAAACTTTTCTTCAACACCAATCGGTAGCACCATTACCATTGGCTTGGCGGCGAGTACTTTATCGATTTGCTTGACGACTCGGTAGAAATCGGCACCCGTGCGATCAAGCTTGTTGATGTAGATGATGCGAGCGACTTTGGAGTCGTTAGCATAGCGCCAGTTGGTTTCAGATTGCGGTTCCACCCCACCCGAACCACAGAAAACACCAATGCCTCCATCAAGAACCTTAAGAGAACGGTAGACCTCAATGGTAAAATCAACGTGACCTGGGGTATCGATGATGTTCAGTTGGTGTTCATTCCAGAAGCAGGTAGTAGCAGCCGACTGAATCGTAATACCGCGCTCTTGCTCCTGTGCCATGAAGTCTGTCGTTGCCGCGCCTTCGTGTACCTCACCAATTTTGTGAATTTTACCTGTCAGTTTCAGGATTCTTTCAGTTGTGGTGGTCTTGCCAGCATCAACGTGAGCGAAGATGCCGATATTTCGATAACGAGTGAGATCTTTCATAATTGCTCTTTAGATTAAATGCGACGAACCGTTGGCGACCACCTGCAAGTGTGACAAGCGAGGAAATCAATGTTGCCTGTGTCGCCAGTGCGGGCTGGATTTCAATCAGGCGCAATATCAAGAAATCCTTTTCCCTGTTTCTGGCAACATTACTAATTGTAAAGTGTGGGATGTATTCGGATGTTTCAGCGGTAAGCCAGATTCGACATCATGCCTTGTATGGTAGTTCTTCATTTGCTCTCAGATTTTATTGATGGCGATTTTTCTGTCAGCGACTCATCTCCTAGCTATTGCTACAAAGGGCATTGTCCTCAAACTGGTGAGTTACTGAGACTGCCTCGCACTCCTTTGGCAGAGGCGATCGCCTCTGGTTTAATGCAATACCTTGCCAACAATGATATTTATTCTTATGAGGGCAAGATGTATGGAATACTGCTAGTTGAACTGCCTACTGGGGAACCACGGGTACTCAAAGCCTTCTCTGGTCTTTTGAATGGCCACAGCGTTGTTGATGGCTGGATACCGCCGATTTCAGGACGAGACCGAGTTGCCATTGAAGAAGCCCGCACCTTAGCTGAGCTAAATGCGATGAAGCAGGAACTGATTACCCTCAAGCAACTTCCAGAACGGCAGCAGTACGAAACACTATCTCGTGAGTTTGAGCAGCACCTGCAAAATCTGAGCGATCGCCATCTTGATGGCAAACTCCAACGACAGGCAAAACGTCAGATATTCTGTGAAACGCTTAGTAAAGAAGCACTCACTGTCGCCCTCGAACAACTTGATGAAGAAAGTCGTCGGCAGGGAATTGAGCGACGGCAACTCAAACGCCAGCATAATCTGGTGTTGCAGCCGCTCAAACAGTTGATTGAAGGGGCGGATGCGCGGATGCGCGAACTGAAACAACGGCGTAAAGCACTGTCTCGCCAACTACAAACTCAGATGCACGCTGTTTATAGCCTCACGAATTTTTATGGGCAGTCTCTCTCATTGCAGCAATTGATGCCAGGAGGCTTGATGCCCACTGGGACAGGAGACTGTTGTGCCCCCAAGCTGCTGCACTATGCGGCAACACATAGTCTAAAACCACTGGCAATGGCGGAGTTTTGGTGGGGACGGCCCTCAGCTGATCGGGACAAAGTTCCGGGAGAATTCTATGAAGCCTGTACGGAGCGTTGTCAGCCATTGATGGGGTTTCTGCTTTCGGGATTGAGATCTAACCCCCCCACCCCCTTAAGTGCAATGGCAGGGGGAGTAATCAGCCCCTCCCCTACTACTAGAGGAGGGGTTAGGGGAGAATCTCTACCCATTCTTTATCAAGACGAATGGCTGATTGCTGTAAACAAACCCGCAGGGCTACTTTCAGTACCTGGTCGTTATCGCGATCGCCAAGATAGTGTCCTCAGCCGCTTGCGTCATCTGTTGCCTGATGGCATGATGCTGGCAGCTGTGCATCGCTTGGATCAAGAAACATCTGGTATCCTTCTGCTAGCCCGCGATCGCCAAACCTATTGTCAACTCAGTTGGCAGTTTCAGCAGCGGCAGGTTCACAAGGTTTATGAAGCCCTACTTTCCGGTTTGGTGATCCCCAATCAAGGTGTGATTAAACTACCGTTGTGGGCCGATCCTCAGAATCGCCCCTATCAGAAAGTCAATTCGCAGCACGGTAAACTCAGCTTAACTCGCTTCCGAGTTATGGTCAGGGAAGGAGACTACACTCGTGTAGTGTTTATACTGCTCACAGGACGCACCCACCAGCTGAGGGTTCATTCTGCCGATTCGCAAGGACTTGGGGTACCGATTTTGGGCGATCGCCTCTATGGATGCCGTGCAGATGTCAGTCGGTTACATCTGCATGCCAGGGAACTTCGCTGTGAGCATCCACAGTTAGGAACAACCCTCCAACTACATGCAAAAACACCATT
>CAZZWA010000453.1:0-4861 GCA_964657555.1 uncultured Microcoleus sp.
AAGGGGCGGGGCTGGTAAATGGCTACATTTGGCCTAGGGATGAACGTCTGCGATCGCGTCATTGATCAAAGCTCATTGGGGAAATTCCGGAAGGTCGTCACAATAGTTATTCATATCGATGAGAGGTCTTTTCGGAAAGTCACCCATACGGGATTTCAAGAAAAGCGGTGCCAACAGTGGGTGGGGAGGAAAGCCGTCCCACCACTTTGAAGGATAGCTAATGGCTAATAGCTTTAAACAATTAGCCATTAGCCTCACTGTTGCCAATTCCCCAGCGCGATCTCATCCCCTAGCCCCGCACCGCTAGATCTGCCAGATAGCAGAAAACTTCCAGCGCCAAGCTGGAGGCTTTCATCAGAATCCGATAGTCGGTGTAATACCTGGGTTAGTTATCAAAGATTCGCTTTGCAGTCTGAGAGTCTAGCAGCTGATATGGCACGCATCAAATCGTTGGGGCGTATCCCTGATGGTCTAGGAGAGAATAGCACTTCATCAGTCAGGTTCCACCCCATCTCTTGCTTGCTCAAAATTCGCAATAGCTTGTCTAGGTCTACAGTGCTGCCAGCCTGAGCAAACGTGTAGGCGTAATCAATGTTGTGCATTGACTCTGAAACAACGACGATGGGAGCATAAACATCGAAAGTAAAGCCTAAAAAGCGTTTTAGCTTGCTGCCAGTTAGGCGAGAGTGGGTAATGACTTCACAGAGGTCGCCATTGACAGCAAAAGTAAAGCTATCGCTAACAGTCATTCATCCTCCTCCTTCTCCTGATTTTCTGATTCCCACTCCCTTCGGTCGTCCTGAAGTTGGGCAATACACCGATCAATTTTATCCTTAGCCAGGTATAGTAGACTTTCTGCGCGGTCAAAGTCTCCTCGTTCATGTCTGTTGGCAGCACTTTCCAGCGTGTTCTTGGCATCTGGAATCAGAAACTCTCTAAACCTGGAATGTATCTTTTGCTGTTCCTCGTCTTCTTCTGACATAGTTTCGTCTCTGGTCAACAGCTTTCGTAGAGAGTAGCTGACTGCCCCCGTGATGGTTAAACACCTCATCACCACTAAAGCAACTCGTGCTGTGGAGCTTGAATGGGAACTGTAGTTTCCTTTCTCCAAGGAAGGAATACTAATAACGCTGCTAAGATTACAAGGTAGGTAATAAATCCTATCTTAACCATCATAAAAACTACTGGTAGTCTATCTGTTAGACTCTCAGAACTTAGCTTCTTCCACCACTCTTCTTGCATAGCTTTCCCTCCAAACTTTAATGAGCGGCTACCAACACTCTTCCTAAGCGAGCGTCCGCCAGCACGTATGGAAATCTGTTTTCAAGTCAATAATTCTTAATTTTGGGTAGAGTGCGATTCACCTGAAATTCCTGAGGGGATGGCGACACTACAATGCTTTTAGCCTCTACCTGAATCAGCCAGCGCTCACTAGACTGAACACTTGACAGTATTTCTATGCCAACGATTTCTCCAATTCCAGCTACCTATGCTGGTACACGAATCTGAACTTTGTCTCCTATTTTCATTTTGCAACTTTCATTCCGGTGTGGCTGCCCCAATCTCCAGCGCCTTTCTACTACGTTTTAACTGTTTCCAGAGAGCTTTGATTTGCTGATACGACTCTTCGGGAGAGAGCTTACCAGCAGTCTCTAAGTTGCTGATGTAACTGACCCTAATAGCAAATTCCTGGAGATTGGCGTTAAATACCAGGTTCTCTGGCTTAACTTGACCGTAGTAACGACTGCGGGGACAGAGAAAGTTGCTTTTATCTACCTGAGGTTGTTCCATCACTTTCTAATGCTCCAACAATACTGTCTACAACAATTTAACCTAACCTTAACTTTATCACGTGTGTCTCAAGTCACAGGCAATCCGGAATTAAATCACATTACTGTCTTTTTGGAGTTTAGACTAAATCAAAAACTACGCCACATATAGCGGTTTATTTGGAGAACATTAGGCAAGAAGACGCTACCCGTGACATTGTCTAAATAGGTCTTAGTTAGCTCCCCGCAAACAACCTCCTCCACTTGCTGTCCGTTTAAAGAAGAACAGTAAAAAATCTGCCGATAAAAAAATGCAGTGGATTCTGCGCTGACAGCCGTTGCCACTAATGCCCAAGGCCAGGAACTAAATGGGCAAAGGTTCAGGCAACGTTGAAGAAGGAATAACATGTATGCGATCGCACATAGTGCGCGAAGGTTGGTGAGGTTAGGCGTGGTAGGAGCAATCGCTAGCCTTCTCAGGATTTGAGGTCACGCATCTTCTAAAATGCCAATCAGCTAAAAAGTTTCGCATCACTGCCAAATATTTTAGGTATTTTATCAATCAGAGTCGGCTACAATAGTGACCGAAGTCATAAGTTGGGAGCTATACAGTCACCTCTTCTAAAAACCTTCAGTCACAAAACCCCAACAGGATAATCACAATTTACCGCCGGTAGCGATCACGCTCACAACCAGAAAAACATTGATATTAGAAGTATCAAGTTCCTGAATCATAACTAAGCGATCATGTTAGCCCCAGTTAGCCTGCTTCCATTTGCTATTTCAGAACTATTGGCTACAGCTAGCGGTTCTGGCAGTGTTATGCTTGCCGAGCAATATGGATTGCATGGCTGCGCTGCCGGATCAATAAAGAAGAGGGAATTTTTCACTATCGGCTGCTCTTCCATGCTATGTGCAGAGGATAGCTGAAACTTGTAAATGAAATCTCTACCATGCTGTAAGGTGAGTGCTTGCATATTCCTTCTTCAAAAGGAAACAGGGTGACTTTCCCAGAGAAAAGAAACATCAGCACTATATTGATTTAGGCATGATTGCAAAGGGCTGAATATGCTCAACGCTACTGAATTACTGATAAACGCCTTTGCTGCCGAGTTGCGAGAAGGCTTCTGCCGCACCTACGGAGGAATGAAGCCTGATTATGCAGACATCATTACTTGGGCTGGCAATATGGCTTTGGAAAACATTGCCAACAGCGATGCCCTTTACCACAATGTCGAACACGCAATCTTAGTAACCTTAGTCGGTCAAGAAGTTCTGCGAGGCAAGCATATCCGTGATGGGGGAGTGTCAGCCGATGATTGGTTGCACTTCATCATTTCTTTAGTGTGCCATGACATCGGATATGTTAAGGGAGTTTGTCGGCAAGACCAGAATGGCTGGTATGCTACAGGAGTGGAAGGCACACTTATCCAACTACCCTTTGGTGCTACAGATGCCAGCCTCACCCCTTACCATGTAGACAGAGGAAAACTGTTTGTTGAAGAGCGCTTTGGCGGTCATAAGCTAATTGATGCTGAGACAATTAAGCAAAATATCGAACTAACCCGTTTCCCAGTGCCGAATGATCAGGATCATCAAGATACACGTAACTATCCAGGCTTAGTTCGTGCGGCTGATTTAATCGGTCAACTCAGCGACCCGCGCTACCTACAAAAAATCAGTGCCTTGTTTTATGAGTTTGAAGAAACAGGGATCAATAAAGTTTTAGGCTATAACAATCCTGGCGATCTGCGAAATCACTACCCCAAGTTTTACTGGAGTGGTGTTTATCCATATATTCAGGATTCGCTCCGCTATCTATCACTTACGCAGCAGGGTAAACAGATTATTGCCAACCTCTACGCGAATGTGTTCGTGATAGAACACCAACAGCCCAATCAATTATAACTTTGGAAAAACAGGAAAATGCCATCTGACAAACTTACTGAACTTAATCATTACCGTTTACTGGGTCGCAGTGGACTGAGGGTCTCACCCCTCTGTTTAGGTACCATGACCTTTGGTACAGATTGGGAAGGGGGAGCTGATCGAGAAGCAAGCCGGAAAATCTTTGAATTGTATGTAGAACGAGGCGGTAACTTTATTGATACTGCAAATGCCTACACTAATGGCACTAGTGAAACATATTTAGGGGAGTTTCTGGAATCCCGCAGAGAGAAATTTGTGCTGGCAACCAAATACACTTGCAATATGGAGCAAGGCAATCCAAATGCAGGTGGAAACCATCGGAAGAATATGATCCAGTCGGTGGAGGCAAGTCTCAAACGCCTGAGAACTGACTACATCGATCTCTATTGGTTACATATGTGGGAGTTTCGGACACCCATTGAAGAAGTTATGCGGGCTTTGGATGATCTGGTTCGAGTTGGCAAAGTTCTGTATCTGGGGATTTCTGATACACCAGCCTGGAAAGTGGCACAGGGAAATACAATTGCTGATCTCCGAGGTTGGACGCCATTTATCGCCCTACAAGTCCATTACAACTTGACTGATCGCACCTCAGAACGGGATTTAATCCCGATGGCACAAGAACTCGGTTTAGGAGTCATGCCTTGGTCGCCTTTAGCCAACGGCGTTCTCACTGGCAAGTATAATACAGATCAAAAACCCCAAACAGGAGAACCTTGTCGGGGAGATCACATGACTGATTTAGTCAACCAGAGGAATCTGGCGATCGCTGCCGCAGTCCAAAATATTGCCCAAGAAATCGGTCGTTCTCCTGCGCAGGTAGCTCTCAATTGGCTACTGCAAAAACCCGGTGTTGTCAGTCCAATCTTAGGCGCGAGAAAAATCAAACAGTTGGAGGACAATCTAGGCTGTCTGGAATTTATCTTAACATCAGAGCAAATACAGCACTTGGACAGTGTTAACCAGATTGAACTAGGCTTTCCTCACGATTTCCTTGGCAATCCAGGGATTCAACGTGCTATCAGCGGCGGCATAACTATTATCTGATGGTTTGTTAGTAGGGGCAACCACAGGGGATTCCCCCACGAATGATTATCAACTACCAATTACCAGAAAAAACAGCAAGCATAGCAAATTTCCTAATTCTACAGAAGATACAGAAT
>CAZZWA010000454.1:0-2682 GCA_964657555.1 uncultured Microcoleus sp.
GAGAGAGATAGTAACCATCTTGATTGACTAGCAGTGCCTGTTCTCCCTTGCTTGAGTTCGCATTTTTGACAAATTTTATGAATTGGTTTGCATCTACGCTGGCCACCATAATTCCTCTTTTTTGACCAGCTGAGTCTACAATCGGTGTAGCGTACCGAACTACTGCTCGATAAGGCTTTTCGCTCACTCCATATTCCTGGTCTAGATCTACAGATGAGATATAAACACTGTCAGAAGACAATTTTATCGTCTCAGTAAAAAATAGGCGGTTTCCCCTATTTTCTAGCTGTGCGTTGGGGATAACTTTGGGTTTAGTGCCATCTGAATCAACCCGCACCATTTCATTGCCATTTTCGTCTAAATACCGAAGATTCACATAATAGGGCTTTGCCTCTATTGTGCCTGCAAAAATGATCTGCATTCGCCTAACCCATTCCTCGTACGAGGATTTATCTTGCTTGTCTTGTCCACCACCCGCTCTAGCTCGGACAATTCCTTGAACTGGGGGAGTTTTACTCACTAATAAAACATCCTTACCAACATTGTCTAAGAAGGCAACAATATTTTTTGTTTCATCGTCTACCTCATTCTCTAGCTTATTTTTAGCTAAATTTGATAAGGCAGTGCTAGACGAAAAAGTTCCATAAATCCCGGTAATAGACAGGGGAATAATGCTGCTAAAAAGCAGCAGCATCAGGATTTGATTTTGCAGTTTTAGTTGCGCCTGAAATTTTCCAAAAAATTTTGCCAGCATAGCGGGTTACCTACAACTGTAGAATCTGCTAATAACAATCATTTTCTTTTATAATTTGAGTTACGATAATTTGATAGTCTCCAGATTCAGCAATCACTTATTCGGTTATATTAGAAATAAATGAGCACAATTTGCACCATAAATTTAGTTAACATCTAACTTGTAAACAAATGTGCTTGTCTGAGCTAAATAACATAATAGCAGACACAAAATTCATCGAATCCATCAAATATTTATCAGCCCATAATATTTACTTAAACCCTAAAAACCAGAGGGAATCAAGAAACTTATCTGAACAATTTAACAAAATTAGAAAATTTTGTATTGTATTCAGTAAGAGGAAAATCTGACAAAACTAGCTCTTCATAGCACAAGATGTTTTTTAAGCATTTGCAACAATTCTTGGGTCTGTGGAGGCTTTCCTAAAAACTCAGTTGCTCCAACTAGCCGAGCACGAGCCTGGTCAATTGGAGTATTTTTAGCTGTCAGAATAATAATTGGTATCTCCTTAAACACGGGGGTATCTCGTAAAAATTTACAGATGCTATAGCCATCAGCATTCGGTAAGAGCAGGTCTAGCAATATCAAATCAGGCTTGTATTCGATGAGTTGAGAAAACCCTCGCATCGGCTCTGGAATACTCAACATTTGATACCCAGCTGATATCAATATTTTTTTTAAAGTGTGAGCCAGCACGGGACTATCGTCAATACAGGCAATTAAAGGCTGTTTCTGGGCAAATTGAGTCGGTTTGGTTTCTGATAGGGGAGATGTTGGCACAACTAGCTGTTTGACAGTTGGCATCGGTAAATCTGGAATCTTTTGGAATTGCAATATACCCTTATCAATCAAGGGGAGCAAAGAGCAAGTCACTTCGGTAACCGATTTTTCCAAATGCAAAGCAATGTCCCACAAGGTAAACTTACCGTTGAGATATTTGTCCAAAACTGAATATGCTTGAATGTATGCTCCCTGTTTCAATGTTGGTGCAAGGGTTGGGCTGAGGTGACCTAACCCAGCAGCTTGCCATTGTTTTTGTCTCTGCATTGCTGCATTGAGAACTGTCTGCATTTCATTCGCAGACAAGGCTACAGCTCGATAGAAAGCCAACGTGGCTTTTTGGCTGGGTTTCCAATCACTTTTAATGTCTGTATAGCTACTTAGCTCAAATACACATTCTTGGAAAACACTACGAATCAATAACTTGGCTTGGAGTAAGCTCAGTTGCTTTTGGTTGATTCCTTGAGTGAGAATATGACTCCAAGACTGATTATCCGGCAACTGAGAGAATTCAACATTCCAGTGCCACTTGAGACGATGCTGTTCTAAAGCTCTGTACCAACGCCTTATGGGATGAAATCTATCGGCGGCAAAGAGTAATTGACCACAGTTAAAGTGAAGATTCCAAGCGCTTGTGTTGTTGTTTAGAATTAGATATCCATCACTATTCTGTTTACTCGGGTTGAGTAATTCTTCTGTCAGCCTTGTGATTGCCATTCGTGACAAATTAAGCAGTATTTTTTTCTCTATCTAATGACTATTGCAGCCCTTAGATACAAACCGAATGGTCTTGTATCATTACGGTTGATCTGGAATTGAACCTAAAATGGTAGATGCTCTCGACTTACTCCACAGTGCAATGAAGTGAGAGGTAGATAAAGTGAGAGAATTGTATTTACTATCTCTTCAATCCCATTCGTCACAGCATTTACAGCTTACAAACAGCTGATAATAATATCATTATACATGTTATCACACAGATTTTATTATTTTCTTAGCTGAGAAATTCAAAATTGCCGTGTTGAAATATTTGCTGAGCAAACTAAAAAAATATAATTTTCTCACAGCCTTATTTCTAGTATGATATTTGACACTTAACACATGTTTTAAGTAAGTAGATAGACGAAAATAAACTTAATATCATGTCT
>CAZZWA010000454.1:2782-4833 GCA_964657555.1 uncultured Microcoleus sp.
TTTCGTCCCAGGATTCTCCCTTCTAGATCCCCATCCTCAAAGTGAATACCGCCGTAGCGACGAGAAATTCCCGCCTCATCCGCAGCATCACTGAAGGTGTTCCATGAGAGGGTTATATCAGTTGCAGGCCCATTTTCAATCCGAGATGTTCCTGCCTTTTGTGTATAAGAATCACCAAAGGCATCACTTCCACTAAACAGCTTCAAAATCTCAGCACCAGCTGCGCTGAAAGCACTGTGTCCCGATGTATATTCGGCGAAAGCAGGCGTGACCACGGTGTCTTGCTGGTAAGGCTGCCAGTCTTCGCCATTGATTAGCTGAGTGCCCTGATTGGGGCCACCCCATGCTAAAACTTTTTGACCATTAAATAGATAGTGGATAGCTGTTAGAGGACGGACGGAATCGTATGCTACTTTTGTGTCCCAAGTGGCAATGCTAGTATCAAGGAGAGCGTTGTCTAAAGCAAAGAACATCTTGACATCGTCATCTAGGCTGTGGTTATCTCTGAGGGAGACGAATTGGCCAAACAGGTTCCAGTGACCGGGAGGCAACTCAGAGCTAGGGCCATCCGCCCAGTACTCAGCAATGACTTTTTGCCGATCAGTGAGATTGGCACTGTAATCCAGGACTTGCTCAGCCTGTTTCTTGAACCCATCAGGATCGGATTCTAGGGTTTTGGGAGCAGGAGGTCGGAATTGCGAACCTGATGTCAGCGCAAAGGGGGTGACTTGGCCCCATTGAGGAGTGAGAAACTTTTGCTCGACAAAGCCTCCCTTGCCATCAGAGATGCGCAATGGCTGCCAGCGATCAGGGTTATTGATGGTATCTGGAGTGTTGACCGACTGATATCCGGTGTAGTCGGAGTAGGCACCTGGATGCAAATCTCCTAATTGGTTTGACCCGTCGTGGTGCCGAAAATCAAGCAATGCTTGGGCTGCCACGTTGCCAATTCCGATCGCAGTAGTTATGTCAGTAGAACTATTAGTGGGATTGTAGCCGAGACTGGTTATCAAGTTATCGAACTGAGTTTTCTGCGTTGGAAACAAATCTGTCAAAGTACGATAGGCAGCATAGCTAATCGCCTCGTCTTTGTTGGCCAGGGTCCGCTCCTCCTCAGGGCGTCGGAGCTGGTCGCCTAGCTGAGTGCCAATTGCTGTAGAGTCGTAGGCAGACCAGGCATCGAAGACCCCTGTTTGCAGGATAGCCAGGTCACGCGCTACCAATGTGGGGCCGGGTTTTGTATCGCGGATTGCCTGCAAAGCTGCATTGTTCCACAAAATAACATCATTTGTTGCGTCTGTAGTTAGGTTTGCGGCTTTTGCTGGCCAGCTGAGGAATATGCCTAGGACTGCTACTCCGAAATGTAGAGATGATTTCATTTTATCCTCTAACAAAAGAAATAAGTAATAAGACAAATTGCACTTTTCGTTTAGGTTCTTAGTAGTTATTGGCTAGTGGTTAGTAGGGAAAGCCTTGTGAAATCAGGACTTCATACCAGATCCAGGTTTGATACTCCCTTTTTCAGCACAACATTGTAGAGACGTTACTGCGGAACGTCTCTACAACGAATAGGAAAGGGGTTGTCAAAGCGAATTTAGGAGCAACTACTAACACTCATCACTAATTACCGCGAACCATTATGCTCCGATGCAATTTAAATACATAGTAGCTTATTAGATACTCTATAAGATTTAAGTAATTTTTTCTAAAAAAATAGTAGATTATAAGTATCTTTAAAAAGGTTTTATCAAATCTTTAAATCCTTTTCAAAAGAATATAAAATTAATAAATTGGCAATCATGAAAATATTTATGCTCAGAGAAGTGAATCCAAGATAGTGACTTGTCAGCAATTTTTTTGAGAATAGAATTTAGATGGTTCTTCGGTTAAGATTGAAGGATGACTAATGATAGTTAGGCAATTAGCCATCCTTCAGCCCCCACCAGTTACGTTAATTTCCGTCCATCTACTTAGTGATATCAAACGGTTCCTGCACGGAATACTCGACCAATCACTTCCTCCACTGGCGGCTCGGTCACGGTCAGATCTAT
>CAZZWA010000455.1:0-4821 GCA_964657555.1 uncultured Microcoleus sp.
TAACTGTGGCTTGAATACTCGCTACACTTTCTTCGTTTTTAAGATTGTGCCAGTCGTTGTCCCGTAGGGAATTTTCTGACCTCTCCTGACATGATTTACAACTAAACCCAGGGTCGGCAAGTTAAAATTTCTGATTTTATCCATTGCTTGCTTAACACTAGAAGGGCTAGTCTTACTAACTGCAACAATTAGCAATATTCCATCTGTACGAGCAGCCAGGAAATTAGCATCCAATGGCCCAAGAAGATAAGGCGTGTCATAGATCACTAAGTCAAAAGTTGCCTTAAATGATTCCATGAGATACTTCATCTGAGAAGAAGCAAGCAGTCTGGTAGAGTCTGGCATTGGTTGACCTGATGTCAACACAAAAAGATTATCTGTCACAAGCGATCTCTGGATCGTATCGTTGGGAGCCAATTTGTTAGCCAGGAGATCGCTGAGTCCTTTCAAGTTTGGCAAGCCTAGCATCGCGTGGAGCTGGGGTTGACGTAAGTTAGCATCTACTAATAAGACTCGCTGACCCATTGCTGCTGCCGTTTGAGCCAAGTGCAAAGCAACCGTAGATTTACCATCCTCAAACTCAGCCGAGCAAACTGCCAAAGAGCGAATCGATTGACTGGAAAAGAGAAACCGGATGCTGGCATAAAGTGAGTCAAAAGCTTCCAGAAAAGGAGAAGCCTCATAATCGTAGTAATTGCTCTGTTCAATTTCTCCAACGGCATCTTCAACTTCAGTTGAGTCCCTTAAGTTTTCAGTACTCTTATAAAGTGGAATGTCCCCTAGCATAGCTAATTGAGTAGCATCTTTAATATCGTCGGCGGTGTAGAAGATGTTGCGCCACTTCTCTATCAGAAAAGCAGTTCCTACACCCAATCCCAAGCCCAACGCTATTGCTGCCATTAGCTTCTTCTTAGAGTCTTCAGCATCTGGCACTGGCCTACCGAAAGTATCAGTCGGTACCTGAGGGGTAGTAATTAACTCCCAAGGTTTTTGTTTTTGAGCAGCCTCAACTCCCAATGTTTCTCTCTGAGACAGGAGTTGGTCAAGCGTCTTGTTAGCAAGATCTAATTGTTCCTGGATCTCGTTATACTGGCGGGCAATAGCTGGAAACTGCTGTACTTGTTGCGCAAGGATATTTCTAGACTGCGCAATTCCTTGATTGCGAACCTCTAATATTCTCAGTTGGTTGTCTGTATCAACCAACTGCTTGATCAGTCCTAGACGAATCGGAGTCTGGAATGCCAGCACTGGTGAATTGTTTCCAGTTCCTGCTGCTAGTTTCTGCCCTAGAACTCGTTGTTTTTCTTGTTCTATCAAAGATAATATATTTTTCCGCTTATCCTCTAAAACTTGAACTGCGGGACTCTCAGGGAGAAAGCGAGCTGATTCTAGAGCAATCTGAACTTCTATATCCTTAAGATTTTTCACCAAATCTTGATAGCGAGGGTTTTCACTTAGAGTTGATGCACTAAAGGCTTCACCAGGGGTTAGCTGTAATTGTCTCTGCAAGTTCGTGTAGAGTGTCTTTTGTTCTTGGATCTGCCTTTGCGTGTCTGCTTGTTGGCTATCAAGTTGACGAAGTTGCATCAATAAGTCGCTGCCCTGCGCCTTAGCATCAGCTAGCCTGTACACCTGTTGCATCTTCTGCTGGTTCGACCGCAGCCCCTCTACTCGCTTTCTCAAGCCAGGCAATTGTTCATCAATAAATTTAACACCTTCACTAATATGGCTCTTCCGTTCCTCAAGGCTGTAATTTAAATATTTGTCAGAAATTACCTTTAGCACCAAGTTAATAACTTCTGGGTCTTGACCTTGGTAGCGAACTTCAATAATCTTGGTTTGGTCAACCTCAGTTTTCCCCAAGCGTTCAACTGTTAATCCTTTTTGAAGTGCTAAGTAGTTGAAATTTTTAAATCTTGGATCTATTGCTTTAAGCTGCTCAACAATTTCCGTGAGCATCTTGGGGCTCCGTAAAATCTCGAGCTGAGTCGGGTAGTCAAGACCAAGGCTAGGGGCACCTGCTCCACCGCGAGTGATTTGCGTTGGCTCGACAATTCTCGCTTCGCTTGTTGCTGGTTCGACTAAAAGTCGAAAGCTCCCTTGATATGTTGGAGGGGCACTCTTGCCCGAAAGCCAGGTTCCAGCCGTCACTGTACCTGTAATGGCAGTAATCAGCAGTGCTTTCCTTTGGACAGTCCTAAAGAACGGACGTAAGTTTAACCCCTTTTGAGACGGAGCATTGAAATCTTCGTTATCTTCCGTTGGTAATTCCTGTACCTGGGGATCCCCATGCTGCTCGATTGAAGTATCACTTAGCGCCTGGGTGTTCGTCATCCCGTCCTTAATCATCCTTTCGTTCAGCAACGCCTTGCCCCGCTTGCTAATTAGATAAAAGTTGAATAATTTTGATATTTCAGTTCTCTATCCTATGATATATTATCATCTGTAGATACGGTTATGCCAGGGAACATAAATATCATTTACTGTCACTAAATTTTCTCTGACTATAAACTTTCCCTGAATTTTCTATGACTATTGCTTATTTAGTTAATCAGTATCCCAAGATCAGCCATAGCTTTATCAGACGGGAGATTGCGGGAGTTGAGAATTGTGGCGTTAGAGTAACGCGTTTTTCTATCCGCTCTAGTGGCAGTGATCTTCCTGACGAAGCTGACCAACTAGAGCGGGAAAAGACCAAGGTTGTTTTGGGAGTAAGAGTAACAGGGTTGCTCTTTGGCATACTCCGCACTGCTATCACTAGACCTATTAAATTCCTCAGGGCTTTGTGGCTGGCACTGAGAATAGGTTGGGGTTCTGATCGAGGCATTTTAAATCATCTTGCCTATTTAGCCGAGGCATGCGTTCTCCTTGGCTGGTTGGCCGATGGGGAAGTTACACACGTCCATGCCCATTTTGGTACTAATCCTGCAGCAGTAGCCATGTTATGTAGAGTCCTTGGGGGGCCGCCTTACAGCTTTACTGTTCACGGTCCTGAAGAATTTGACAAGGTCAAAAGTATTGCCCTAGAAGAAAAAATTAAGCGAGCTGACTTCGTGGTGGCGGTTAGCTCCTTCGGCAAGAGCCAGCTTTACCGCTGGTGCAAATACGAGGACTGGTCAAAAATCCATGTGGTTCATTGCGGGGTGGATCAACTATTTTTAACACAGGCACATGTGCCCATACCAACTCAACCCCAATTGGTCTGTATTGGTAGGCTCAGCGAACAAAAGGGGCACTTACTACTGATGGAAGCCTCAGGTCAGTTAGCAGCAGAGGGCTTGTTGTTTAAGCTAATCTTAGTAGGCGATGGGCCACTACGAACCCAGATTGAAAGCATGATTGCCCGGTTTAGTCTTCAAAACCATGTAGAGATTACAGGTTGGGCTAGTAATTCTGAGGTTCAAAAGCATATTTTAGCATCGCGGGCCATGGTGCTGCCCAGTTTTGCCGAAGGTTTGCCAGTGGTGGTCATGGAATCGCTGGCACTAGTCCGTCCAGTGCTCAGCACTTATGTCGCCGGAATTCCTGAGTTGGTAGAGTCTGGCATCTGCGGGTGGCTAGTACCGGCTGGCTCAGTGGAAGAGTTAACGGCGGCGATGCGGACAGCATTACAGTTACCAGTCGAACAGCTGGAGCACATGGGCAGAGTGGGAGCTGAGCGTGTTGCTCAACATCATAATGCTGCTGTAGAGGCCAGCAAATTAGCAGCACTGTTTCAGCCTGATATTAAGCCGTTGCAGAACTTGGTCACAATCAATACACCACTTACAGGTGTTCCCGTTGCTAGGAGCAAATAATGTTGAACCGTCTGTTTAAACGTCGCCTGAAAGACCAGTCCAACGCAGGTGAAACTCAGCAATCGCCATCTCTGAAGCAGCGGGCGATACGTGGGTCGATCTGGTCGCTCGCTGGTAACCAGATCAACCAAGTCCTGCGCTTGGGGGGTAACCTGATCCTGACTCGCTTGCTGTTTCCAGAAGCATTCGGTCTGATATCACTAGTTCAAGCATTCCTGACGGGTTTGGCAATGTTCTCTGATATCGGCGTCGCTCCCAGCATTATTCAAAACAAGCGAGGCAATGATCCCGCTTTTCTCAACACGGCTTGGACTCTCCAAGTGTTTCGCGGTTTCATGTTGTGGATCTGCGCTTGTCTGATTGCCTGGCCAGCAGCTGCGTTTTACCACCAGCCAATGCTCTTGCAGTTGCTACCCGTCGTCGGTTTAACCTCTGTAATTGATGGTCTGAATTCCACTAAAATAGCAACCGCCAATCGCCAGATAGTGCTAGGCAGACTAACGTTAATAGAGTTGAGCTCCTACATCGTAAGTCTGGCAACGATAATTATATTGGCTTTGATTTATCGGTCTGTCTGGGCCATAGTGGGTGGAGGGATTGTTGGCGCACTGACGAAGACGATTCTTAGCCATGTTGCCCTTGAAGGGGAACAAAATCGCTTCCACTGGGAGGTAGAGGCATTCCGAGAGATCAACCGATTTGGACGCTGGATCTTCTTTAGTACGGCACTAACCTTTATCGTTGGCCAAGGCGATCGCATTATTCTCGGGCGTCTTTTAGATGTGCGTTTCCTTGGAGTTTATAATATTGCGCTCATGATGGCTCGTGTTGTCGGCGAAGCCGTTCAGAACACAGCTCATCGAGTTCTGCTTCCTTCTTACGCCGAGGTGATGCGGGAGCGTCCAGAACGAATGTATTCTAACCTGCGGCGCTGTCGCATCATGATGATTGCAATAAGTTGGTGTGGCTCGCTCTTTTTCATTTTCTTCGGAAAGCAGTTGATCGGTCTTCTCTACGATAACCG
>CAZZWA010000456.1:0-4797 GCA_964657555.1 uncultured Microcoleus sp.
CACTGGTTCGAGTCCAGTTGTGTCCATATTTGAGCAATGTACCTAAGAAGCGGTTGTATATTAACTTGTCGATTGCCAAATTATTTGGCCGTGGTGACAGATTCGTGTCCGCAATGACAAATTACTGTCCGTATTGCCAAATTGTGTTTCGTTGGTAGACAGATGTACATTAACTTTGTCATCGATAATAAATTATTGTCGCCTTAGCGGATTCATGCTCCCTACGTAGCTTGATCGCCTTCATTATTGGGTCGTGGGGACAAGTCTACTCTAACAAAGCCTCTCCACAGGTCTAGCAAATTAGAAGTACCTGATGTCTATCCCTAATCTGTAGTAAGTAGGTGGGTGTGAATAATTAAAAGTTTGTAGTAAGCGCTTTAGCGCTAAAGCGCTTACTACAAGCCAATTTAGCCAACTTCATGTTCTTTTACATAGATTGGTTTATTATCGCCTACCTACTTAGTCCCCATCTAATCGCCCTTAAAAATCAAGTTTAAATGCCTGAAACCCGTATTTCATATTTACTATTGCCTGTCAATGCGTAAGTCTGAGCGCTGAGATCTTGCACCTGGCAGTTGAAGCCGCAGCTACGCCAACCCCCCTACCCTACAGTCAGGCTTCGCCTACAGAAGAAGGGGCGCAGAAGTGGCTTCGCTTTTATTCAAACGAAACCTGCCAGCGCTGGTGACAAAACCCTTGACTTTCGGTGAGTCCGCGCTGGCGGACTGAGTTTGTCTAGCCCCAGAATTCTATTCTGAGGGCTTGGTACAAGATCTGAGATCGCCGAATCTAGAAGTCTTGCTCATTTGGTAGAGGCAGATAACCTACTACCGCGAACTCGTCACTACGATCCGTACACCGCCAGCAGGTGCCATAGTGATGCCGCGACGTACAGGTTTGATAGGGCGGCGATCAACCAAAGCAAGTTGCTTTGTGCGCAGAATTGTTGCCAGTACCAGTTTCATTTCATATTGAGCAAGTGCCAGACCAATACAGCGGCGATTGCCACCGCCAAAGGGGAAAAACTCATAAGCAGAGAATTGTCGTTTCAAAAAGCGCTCCGGCTGGAAACGCTTTGGTTCTGGGTAGATTTCCTCGCGATGGTGGGTCAAGTAAATACAAGGAGCAAGCACTGTTCCTGGCTCAAGTTCGTAGCCCATCAATCGTAGTGGCGATCTCACAATCCGAGCGAAGGTAAACAAACCAACAGGGTAAATGCGCAGCGTTTCACAGCAAACAGCATTTAGATAGGGAAGTCGGGCAATTATGTCAGGATCTGGATTGTCTCCTAGAGCATCTAGTTCCTGGAGTAGCTTTTCCCGTACTTGCGGGAGATAGTGAATCCAGTATAATGCCCATGCCAAAGCTGTGGCTGTGGTTTCATGACCTGCAAACAGCAGAGTCATTAACTCATCGCGCAACTCAGCATCAGTCATCGGCTCACCCGCTTCATCCCGCGCAGACATCATCAAACTGAGAATGTCTTCGCGAGACGAGTTATTTTCAGTCCGGCGATCGCGAATGAGGGCACACAGAAGTTTGTCTATCTGCTGCTTTCGGCGCACAAAGCGTCCCCAAGGGCTCCAAGGGCCTAAATCTTGTTGGAGAGCTTTGATAAACAGCAAGCTAGAACTCAAAGGAGAGTTGAAAGTATCTAGTATGGAACAAAGGAGTTGTCTAAGCTGTTGGAAACGGGGTTCCTCATCTAGGCCAAAAACAACTCGGAAGATGACTCGCAACGAAATTTCTTGCATGGAGGAGCGAGCAGAGAAAGGCTTGCCAATAGTCTGCTGATTCATCACTTGCTCGGTGATATCACAGATTAGCTTGCCGTAGGCACGCATGCGTTCCCCATGAAAGGGGGGTGTGAGTAGTCGCCGTTGACGTTGGTGATAATCGCCGTCATGCAGTAACAGCGAGTAATCTCCCGTCAGGGATTGCAAAATTTTGTTTCCCTCTCCAGACTCAAACAGCTTTGGATCTGCCGTAAAAATTTCCTGAATCGCCTGCGGATTGCTCACAACGACCTGGGGAGGAAAGCCAGCAAAACGAGATGTATAGATGTCACCGTAAGTTTCGGCAGCTTTCTCTATAGACTTCAGGGGATCGAGAATACCTCGGATTGTTGCGAGCCATTTTGGTGTCTTCGGTCCATCCGGCATCTTCGAGGTAGTTTTTGTTTGGTTTTCTGAGAGTACAGTCATGGTTAATTCTCCTGCTGCGAAGCGACTTGGAGAGTGGGGGCTACTGGCAATTTTAGACAACTTCAGCCCTACTGATGCGTTAACGCAGTGTAATGCACCCTACGAATTTAAGATTTACTTGATAAATGTTCTTGAGCAGGGTCAGAAGAATTTGCTCTCGGTGTTAGATGCAGGAATTGGATAATTTATTTCTTGTAGTTCCCTGATGATCTGTGTCGCCCAGCTACTGAAATTACCAAGTTATCCCTCTTATATAATTTTAAGCAGAGAATAAATTAGTAAAGATACGCTGAATTGCGGATAAAAATCAGCTGATCTGCTGATGCATACTGGGTAAAAAAGACGGATAATTCAACATGGGTGCAATAGTAAAGCTTAGCAGAAGTAACCCATCAGTTAGAAATGCACTGAGGTGCTAATCAATGATTTACTCCAATTCTCAATTGCGCTCCATCTTGAACGGCTTGGGATATCGCGAAAAAGTTCCAGTAGATAGCTTTTACTTCCCATTGACAAGTGATAACTCTGCCTTGATTGATCACCGTACTGTACAAGCTATCAAGAAATTTCAACAGGAGTACCAAGAGCAATTAAAGATTGATGGGATCGCTGGGGCGCAAACAATGGCTATGGCCGAAAAAGCCATCAATACTCTGCAAGACGAGTTAAATGCTGTTGTTAATGCTAATCTGTCTGCACACCGACCTTTTTATGAACCTTTAACTGTGGCAGCAGTTAAGAAGTTACAAGCTCTCATTAGTGTAGAACAAGATGGCATTGCTAGCTATTCTGTCCGCGACAGGCTCTACGATTTAACGTTAGCAGCAGGTTAATTTAGGCTAGCTGAAGACGATCACAGGGAGTTCCTTATCCTCTTGTCGTCGTGTCCCCTTACCCTCTCTCCTTAGCCTTTTTTCTAGCCTTCAGTGCCTCAAGATTTGCTTTGATTGTGGCGATCGCCTCTTTGTTACCCTGTTGAAGATACAACTCGCCTGCTTGAGCTATATCTCTTGCAGCATCAGCATCTTGTCGCAGATTGGCTAACGCTAGCCCTCGATTGTGATATGCTTCGGCTAATGTAGAAACCTGTTGAATGGCAGAGTTAAATCTGTCTATGGCTTGGCGATAATTACCAGTTAGGTAAGCATCATACCCTTGCTGAAAATAAACTGCTGTTTTATTATCCGTATCTGAGTTTTGTAGCAATGCTGGTGCTTTGATAGGGTCTCTAAATAATACCAAAATGCTACCAGAGCCAATATAAGCATTGGTCATGACGCCAAAACCCACCCCAACTACAGCGGCAATAAAGATAAACCATGTGAAAAAGTTTACAAGTTCCATAAATCGGATTATTTGTGAGAATAACTATACTCTAAACTGAGTTGATCATAGGCGATCGCTCAAGTCAAGTGCTGGTATTGCTCCTTAACATCCTCAAGAGTTTTCCGCAAGTCTTCGGCATGAAGCCAGCCGACAAAACCACCGTAAAGGTATTGCTTTTCATCGTTAGTTAGAAAAACGTGCTCGATTTGCCAAAAATTCTTCCAGGTACAAATGGCGAGCCCGTCTTTTAAAGTTAGGTACGGCTTGGATTGATAAAAATCACGCCGATGAGCATCGGTCATCCCTGGTACTGACCGTAAAAGCTGAATTAACATAGTTACTAGATCTGGGTCTGTAGAGACAGCTTTTTCTGGATTATTCCAAAAATTCCGGATAATTTCTACTAAACTCGGATGTTTTTTGAGAGCTGCATGCGGTATACCAGGTAAACAGATGAACTTCGCATGAGAGAACTGTGTTGCCTCTACAATAACTGTGCCATCGCTGCCATCATCAACATTGCCAGCTATCACTAATGTGGGAATAACTTCAGCAATCAGTTCAGCAATCCGGCGACGATTTCTGCCTAGATCCCGTGCTATACCTATCCCCATTTCCAGAGGGTCAAAAATTCGTGCTAAATGCGCACCCCCTACTGGCGATGCTATTAGCACTAACGATTCCACCTGCAACCACCATTCTGGATGACGGTTGAGGACTTCCAGCCAAATTAAGCCGCCCATTGAATGGCCAATAATTCTAATAGGTGTATTTGGATGGCGGGCGATCGCATCTATGGCAACTTTCTCCACATGCTGAATTAGAGGGTCAATCCAAAGCCATGTCTTGATCCAGCCTAAATCTGGAGTGATAATCAGGGTGTTCGGTGTAGCTATAATACCTGCCAGTGCAGCGATGTCCTGAGAGTTATCAGCCCATCCATGTTGTGCGAATAAAATATAATCTGGTGTATTATTCACCAACTTTTGTGCCGGAAAGCTCATTTCCTCTTAGTTGTTTCTATTTTTGAGTCATATTTTAAAATTATAAGATATCTCGTAGAGGCGTTTCAGCAGAACGTCTCTACCACTCATAGCTGAAATTTTTGTATTGTCAGGGTTTAGTCCTCTTAAGAGGACTTAAGCTATTAGCCTGGAGTTTTGAACTCCAGGCGGCAGTAACCTGCTTACTGAGAATGGTGCAAATCTGAGTAGATACAGCGCTTTTCATCTAAGTGAAGTACACTAACCCACCCGCCCTATCGGGC
>CAZZWA010000457.1:0-4761 GCA_964657555.1 uncultured Microcoleus sp.
TTGAGCGGGGCGAATCTGCGCTGGGCAGACTTGAGCGGGGCCAAATTAAGTGGAGCTAACTTAATTGGGGCGGACTTGAGTAACGCTAACTTACTGAATGCCAGTTTAGTTCACGCCGATCTCACACAAGCTCGACTGATCAAGGCCGATTGGATTGGAGCTGACTTGACAGGGGCTATTCTCACAGGAGCCAAACTCTATGCGGTTTCGCGGTTCGGTCTGAAAACGGAAGGTATGACATGCGAATGGGTTGACTTGAGTCCGGATGGCGATCGCAGTCAGATTTACCGCCTCACTACTGAAGACTCGAAAAAGTTTTTTAATGAATCGTTGCCGACTATACGGGTTCTGATCGACGCGCCGTTAGACTTAGAAGCAAATTTAGCTTTAATGGTTGCTTATAATCACATCGCTGGTGTCTGCCCAGCCCTCAAGCAACCACCTAGTATTGATGTGGGAGTGAGAAGAACCGTTTTGACGTTTCCGGTTGGCAGCAATGATCAACTTTTTACTCTAGCATATACGGCCATTCTTCCCTTTAATGATGCGGCAGCAACTCACAGAAATATTACTGCCCTTGTACACATGCTCCAATCTATCAACCCAGAGGGCTTGGGATTGAAAGATCCCCATCGGCTCAAGCAATTAAGTACAGCCTTGAGTCAAACAATCAACCAAGTCGCTAACATAGATTTGACTGAGATTATGGCCGGACTGAGAGAGAGGGCAGACTTCTTCCAGGCTCCCACTCAAACAGTCTTAACCAATTCTTTAGATCAAACCTTAAATATATATCACCACAAAGCTTTTGGCAAGCGTTTTATGAATCAATCTAATTTGCTTATGGGGTATCCAAACGCTGCCAATCAATCGCTAGAATCAACTCTGCCTCCTTTGGGTACAGTGGTAGATTTCATTAAAGAGTTTGATTATTTGGATAAAGCAAATCAGACATGATAGTCATTAGTCCCCAGTTCATAGTCTTTAGTTTTTAGCTACTGGTCGATGACTGATGATCTCTTGACCAATGACTCATGCCAATGACGATTGAAGTAGAAGTTCATTCCTCCTTACGTGCCTTCTTGCGAGAGCAGAAAGATATCCCGATCTGGCCGCATCATTTAACGATGGCAAGGCTAGTGGCACGAGGTTTGCGGCTGGGGCGGAGTGCCTTGATCCAGACTGGGGTTCCCCTTAACGAGATGGACAATCGATATCGCCTGAGTTACTTGGCACCAGCACTGATTTGGACTGGGCCAGTCACTCTAGTAGCACCAGTAGCAGTGCAGCAACATTTGCTAGAAGTAGAAATCCCTAAGTTGCAAAAGTGGATTCAGAAATCTAAGCCTATCCGAGTCGGCGATACTTTGACTGATAGTGATTTTCAGGGACTGCTGCTAATTGAGCCAGCATCGTGGCTAGCAGCCCGACTTAAAGGGCTTTTTCCCAGCATCCCAACTGGTGTGCCTACCATCATAGATGGTGCCGATGACCTAGAAGAGTGGGCGCGTGACCAGTTGACGGTTTGCATTCAACCAGCTGACTGGGATCAATTGATGCTGGTGCTATCAGATTTTAGCGACGTCATCCGAGAGGCACGGGTACAGATGGCGAAAGTTATTTTCCAACATCCGGCAAATCCTTATGAGTGCTGTTTAATTGAGCCGTCAGAGCAAGACATCTTGCGGCGTCTTTATCAGGTGATTGGGGACTGGGAACTTGAGGAAAAATCTTCTCAATCACCAATTCCCAACGCTTGGAGAAATTTTTGGCACAGGTGGCAAACAGATGGTCAGATGATGTGGGCATCAATACAAAGGACAAGCGGTCTGTTTTCGCTGTACTGCGGGCCTGTGGAAGTGGCAACAACGTTAAGCAAAATCTGGCCACAGCAACCAGTGGTGTTAATTGGTGGGCTGCTGGATTTAGACGCACAGGCAGCTGTTTACCGTCAACAGATGGGATTAGGAGAATTGACTTGCTTGCAGTTTTCTGGGGATCGGCAGAGCGAACTGATTCAACTTTATCTGCCCGATGGGTTGCCGATGCCCAACACCCCTCAATTTCAGGACGCTCTCATTCAACAACTCCGGACTCTACTCAACGCGGGGATGGGATATCGCCCACCCTACAAAGTTATGCGACCAGTGGCGATCTTGATTGGAGATACACCCCTGAAGGCACAGGTAGGAGCGGTTTTGGCGGCTGAGTTTGGTTCGCGGGTGCAGGTCGAGAAGACGACTATGGATGACACTGGCATCCTCGTTACTGGCTGGGAATTTTGGCGGCGTTATCAGAGTGTACTACCTGCCCCCTCTCTACTGGTGATCGCCACTTTGCCTATTCCTTCTCTAGAAAATCCCTTGGTTGCCGGACGAGTAGCTTACTACAAACAGCAACGTAAGGACTGGTTCCGCCTATATCTGTTGCCAGTTGCTTTGAGAGAATTACAACGGGCGATCGCGCCTGTGCGATCACGTCAAGGTGTTGTCGCTCTCCTGGATAGCCGCGTGAATCACCGCAGTTATGGAAAGCAGGTGCTAGCTGCTCTTAGCCCCTTGGCACGTCTCAACCATTTAGACCAGTTCACCTTTCTTTAGTTGGGGATTAGGGATGGAGAAAACAAAGGAAATAAGAGATAGTTTTTTCCAACATTTGTGCTATAGTTAAACCCAATTCTTAATCCTTCTGTTCCCAATTTCCTACAAACAGCGTTATGATTGACTTGTCGTTCATCGCTACTTCCTTACGCTATGGGTGAATCAAAGCGTCGTAAAGAAGCAATCAAAGACAAATACGGAAAAGAACCAAATATTCTTCCTTGGCTCCCAGTTACTAAAACACAAAGTCAGCAGTTTGTGAAATGGACTACTCGGGGGACTTGGTTTGGCATAGGCTGCCTAGTAGTGAGCTGGGTAACAATCCGTTTCATCGGGCCCGTGTTTGGTTGGTGGCAAGTCCACTAGCCTTTCCAAAACTTTTGTGCTTTCTGGTTAAAATAGCTGAAAACCTGCCCGTATCCGGCAGGTACAGATTCTGCTAGGCAGAGATTAATCCCTGCTTATATATTTATTAATTATTCTTATTGCTAGGAGGGGAACTTTTTACCTTCTAGAATATGTCATTGGGTAGTAATATCAGCTTCATCTGTGACCTTTAGGATTCAGGAAGATTGAGCACAGACTGTTATTACTGATACTTTGCATTGTTAGATATTCGAGTTAGCCTGTTAGAGAGCTGGTAACAATCCGTTTCTTAGTGTCCAAAATGTTCTAAAATAGCCTATTCCATCCCCTAACTCCAGGAAAATTCTTAAAAAAGAATAAAAGTTCTAAAATTAGGTGGTGGTGGTTGGAGGAGAAACGTGTTTATACGACTTGCAGAACAACACCGTCAATTTGTCCAAGATCTAGTAATGAACCTCCAAGCCTTAGCGATTGTGCTAGAGCAACGAGGTTACCTTGCTTCTTGCTATACCTGCGGTGGACAAATGAACAGCGCCTCGTTTATGGTCAGTCTGGCGGACAATCATCTCATTCGTTTCTTAGTGTCGGATTACGGCATTACTTGGACGGAAATGCGAGATGACCGCGAACTTATGAAGCTAGAGGGCGCTGAAGCCATTAGTCAACTCCAGGATCTGGCAAACCTAGTCAAATACAAAATCAAACCTTCTGAATACCGTCCCCCAGCGGTTCAGAGGTTTTAAACCAGATACCACACCTTGTCACCAGTTCCAGTATAAGTAGCTGCTGACAAGAGTCTCTGATGCTCGGACTTTACCCTTGCAGTGCTAATCTGAAAGGAGGAAAATCGACTGCAAGCCTCCGGGCATCTCAAGAAAACAACAGTTTATGAACTCTCTGGATTGTGAGTGGCAACACCATTTTGTTGAAACGAACCGCATCCGACTACACTATGTAACACAAGGACAAGGAGATCTGGTAGTACTCTTACACGGATTTCCAGAATTTTGGTATTCCTGGCGATATCAAATCCCGGCTTTGGCTCGCTATTTTAAAGTCGTGGTTCCAGATCTACGTGGATACAACGATTCAGATAAGCCAGCGGGTGGTTATGATCTAGATACTCTCAGCACTGATATTCGCGGCCTAATTTCCAGTTTAGGATATGTCAAAGCACATATTGTGGGTCACGATTGGGGTGGCATGATTGCTTGGCGTCTGGCGCAGAAGTTTCCCCAAGTTCTCAATCGACTAGCTGTTTTAAACGCACCACACCCGTATCGGTTTTGGCAGGAACTCGCAGGTAATCTTGATCAACTACGACGTAGTTGGTATATTTTCGCTTTCCAGATCCCCGCTTTGCCAGAATGGCTGATTCAGCAGAATTTAAAAGATTTTGTCAAGAACTTCTTTCGCGGACAGGCGGTTCGCCAGGGAGTATTTACTGCTGAGGACACTCAGATATACGAGGCCGCTTTGGAAAAACCTGGTGTCATTTCGGCAGCAATGAATTACTATCGCTCATCCCTATCACCTCAGAGTTGGCTGCATCACTGGGGGCGATCGCCGGAACCTGTAACAGTCCCTACTTTAATTCTGTGGAGCGAAGAAGATTCTCTTCTGAGTCAAAAGCTTACTGAAGGAATGGAACCGTTGATTAATGCTCCTTTCCAACTCAAATTTGTGCCTCACTGCGGTCACTGGATGCAGCAAGAAGTTCCTCAAACAGTCAATCGAGAATTGTTGAACTTCTTTAGACTTGCAACCTAGTAGTCTGTCAAGTTGAAATGGCGCT
>CAZZWA010000458.1:0-4754 GCA_964657555.1 uncultured Microcoleus sp.
AAATAGAGATCTATGAAAATCAATAAACAAATAGACTAAGTCAAAATCTTGTGAATAAACCTGCGATCGCCCCTTTTTCTCACTTTCAGCCCCGCCAGATTGTCTATTTAGAGCATGAAGAGACTCGTCTGTATGCAGAAGTTATTCAAGTTATAACTGAGCGACAGATGTGCTGGGTACGCCCTTGGATGCTTGTTGTACTCCTACAGGAAGCTACCAACTCGTTGCCACCGTCATCAGGACAGCCAGTACTGTACGATCTGCGGCAGGATGCTGATTTAGTTTGGCCGATCAATCTGTTTCGTCCTGCGCTTGATACGGAAGTAATTCCTCTCCTATTACAGCTAGACAACCCAGAGTCCCAACTAGAGAAACATCCAGTAGCGCACGAGCAACTAAGCTATTTCATCCACCAGGTTTGGCAAGCCTACAAAGGTGAGTTTTGAGTGCTTATTTGGAGGGTTTTGAATTGTCAAGGAACCCTTGTGTCTTTAGACTAGATAGGAATTTCCCTCTATAGCAATCCTAAACGAGATGTTCTCCACCTCTGCCTTTTCCCCTTTTTCCTCTCTTGTAGAGTCATCAAATAGGACTGCTATATTTGGGGTTAATATTTAGTGATTAGTTGATAGCAGCTAGAGCTGAATCCGCTATGGTAGCGCTCCCTAGTTTCCGGAAGGTCACAAATCTACAATCTAATATCAAATGACTAGTGACCGTAGATTTTTGATTTTAGTCAAGCACTAGGTACAAGTTGAATGCGACCGGCATCCATTTCTTCCATTAGTAATTCAAGAGCTTCATAATCAACATCAGAAATGTGACCCATGCGCGTAAGTTCGTAACTTATTTCATTCTCTATATCAGGAGTCAATTTCTTAATATAGAGAGCTTTTTCTACCAGGTGACGAATAGCGTATGCAGTTTTCATAAAAACCACTAGAACCCGTTTAAATAAATTATTTTTTAAATCCCCCTGCTTGTATGTGATCCAAACCTTTAAAATGTGTGATCTGAATCACTAATATTTAATGAGATTATTCTTCATACTTTTTAAGCCAGTGCGCAGTATAAAGTTGTGGATATGAGGTTTAAAAATCATTGTCCTATTCCTGAGGAATTGGAATTCCTGACTACATTACCGTTGATGTTGTACCTATCAGTCTGCAAGCCAGTTTAAAACTACTTTAGAAGAGAATTCATAACATCACCCAAGTGGGTGATTGGTGTAGTTGTGAATGAATCAATTAAAACTTCTGTACAGCTTAATTCAGGAATTATTACGAGTGATTTTTTGTATTGCACGATACACGTATCATGAAAAAAAATTAGTTTTGTATTATTAAATACCTTTTAGTAAAGATTGTTCAAAAATTTAAAAAATCTAGTGCCACAAATGAAGATTCGGTAAAACCACCTACAGAGAGTGGTCATACAACGATTTACCGTTTATGGTCTAAGAAACCACAGAATTTTTAGATTTGTAACACAGAGCAGGATAAAACCATGCAAAGCACACTCATCCGCCCACGCGTTGCCCTAGTCCAGCCCACTGGTCATGTGAATGCAGCCAATGCAGTAGAGTTTCAACGTCAACTAACAGCAGCTATTACGTCTGGGCAGCACTCTATGCTGTTGGTTGATATGGATCAAGTAGAGTCCTTAGATAGTGCAGGCTTGATGGCCTTAGTTTCAGCTCTCCGTCAAGCTCACCATCTAGAGCATCGGTTCAGCCTCTGCTCGGTTTCACCAGCAATCCGGATCATTTTTGAGCTGACTGAACTAGATCGGGCTTTTGAAATCTTTGAAAGCAGAGCAGCTTTTGAACTGGCAACAGGGGCTAGAGTCTAGCAGTACTGTTAAGCTCTCCTGCCGCACTGCCTTTTAAGTAGCAGAATGTTGACGGCTTACCGCTAAGAGGTGCTAGGGTTGAAATCTGAAGCGCTGTAAGCATGAGAGTTTTGCCGTGGCAGTTGCAGTTGAAAAATTACTGACACCCGATATTATTAAACCCGCTCGCTACTTGGGCAATGAGCTGGGATCTGTGCATAAGCCTTGGGATGCAGCCACGGTACGTTGGGTATTAACTTACCCAGAGATATATGAAGTGGGTGCATCTAATCTGGGTCATATTATCCTATATAGCATCTTGAATGCCCAGCCCAGACAGTTATGCGATCGCGCATACCTACCAGCTCAAGACCTTGCCGCAAAACTACGAGCAACACAGACACAGCTATTTGCTGTGGAGTCGAAGCGTTCCCTCACAGACTTCGATATTTTAGGTTTTAGCCTCAGTTACGAACTGGGAGCTACCAACATCCTGGAAATGCTGGATTTGGCAGCAATTCCCCTGACGTGGCGAGAAAGGGCATCTGCCTCGCTCACGGTTCATCGCTCATTGCCATCAACGATGAGCGATGAACAGTCAACTATCTCTTACCCCCTAATCTTTGCGGGTGGCCAAACTGCTACGTCAAATCCGGAACCATACGCCGATTTCTTCGACTTCTTGGCTCTAGGAGATGGAGAAGAACTGTTGCCGGAAATAGGATTGGTGCTGGAAGAAGGTAAGGCAGCAGGGTTAAGTCGCACACAGATGCTGCTGGATTTGGCACAGATCCCAGGAGTCTACGTGCCCCAGTTTTACGACATGGCATCTCCCTCGTTCTTCCCTACGGAGGAGATGACTAAGGGCAAAGCCTTTGATTATGATGGCTCTGTCCACCCCAATCGCTCAGAGGTGCCCGAGCGAATACTGAGAAGAGTGGCGACACCAATGCCTGCTTACTCAATTGGACTAGTACCCTACGTACAGACAGTACACGACCGGCTGGCAATTGAAATCAGGCGGGGCTGTACGAGGGGCTGTCGGTTCTGCCAGCCAGGGATGCTGACGCGACCAGCGCGGGATGTGGAACCTGAGCAGGTCGTAGAAGCAATTGAGCAGGGGATGCGTGCCACGGGATACAACGAGTTTTCCCTGCTGTCGTTGAGTTGTTCCGACTACTTGTCTCTCCCCGCAGTAGGCACGGAAATTAGAAATCGGCTTAAAGACGAGAATATTGCCCTATCTTTGCCTAGCCAGCGAGTAGATAGGTTTGATGAAAACATTGCCAACATCATCGGTGGCACGCGGCAAGGCGGTCTAACCTTTGCCCCTGAAGCTGGAACCCAGCGAATGCGGGACATTGTCAATAAGGGGTTGACCAACGAGGAACTGCTGCGGGGTGTAAAAACTGCTTTTGAGCAGGGCTGGGATAAAATTAAGCTCTACTTTATGATTGGCTTACCTGGCGAGACAGATGTCGATGTGCTGGGCATTGCTGAGACAGTACGCTGGCTACAGCAAGAATGTAGGGCCAATGGCAGAAAGCGTCTGAATTTCAACCTGACAATTTCCAACTTTACACCCAAGCCCCACACGCCCTTCCAGTGGCACTCTGTCTCGACGGCTGAGTTTGAGCGCAAGCAGGCATTACTCCGGCAAGAATTTCGTCGTATGAAGGGCGTTAAGGTGAACTTCACCGACGTGCGAATTTCAGCGATGGAAGATTTTATCGGACGGGGAGACAGACGGATAGCATCGGTGATTCGCCGTGCCTGGGAACTCGGTGCTGGAATGGATTCCTGGTTTGACAGTCTAGACCGTACTTTTGCCGCTTGGGAGCAAGCGATCGCCGAGTCTGGTCTCACTTGGAAGTACCGCCAAGTGGAAAACGGTGAATGGAACGTGATGGAAGGAGTCCCAAGTTCACACTCTGAAATCCGGAGTCTTGATGCCCCATTACCCTGGGATCATATAGACACTGGCATCGATAAAAGCTGGCTCAAAGCTGACTTGCAACGAGCTTTGGAAGCAGCGACGGTACCAGATTGCTCCTTTGATGGCTGTTCCCACTGTGGGGTCTGCGGAGTTGACTTTGGTCACAATATTGTGATCGAGGCTTTGCCAATTCCTAAATTTGCTGGTCAGTTCATCCCCAATCCAGACCGCGTCCAACGGCTGCGGGTGTGGTTCGGCAAGCTAGGAGATATGGCTCTCGTTAGTCACCTAGATTTGGTGCGACTGTTTGACCGTGGCGTGCGACGGGCGGCGTTGCCGATTGCTTTCACTGGCGGATTTCATCCCGGTCCCCGGATTTCTATTGCCAACGCGCTGTCTCTAGGTGCGACTAGCAACGGTGAAATTGTTGACTTCGATCTCACTCAGCCAGTAGATGTAGGTACTTTCCAGGAACAACTGGCGGCTCAGTTGCCTGTGAACATACCCATTTATCAGGTGAAAGATATAGGGGTGCAAGCTCCTGCTGCTACCCAACTGTTAGAGAGGGCAGAATATTTGATAGCGATCGCGGCTCTTGAGGTCTCAAAAGCGCAGTGGCAAGAATGGGTAGAGGCGATTAAAACCAGGGAAACCATTTTGATAGAGCAGACGACTAAGTCTGGGAAGAAACAAATGGTGAATTTACGCGATCGCCTGTTCGAGTTAGAGGTTGTTGAACCACAAAGACTCACAGATATTGCACCTATGCTACAGGAGTCAGGGGAGGAGGATTCCTCAGCTGTTCTGCGCTATGTCGGTAGCTGTCGCAATGACGGTACTTTACTGCGACCAGAACATATTGTCTCTATGTTGGAGCTAGTAGCTGGACTCGATTTTCAGCTATTGCAAACTCACCGACGCTGTCTACTGTTGAATGATGACTTAGGAGGCTGAAGGATAGCTAGTGCATGAGGGCAAAAGTTTTCCA
>CAZZWA010000459.1:0-4749 GCA_964657555.1 uncultured Microcoleus sp.
AAATCGCTAGACGGCGACGAGTTGCTTGAAACATAATAAGCTGATGGGCGTAAATGTAACAAAATACTTAGCTGCTGCACAGCTAAGTTTAATAGACGGCATGGTTCTCCGGTACCTGTAGAGGAAAACCCCCTATTTCTGATAGTTTATTGGAAAAGGTTGTTTTGAAAGCCTTGCTCTGCAAGGCTTTGCTGATTCATAAGCGTGGATGATCACCACAAATACAGGAGAGCCATCTTTCAGCTATTTTCGTCTATATTTTTTACCACGCTAATTTTTCTTTGCGAATTCAGGGGATTTAATCGTCACGTTTTCATCGGAAACCAGTTCACGCAGTACAAGGGGTCTGCAAAAGCCTTCAAAGGAATGTCCAACGCTGTCCTAAAAAGTATCTATGATGGCTACTGTAAAGAACCGTCAAGGTATACACTACACAAAGTTATCAACGCTGAAGAAGATTTTCACTCTGCGTTTGTATATGAGCTGCGTGACTTTAACTCAGCCGGAGTTGTTGCAGCCCACCAAGGGCGTCTGCTTGAAAATTTACAAGAAACAACATACGAGGTTCATGGAGAATCAGTCCAGCTAGACAAACGCAGAATTCAGGAATGTAGCAGTTCCGTTGATAAAATTGTAAAAATGTTGTGATTTAAGGAGGCTGTGGCACACATACCCTTAAATTATATCCCGTATTAATCGACACTAGCTATCGCCCTGATAAGTATCAGCGAAAAAAGGCGATCGTCGCAGCAAAGGAGCAAACTAAACTTGCCAAACCCTAGATATCTATCAGACGCAGATGAGCAAATACAAAGAATTGGGGAAACGTCCTATGAACCGATTCAAGCCAGTTCCCCAGAAGAAGCTGACGAGGAATGTCAGAAGCTGGCAAATAAATACGAGGTTGAGCTAGAAGGCGTTGAGCAACGTGGTGATGATTGGTTTGATTGTCTCTTCCGAGGAAAGTAATGAGCGACTTCAAAGATAGCTGCAAGATTCTAGGAAGCGTTTGGAATCGACGGGAGGGATGGACTTGCCCTCCATTTCCAGATGTCCCAGCTAAATCACTGGCGTTGAGCGTGTACTCGACTATAGCGGGATGGAAGGCGCGGGAAATCGAAGACAGTCTGATTGAGCTGGGTTTTCAGCCCAGTTATCGACACCTTGGGCTAAATAATCCTATTCCCAAAGACCCAACAACCTGCGTGTTCTTTGTCAGAAAGTACCTTGATAACGACCCACTTCTCAACGAACACGCTTGTCGTATTTTGGCTGGTGGCATTCCCCCTAGTGGATTACTGATAGTTTCCCATAAGCTCTACTGTGCGATTATGCAGCAGAAGACTCACTATTGACATCCTCGTCCGTTAGCCCATTGAGGTTAACGGAGGATTCCAAACATTACAAGAGATACCGGGAGTGTTTCCTCCCACGGGGTTTTTAAACTCTATCCATCTGACCACTACAAGCGCTAGTAAAGCTGTAGCGACTTAACTCTATCTTAAGACATATAAACTTGACCTCATCCTTCACCAGACAGGGATTCAGACCTTGGGAGGATGCTGGAAGCTGCCCATTTCTAGGATTGTGAGCTAGTAGAGTTTGGTTTTGCACCAGATCCGAAATCTTTAATCAGCCGTCAGCAGTAAGCGGTCAGCAGTCAGTTGTTAGAGATTCTCTCATCTCTAGCCTAAGGGAGTTGCGTCAAAGTAGAATACCAGCTCAGCCAGCTTTACCAAAAGCCCTTTCAGAACTCACTTGGTATATTATTAACCCGCGACTCCCTATACCTCTGGCCTCGATTGTCCTGTGGCGGAAATTTGATAGCGAAACCTCGGGGCGACAAAGGAAGGAGACAAAGACCATGTTTCAGATTACAGGAATGCCTTGGGCACTTTATAATCATCTATTCTGGATGTCACAGGTTCCGATAGATCGGAGAGTTGACACGCCAGAAAGGGCGGCTGAGATCTTCTCTGGACCCCAATTTTTAGTGGCTCTGGTGGCTGGTGTTGTGCTGGCTATTGCCATCCAATTAGTCCTAACCAATCTCTCTGTTGCTGCTGGGATATCATATCTGGGGCATCAATCAGACTCAGATTCCCATGATGCATCCGACAATTTAGGGGGAACAATTCGCAAAATCGGAACGGCGGTAGGAATTTGGACTTTGGTAACTGTCACCATTGCCTTATTCATCGCTAGTTTACTGGCGGTAAAGCTCAGCTTGATTAGTAGTTCTGGATTGGGAGCCATTGTTGGACTGGTGATTTGGGCCGCTTATTTCACGCTGCTGGTTTGGGTGAGTTCAACAACGGTGGGTTCCTTGATCGGTTCGGTCGTTAATACGGCAACTTCAGGCTTTCAAGCCATTGTGGGCACAGCAACTGCCGCTATTGGCGCGAAGGCAGTCAACGATCAGGTTGTAGCTACCGCAGAAGCTGCGGCAGCCGCTGTCCGGCGCGAACTAGGATCGGCTGTAGATCCAGAAGGTATTAAGGAGACTCTACAAGACTACATACAACAACTGCGCCCAGCAGAGCTAGATTTTAAGGGAATCAAGAGTGAATTTGAAAGGTTACTGAGTGACCCCGAGTTGAAAGCGATCGCTCCGGACAATCTGCGCAATATTGATCGGCAAAAGTTTGTAGAATTAGTCAGCAGTCGCACTGACCTTTCTAAACGAGACCTCAACCGGATCGTAGACCAGTTGGAGTCTGTCTGGAAGCAAGTAGTAGACCAGCAAGCCCCTCAAACAGACCGCATAGGTGAATTGCTTGATTATCTCAAGTCGGCTCAGCCACAACAGCTGAGGGGAGAGGTAGGCTCTAAGTTAGACCAATTAATTGCAGAAGTTCGCGCATCGCGGCAGCAGCCTGGTCAACAGGAAGCAGGGCAAGAAGGGCCAGGAATGCTCCAGCAAACACTCTTGAGTGGCTTAAACGCCCTGCTAGGAACGGTGATGGGCAGGACGGATCTCTCAGATTTAGATATCGAAAAGATCTTAGGTCAGCTACGAACGGCAAGAGATACATTGACCCAACAAGCCGATCAGCTAGCCACTACTGTGAAAAGCAATGTACCTGCATTGCCCTACAACACTATTCGGGCGGATGTAGAAAACTATCTGCTCAATGCCTATACCTGGCAGTTGAATCGGGCCAACTTGGAGCGAGAGTTCCGAGACGTTATCTATGATCCCCAAGCCGATCCAGGATTGGTGCACCGACAATTGGAGCAGCTGAAGAAGTCAGATTTTGTCCAACTGCTAACCAGTAAAGGCATCTTTACTCACGCCAAAGTCAACGAAATTGCCGATCAGCTAGAAGCAATTCGACGCGATGTTTTGAAAACGGTGCAACAAGCTGAGGAGCAAGAGAGGACGCAAGAAGTCTACGCGAGAGTGAGCAAATATCTCCAGCACACTAGCAACGATCAGCTGACTCCGGAAGGGATTGACCGTGATTTCAGAGCATTGATAGAAGATTCAGATGCTGGGGTGGAACAGCTACGCACTCGGTTTGCCCAATTGAACCGCGACACCCTGTTACAAATGCTGTTAACTAGACCAGATATCGACCGCAACTATGCAGAGTCCATTGTCAATGACCTAGAAAGAATTCGCGATCGCGTCTTGCTAGAAGCCCAACAGCAGGAAGATGAGGCCAAAGCTCAAACCGAAGCGCTGTGGGTTAAGTTAGAGTCGTATCTGCGCAACACTGGCAAGGACGAACTCAACCCAGAAAGCATCAAACGAGATCTGCAAACTTTCCTAGATGACCCAAGAGCAGGAGTTGTATTACTGCGATCGCGTCTGTCTCGCTTTGACCGCGATACCATAGTGCAGTTGTTGGCAACGCGTCAAGATCTGAGCGAGGAGCAGGCAAACCAGATTATCAACCAAGTGGAAGATACCTGGAACAACATCGTCCATGCACCGCAAATTGCCGCGTCTAAAGCCAAAGAGTATGGAGAAGTGGTAACGGACAAAGCTAAAGATCAGTACGACACCTTAACTACTAAGGCTAAGGAACAGTACGACAACACCATCACTGCCCTTACCGACTATCTGCGCAACACTGGCAAAGAAGAACTCAACCCAGAAGGCATCAGGCGGGATTTGACGAAACTGCTGGAAAATCCCAGAGATGGTCTGGCGGCGCTTCGCGATCGCTTGAGTCAAGTTGACCGAGACACCCTGGTTAAGCTCCTAAGTCAAAGGGGAGATCTGAGTGAGGAGCAAGTCAATCAGACAATCGATCAGGTGCAAGATACTTTCAAGAGCGTCATCAGAGCCCCCCGTCGCCTTGCTGCTAGAACTCAAGCTCAGGTCAAGGATTTCCAAGGGACTCTGGAAGACTACCTGCGCAACACTGGCAAGGACGAACTTAACCCCGAAGCGATTAAGCGCGACTTGCAGCTGTTGCTGAATGACCCACGTACAGGGGTAGAGAGTATCGGCGATCGCCTTTCTCGGTTTGACCGTTCCACGATTGTGGCACTCCTGTCCCAGCGAGAGGATATTTCTGAAGCGGAAGCGAATCGGATTGTGGATCAAGTCTTCTCTGTGCGCGACCAATTCGTCGAGCAAGTGCGCAGCATTCAGCGTCGCATTCAGGATGTGATTGAAGGTGTTTTTGCCAGAGTCCGCAACTACCTCAACTCCCTTGAGCGACCAGAACTCAACTATGATGGCATCAGACAAGATGTCCGCAAGTTGTTTGATGACCCACAAGCTGGGTTCGACGC
>CAZZWA010000460.1:0-4711 GCA_964657555.1 uncultured Microcoleus sp.
ATTTCAGGTATTCCCACCCGAATAACAACTTCTTTTTGAGATTGGGGATAGATATAGAGATACTGGCTGAGGTTATCCAGTTCTAGTCTGTAGGGTGTAGTACTGCGCTCTTGTGGAGAATCGGGTTTGCGCCAATAGACAGTGATGCCACGAATTTGGGTGGCTTTTATCTCGAATACTTCGTCAAACCTTTGGGGTTCCCAGTCAAGTGTACTAGCGTTGCTGTTCTGGGGAACCAGTCGCTGTTGCCAGGTGACTTTCTGATTAATCAGGTTTTCCCACCATTGACAGATAGTAGCAAAGTTATCAGCATTTTCAGGGCTGGTGCTACCCTGCTGCCAGACAGTTTTGAGTTGCATAGGGGATTAGTACGCTATCAAGACTAGATAGTTTATCATAACAAAGGGGATTGGATTTGATTGGTGTGAAAAAGCGGAGCGAGCCAGAACGAGTAAGGCTGGAGATTACAGAGTCTGGGATTCAGATATCTGCTTAAGAAGTTGAAGTCTTAAATATTGATGATTCTGTAAATTTAGTGAAACAGAAAGTACAAAAACCAAGCGCACTCAGACAGCTTCTTGCTCAGCTCAAAGATACTCAGAGTGGAGTGAAAATTCCCGAACAATTATCGCTTAGGCAAAACTCCACTGTTTGGAGGTTAAGTGAATTTTACGGTATGTCTGCTATCAGACCTTACCCAGACCAAGAAGCTATCCGGCAAGAGGTGGCTGAACAAATGGCTAACCAAACTTTGGGTGAGGATACCCATACTACTAAGTAGCTTTTACCATTACGGGCAAACTTGGCTAAATGAACTCCTTAGACGCAATTACCCTCAAAGCTTTCCTCACTGCCTTAATGCGGCTGGAAAATTCTTTGCCTGCTGATGTGCAGCGCCAGCTAAATGAAATCGGTGAAATGTTCCCCTCAGATATCTCCATACTTCATGCCGTAGCCAAAAGTTATTCTCCCTTGGCGACTGAGTATATGGATGCTCGTCTGGCATTGCAAAAGGATGGTGTAGGTCTCCGTTTTGCTGTATCTGAACCTGAGGATTCTACTCAAATCCGTGACGCAGAAATCATTAATTTTGCTGTTGAAGTCTTGAAGGATGACGACTCTGTAAATTTAGTGAAACAGAAAGCGCAAGAATCAAGCAGACTTGGGCAACTTCTTTTTGGGCTGCGACGCCAAACCAGTTTTATGGTCAAAGATGCTCAGAATATTCCTGAAGAAGAATTGTGGCTCTTTTCAGAGTCTACAGCTTGGGATGCCTTGGAACGCGGACTGAGACAGGCAGCAGCAGGAGAAGTTCACAATTTGGGTGACTTTAGTCACTATGCAGACTGGGAGACTGAAGATTAGTGGAGTTCCATCTGCAATACTCAACTAAAGCGAGGGATACCTTAGCCAATCTTCAACAAACAGACTCTAAGAAATACCATAAAGTGTTGAAGACGCTGGGATTAATGTCAAGAAAACTGCGTCACCCCAGCCTCAAAACTCATAAGTATGAATCTCTCGAAGGGCCGAATAAAGAAGAAATATTTGAAGCCTATGTCGAGAATAAAACTCCAGCTGCTTTTAGAATTTTTTGGTATTATGGGCCGGGTAAAAGTGTGATTACAGTTCTCGCAATCACACCTCATCCGTGAGGGATTGTTGATCTGTCTACTGCCTGTAGCTGACTTCGTTTGGCAGCAAAGAGAGCGACCTCATCCCTAACCCTGTGTTCCTTCCCTCAATATCTCACAGCATAGGCGAGACGCCTGTGCCTAGGCAGTTCAAAATGTTAAATATGGACTTGCCACTTGTTTACCACTCGGACTATGTCGCACCCCTCCCAGAAGGACATCGATTCCCCATGCCTAAATTCCGGCAACTCTACGAATTACTGATAACTGATGGTGTTGCCCACCCCGATCAATTTCACATCCCAGAACTTCCTCCTCAAGAGTGGATAGAATTAGTCCACATCCCTGAATACGTTCAGGCCTATTGCCAAGGCACTCTCGACGCCAAAGCCCAACGGCGCATCGGGTTACCATGGAGTCCAGCTTTGGCAAACCGCACCTGCGTAGCGGTAGGTGGTACGATTCTCACAGCTCAGTTGGCACTGCGTCACGGTTTGGCTTGCAATACTGCTGGTGGGACTCATCATGCCTTTCCCGATTACGGGTCTGGTTTTTGTATCTTCAACGATTTAGCAATATCTGCCCGTTTTCTGCAACAGCAGGGGCTTGTTCGCAAAATTCTAATTGTCGATTTAGATGTCCATCAAGGAGACGGTACAGCGGTCATCTTCCAAAATGACCCTAGCGTTTTTACCTTCTCTATGCACTGCGAAGTCAACTTTCCTGGCATTAAACAACATAGCGATTTAGATGTGCCGCTTCCAGTCGGGATGGAAGATGCTGCCTATCTACAAACCTTGGCTGAATACCTCCCCAATTTGTTGTACGATATCAAACCGGATCTGGTGTTGTATGATGCCGGTGTTGACCCGCATGTAGGTGACAGGTTGGGTAAGCTAGCCCTTACCGATACTGGCTTGTTCTGCCGTGAGATGCAAGTTTTGAGTACCTGTGTTGCTGCTGGCTATCCAGTCGCCTGTGTGATTGGCGGTGGTTATGCAGACGATATGAATGGACTGGTTTATCGGCATTCTCTGCTGCACCGTGCTGCTAGCGAGGTTTATTGCCAGTATCGGCTTTGATTGGAAAGTGCGATCGCGTTTATTGAATCAAGGTGCAAAATGTATCAAACTGATGATACTCACTGCTAACTTAACATTCGCCAACCCTACACTTTTCCTGTTATGCAACCCTTAACAGAAATGCTAACTTCTTGTAGTCGGGAAGATCTAATTGCCCTAATTCAAAAAATGGTAAAGCGTCATCCCGATCTTATGTCTCTGGTGGAAATTACCACTTCCCAATTACCAAATCAGCCAATAGATATGTCTGGGTATCGTCATCAGGCTGCAAAAGCTTTATCTCGTCATGATGTAGAAGATGTTACCGAAGATTTGCAAGAGTTGTATGGCATTGGCAATCAGTTTCTTCGCGATGGGGATTGGCTAAATGCTGGCGCACTCTACCAAATGCTCTTGGAGGAAACGATTGACAGTTACGATGAAGAACTCCAGCAAGTGGATTATGATGGTGAGATTGCCGGACTGTCTCAGGAATGTGCCGAAGGCTTAGGGAATTGTCTGGCTGAGGCTGAGCAATTAGATATCACTGTCAGAGAGCTTTGGTTAACAACCTTATTGGCAGGAGTTCTCAAAGATTTGGAACTGGGCGGCATTGACTTTGCTGCGGGTGCTTGCGAACCGATGTTGGAGTATGCGACTGAGGCAGAGTGGGAGTGGATTGAAGCACGTATCCGCAATGAAATTAGTGCTAGCGATCGCTGGAAACGGGAATCTTTAGTGCATATTCTGACAGAACGGCGCGAACTGACTGGGCGCACTCAGGAAGGCAACACCTTAATTCACGAGTTGGGAACTCCCGAACAACGCGCCTTCCTACTAGTTGATGAAGGCAAGATAGAGGAAGCGATCGCACTTGCTCAACAGCATTTTCAAGATGCTCCCGGAACTATGGTACGATTCGCAGATAGGCTTATTGAGGCCGAAGCCCATGAAAAAGCTGAGCAACTCATAACAGCTTTGTACGAAAAAAAATCCGACTGGAGTTACCGCAATTGGCTGGCAAAATATCACTTAAATTTTAGTGACTCCCAAACTGCCCTCGATTGGCAAGAAGACGTTTTTTCAGTTTCTCCCTCTCTTGAGCGCTACGAAACTATTTGCGGAGTGGCGCAGAAACTAGGAATATGGGAAGATCTGCGATTTAGTCTTCTGAACAATTTAGAAACTAAAAATCAACTTGGGTTACTGATTGAGATTGCCTTGCACGAACAGGACATAGAAAGAGCCTTGGAGTTAGCTGCCAATATCAAGGGTTACAATGACATCAGGTATAAGGAAAAAGTTGCAGAAGCTGCCAAGAAAACCCATCCACGAGAGGCGATCGCCCTTTACCAGCAATTAGCTAACCAATCAATCTCTGAGAAGAATCGCAAGGCATACCAAGTTGCTGCCCAATACTTGCAACAGGCAAAGGCTGTGTATGAATCGCAGAATGCTGATTCAGATTGGGAAACTTATATCAAGGGATTGCGATCGCAGTATCCCAACTTGCCAGCGCTACAAGATGAGTTGAGAAAAGCAAAGTTATAAAACTCCATTGATTAATGATGATTTCATTATCTAGCTCATTACTAATTTTTTGATTCTGGCGAAACATTAGATGAAATACATTCGCTTACAGCAAATACGCTGGCAGGGATAAGACTTTTCAAAAAAATTCTAGCGCTTCGCGCACAGGAAAAGGGCAAAAGGGGAAAAGGGCAGAGGGTTACAAAGTCCTCGGCACGCCACACACAACACGAAAACCATTGTGGTTGTCGCGAATCCCCACACCATCGTAGCCGCGAGTCGCAGAACGGCAACTCCTAGGATAGTTGAACCACGAACTGCCCCGCAGCACACGATAGGCATCCTCTTTCGCATCAGCATCTATCCAAGCACTACCGTCCTTTGGCGCACCCTCATAGCTGTCATGCCAGTGATCTGCACACCACTCCCAAACATTACCGTGCATGTCATACAATCCAAAAGCATTGGCAGGAAAACTACCGACAG
>CAZZWA010000461.1:0-4693 GCA_964657555.1 uncultured Microcoleus sp.
CTCATCGCTAATAGCCACGCTTTTAAACCGAAAGCCTCGTCAATGCATCTTTCACTGTCGGCGGCAGTTGACGCATAATCTTGCCCTTCTCCCGATCAACTGCTACCAACGTTACCTGTGCTGTTACATATAGCTCTTGCCGATCTAGGGATTGAATTTGGTAATTCCAATTAATCCGCACGCCCTCCATTTCAGACATTTGCGTCCTTACCACAGCTGACATCCCCATCTGAATGGGGCGATGGTAGCGCACCGAAAGCTCAACAACTGGTAAATTACACCCCAAAGCTACCAAGTCGGCAAAATCGATGCCAATTGAGCGCAAGCATTCCACTCGCGCTTCTTCCATCCAAGCCATATAGGTGCCATGCCAGACTACGCCAGAAAAGTCAGTGTGGTGGGGTTGCGCCTTGACTGGGTATTCAAACCAATGCTCAGTGGTTGCTTGCAGAGAATGGCTTTCGATCGCGCCAGTGGGTGGTAGTGATGGGACTTGGTGTTGTTCTGCCGACACGTTACTGATGATCCTCAAAGTCTGGATTTTTGATTCTACTCAGGCATTGTAGATCCAGACTTGGGTCGTTGTCCTTTTTGCAGTCTCCAGATTACGCTCAATTTTGCAACTTAGCAGTGATAACTGACCACTGACTCCTGAGGACAGATTGCCAAACCGCATAGCCATGGGGGCTTAAATGCAGTCCATCCGTAGTCAAATTCTCACGCAAATTTCCTTGGGTATCGGTAAAGCGAGTGTGCAGATCTAAATAGCGTGCCCCCTCTTGTTGAGCAATCACAGCTATTTGTTGATTAAGGTCACGAATTCGGCTGTTAGGAATTGTGGTTAACCGAGTGGGCAGAATCGATTGCACAACGACTTGAGCTTGCGGGTGATCCTGTCGCAAGCGACGAACTATCTGGTGAAGATTGCCAAGAATAACTTGGTCTGTTGCACCTTGGCGCAAATCATTAATGCCAGCTAGGACATAAATAACATCAGGTTTGGTTTGAGAAAACGCTGATAATCTTTTTAAGATCCCGCTGGAATTGTCTCCGGAAATCCCTTGATTGAGCCACAAACTCCCTACAGGCAGTTCCTCTTGGGGAAACCACATTGTCAGAGAATCTCCTACCAAGATGGCTAGACGATTCACTCCCTGCCCACGAGCGATCGCCTTTGCTTCCATCTCCAAAAGGCGTTTCCACTGCTCGTAAGTGGGTTTTTGGTTTGCCTTTGCCCAGGATGAGTAGAACTTATCAGCAGCTACCCGAGTATAAATCTGGCCAGATTCTAAAGCCGCTACTCTTTGATAATAGAGTTGAGTCCCTGAAGCAGGATGCAGGCTATTGATTTGAGAGAATTCTGTTGAACCCGGACTTAGTTCTGGACGGACGAAGGTAGCAACAGATGGGTAACGGATATATTGGATAAATTTATCCGGACTTTGAACTTCTAACTCAGAATTGAAAGACTCGGGAGTGGATTGAGGTAACGGTTCTATCTTGGATAGAGCCAATGGATCTTCATCTGGTAATTCGCGTACCGTTGATGTTAGGTTGCTAGCAGTCTGATAAAACTCATCTGGTATCTGCTGCAACTTCTGGCTGAATTCTGGAATCGGCAGTTCCAAACTGGCAACAATCTGATGAGTGGCTAACTGCTCCAAGAACTCAGTATCGTTAGCATTTGACCATACTGGCGGTGCGTCTGTCGGGAATATAGATGGTTCTATCCTAGTCAATGTCTGCCCCTGAGTTAAAAGACCTGTCGCCAGTATATAGAGATGACTCATCGCGTAATTCCTTTAGATCCTCACTTTCCTTTGACAAGAGGCAGTTGTTAGAGTCCGGAAAAATTTGCCAGAATCTTATGTAAAGACGTTACGCCGAAATGTTTTTACAGCGGTTTTCAGTTGGATGTCTGACATCTTGCACCCAGCCCTCTGACCCGTAAATAACACGTCCTAGTCTACGGTTTCCACCCCGCCCGAAAGGGCATCTGCTTCATCATCAGCAAAACGGCTCGACGCGAAGTGCTTGATGTGTAAAACGGGTTAAAAGCCTCGTTTAGTTCACTTCATTGGACTTGAGCTATAGCCCGAAATTTATCTCAGGGCAGGTGTTTAACTCTAGACAATATCCAAAGGAGGAAGGAACTTGCCTTCTACTTACAGAAAATATTGATCGATCCTGATTCCTGAACCTATGCCGCAATACTTCGGAAAACTCCCGATCACTAACCAGCCTTGGTCAACTCTTGGGGAGGTAGAAGCCGTCAAGCCTGATCAGCGTGGTGTCAACTTTGAATGTGATGGTCACACCCTGCTGTTGCGGGTGCTGGCACCAAATTTAATCCGAGTGCGCTTAACGTTACCCTCCCTTGGTAAGGTGACTCGCCGTTCTTGGGCAGTGACGCGGGATGATGCCGAATGGCCAGTTGTACCGTTTGAGGTGCAGGAAACTGATGAAGCGGTAGAAATTATCACAGAGCAAATCCGCGTGCGCGTTAACCGCCACCCCTGTCGGATTGCCTGCTTTGATCGCGCTGGACAACCATTTGCCCACGACACTGACTTAGGTATGGGCTGGCGCACTGGTGCTGTTGCTGCCTGGAAACGCATCGAAGCTGAGGAACATTTCTATGGCTTTGGTGAGCGCACGGGGTTACTAGACAAACTTTCTGAGCGCAAGACGAACTGGACTGTCGATGCCCTTGATTTCAGCTCGCTCACTGATGAAATGTACCAGGCGATTCCCTTTTTGATCGCGCTGCGTCCTGGTGTTGCCTACGGCATCTTTTTCAACACGACTTTTTGGAGTCAGTTCGACATCGGTGCAGAACAACCGGGAGTCTGGCGCATGGAAACACGGGGCGGTGAACTGGATTACTATATAATCTACGGCCCTGAACCAGCGCAAATCCTCCGTACCTATACTGAACTCACCGGACGGATGTCGCTACCGCCGCGCTGGGCACTCGGTTATCAACAATGCCGGTGGAGCTACAAATCAGAAGCAGTGATGCGCGGACTGGCTAGGGAATTTCGCCAACGCCACATTCCCTGTGATGTCATTTATTTAGATATCGACTACATGCGCGGCTACCGCGTCTTTACTTGGAGTCCCCAACGCTTTCCCAACCCAGAGCGACTGGTGAGCGACTTGGCGCGGGATGGCTTTAAGATGGTGACAATCATCGATCCAGGGGTGAAGTATGAGCCAGAGGCAGATTACCACGTCTTTGACCAAGGCATTGAGCATGACTTCTTTGTCCGTAAAGCCGACGGTCAGCTGTTCCACGGCTATGTATGGCCGGATAAGGCTGTGTTTCCCGATTTTATGCGGTCTGATGTCAGGAATTGGTGGGGTGACTTGCACAAAAGCCTCACGGCTATTGGTATCGCTGGGATTTGGAATGATATGAATGAACCAGCGATTGATGACCGACCATTCGGCGATTCTGGTAACAAGATCTGGTTTCCCCTAGACGCGCCCCAAGGTGCTGTCGAGGAGTACACAACTCATGCTGAAACCCACAACCTGTACGGGTTGATGATGGCAAGGGCCTCTTGTGAAGGGTTAAAGCGGTGGCGTCAGGAGCGCTCGTTTGTGCTGACGCGCTCAGGTTATGCTGGGGTGCAGCGCTGGTCGTCTGTGTGGATGGGTGATAACCAATCCCAATGGGAGCATCTGGAAATGTCGCTGCCGATGCTTTGTAATATGGGGCTGTCGGGTGTGGCTTTTGTTGGCTGCGATATCGGCGGGTTTGCGGGTAACGCCACAGCTGAAATGTTTGCCCGTTGGATGCAGGTGGGGATGCTCTACCCACTGATGCGCGGTCATTCGGCAATGAGTACGGCACAGCACGAGCCTTGGGTGTTTGGCGATCGCGTCGAGAGCATTTGTCGTGAATATATCGAGTTGCGCTACCGACTGTTGCCCTATATTTACACGCTGTTTTGGGAAGCGGCGACAACGGGCGCACCGATTCTGCGTCCGTTGCTCTATCATTTTCCCAACGATCCACAGACTTACCCTCTCTACGACCAAGTTCTGCTCGGTCCCTCGCTAATGGCCGCACCTATCTATCGGCCTGGAGTCGAGTGCCGCGCTGTGTACCTACCTGAAGGGATTTGGTACGACTGGTGGAGCAACGCTGCCTATACAGGCCCGACTCAGATCTTAGCCCACGCGCCGTTGGAACGGATGCCCCTCTACGTGCGTGCAGGTGCGATCGTCCCGTTAGCACCCGTGATGCAACACACTGGAGAACGACCTATGGATGAGCTAACTCTGCGCATCTGGCCAGGAAATGGAGAATTTACGCTTTACGAAGACGACGGTAACAGCTTTGAGTATCAGACTGGTGCTTTTTCTTCCACAACTTACCGCGTTCGTCAAGATGGGCAACAGGTAGTTGTGGAAATTGAGGCGCGTCAGGGCAGTTGGACACCACCTATACGTGAGGTGATTGTCGAGGTGGTTGGCGTTGGAGAACAGCGCTTTCCAGATGATGGTACAGCTCGTAATGTAAACTACCCGACGCTCATGAGTCGCGCATAGAGCGCGGGCTTTCAGCAGCCCTAGAACATGTTCCTCTAGTGAGCAAGCAAGTTCTGAACCTCCAGGCAAGTTTACGCTTTGCCCGATTAGCGAAATATTCTTGGCACCATTCAGATCAGCATCACCTAACCAT